>JBDTTA010000008.1:0-25632 GCA_039930845.1 Gemmatimonadales bacterium
GGCTACCGCGGGCGCCGGCGTCTCGGATCGCCGCTGCGCGCCTTCGGTTGCGCCGGGCGTCCCTGGGGTGTGGCCGGGCCCGACCGCTGATGCCCCTCACGGCGTTCGGCTTTCGCCTTGGCGCGCATACGCTCCTCCGCCTTCCTCGCCCGAATCGCCGCAATCCGCTCTTCGAGCGGCACCTCGAACCGTCCCTCGGGCTTTGCGGAGTAGTCGAAATCAGGAAGCGTCACCCGCGGAAGTCGCTTCCCGACCACCCGCTCGATGCTCCGCAGATCGCCCTCCTCCTCCGGGGACACCAGCGTAAAGGCATCGCCGGTCGCCTCCGCGCGGGCCGTGCGGCCCACCCGGTGGATGTAGTCCTCCGGCACCGCGGGCACGTCAAAATTCACCACGTGACCGAGCTCTGTCACGTCGATCCCCCTGGCGGCGATATCGGTCGCGACGAGCACGCGATATTTCCCGCTCTTGAACCCGGCGAGTGCCTCGGTGCGCTGCGCCTGCGAGCGGTTGCCATGAATGCGCTCGGCCTTGATTCCCTGCTTCACCAGGTACGCCGCCAGCCGATTGGCGCGGTGCTTGGTCCTGGTAAAGGCCAGTGCCTCTTCGATCTCGCCCCGCTGAAGGAGCGCCACAAGCAGCGCCGATTTGAGCTCGCGCGACACCGGATACACCGCCTGCGTGATCCCCACCGCTGGTGCGGACTTCCGCTCGAGCTGGATCAATGCCGGATCGTGGAGAATTTCCCGGGTCAGCGTCACAATGGGCGCCGGCATGGTCGCACTGAAGCACATCGTCTGCCGCCTGGCCGGCAGATGCTTCAACACCCGGCGGATGTCGGGAAGGAAGCCCATGTCGAGCATCCGATCGGCCTCGTCGAGGACGAGATACTCGACCCCCGACAACCTGGCGTACGGCTGCTTGAAGTGATCGAGCAGGCGCCCGGGCGTGGCAACCAGCACATCCACACCGCTCCGGAAGGCGTGCTCCTGCGGGCCCATCCCGACTCCCCCGAACACGGCGGCGGCGGTGATGGGCGTGTGCACCGCCAGGTCGTTCACGTCCTCGAGGATCTGGGCGGCGAGCTCGCGCGTGGGCGTAATGACCAGCGCCCGGGTGGTGCGCCGCGGCTTGTCGATGAGCTGATGGAGAATGGGCAACAGAAAGGCGGCGGTCTTCCCGCTCCCGGTCATCGCGCACGCGAGGATGTCGCGGCCTTCGAGTGCGGGCGGTATGGCGTCGGTCTGAATCGGCGTGGGCCGGGTGAAACCGAGCTCTTTGATGGCCTTGAGAAGACTGGGATTCAATTTGAGCGAGCTGAACGGCACGAAGGGTCCTGGTCGGAGGCGAGTCCCGCGCGGGGTGCGACGGAGCGGAAGATTAGACGGGGCCGCCGCGATGTACAATCGCCGGCGGTGATGGAGGGCTAGTTCAGGTAGTCCCGAACGAAGCGGCGCCCGAAATACAGTCCCACGCCGCTGGCGATGGTGCTGATGATGAATGCCGTCATGAACCCGACGCGCTCGCCGAGCCACCACCCTCCGGCGCCGAGGAGGCTGGCGCCCACAAAGCCGAAGAGGTTTTCCATCGATGAGCCTCCTGTGTTACTCCGCCCGGAGCGTGGGCAGGAATGTCACCGCCCCCAGGCAGCCGAAAGTCACGCCAATCAGTGCGAGTTTCATGCCCTGAGCGAGCACGAGCAGAGCACAACCGGGCGGCCGGCACGTGCGGCCGTTGATGATGAGTTAATGGAGCGGTGCGATGTTCTCCGGGAGCTCAGGCTGCTACCTGAGCCCCGCATCGCTCGCAGAACCCGCTCTCGGGCCCCAAGGCGGCGCCGCATCCCGCGCACGCACCCGCAAGGGGTAGCCGGGCGCCGCAGGTCGAACAGAACACGGCATCGGGCTCCAGAGGTGGGCCACAGGAGGGGCAGGACGGGGGTGCATTCGATGAATGCGTGAGCGGCGCCGGGACCACAGCGGAGCGGAGGGTTCTGACCCTGGCAGCGATCAAGGCCTCGACGTCGCTCATCTCCGCACTGGCTCGCTCGGCTCGCAGCGCTTCCAGCGCCTGTCCGGTGTATTTGGCCTTCAGGAACTCATAGTCGGCATCGGAAAGCTTCCCCGTCTCCCGGTCGAACTCGATTTCCTTGAGCGCCGCCAATGCCACGCCCTTCACGGTCTCCTCGGGGTCGAGCGGCTCGAAGGTCGGGGGCTTCGGCTGACCGGGACGCAGGAGCGGTTGCAGCACGACATACAGCGCGGCAACGCCGAGCAAGCCGGCCGCTACCGCCTCCAGGTCCATCAATCATCCACCTCACTCAACGCCCGCTTCAATCCTTCCAGCTCCTCGGCACTGGCGTTCACCGGCGGCGGGGAGCTGTCCGGCTTCGGGGCGATCCCGCCGGCCACCGCGACTCTCCGCCGGGCAATCACCGTCATCAGCGCGGCGCCAGCCGCGAGAATCACGGCACTGGGAAGCAAGTAGCCGGTCAGGTTCATGAATCCCCTGGGCTTGGGCGCCATGAGGGCCTTCTCGCCGTACTTGGCGACGAAGGCGTCGAGCACCTGCTGCGCCGTGAGGCCATCGCGCTTGAGCGCGAGCACCTCGCGATGCAGCGCGGGCGAGTAGGTGCACGAGAAGTCGGTGGTTCGACAGGTAAAGACGTCGAGGGTACAGCCGCAATTACAGGCAAGCCGCTGCTCGATGGCCTGGATTTCTGCCGCATCGTCTCCCGGCTTTGTCGGTGCCACCAGACGCCCGAGCGCGGTGGGATCTCGAAGTGTGCCGATGCTCCCCTTGCCTGCCAGGGAGTCCTGGGCAAACAGCGCAAGGCCGGCACCGAGAAAACCCCGTCGAGTCAGGCCGCCAGTGCCAGCATCGGGCATATCAGTCCTTTCCCGCCCCGACGAGCGAAACGCCGTACCCGGCCTGGGCCGCGCGCCGCGCCGAAATCGTCGGACCGCCGCCAGGCCACATCGTCACGATCCCGCCGAAGGCGAGGACGAAGCCGCCGAACCACACCCACCACACCAGCGGATTGATGTTGATGCGGTAGACCGCCTCTTCCGTCCCATCCACCGACCCGGCAAAGACCAGGTAGAGATCCTCCTGCAAATTGCTGCGGATTCCAACCTCAGTGGAGGGCTCGAACGTGGGTCGCTTGAAGCTGTCCACGTGCTGCCGCTTTTCCGACGTGAGCAACCCGGCCGGCTTGCCGTCCTTCTGCACTTCGACCGTGGCCGCGGAGACGATTCGGTTGAGCGCCTCGTACTGCGAGATCCCGACATGAGTGAATCGGTAGGTGTGCCCGAAAGGGCTCCGGAGCTCCACCGACTCACCCGGCTTGAGCGTCGCCTCCTGCTCTACCTTGAACGCCATGCCGGCAAACGCCGCGAAGTAGATCAGAATGCCCGCATGCACGATGTAGCCGCCATAACGCCGCCGATTGCGCTCGATGAGACGGAGCAAGGCGACCGGCGCCGATTCACCGTGTATGCGGTGCCGGGCGCGCACGCCCCGGTAGAACTCCTGCAGAATCGTCCCGGTCACGAAACCGGCCAGCGCCAGGGCCATGAGCGGATAGGGGTCGCGCATGCCGGCCGCCAGGAGTGCCACCAGCGTCACGCCGCCCGTCGTCAGCGGTGCGATGAACTGACGCCGGAGGTTGGCGGCCGAGGCCTTGCGCCACGCGATGAGCGGACCGATGCCGGTGAGCGCGAGGAGGAGCAGGCCGAGTGGCACGTTCACCCGATTGAAGAAGGGCGCCCCGACCGTGATCTTCGTGCCCCGCACGGCCTCGGAGAGGATCGGAAAGAGGGTCCCCCAGAGCACCGAGAAGGCGATGCCGACGAGGAGCAGATTATTGAAGAGAAACGCTGCCTCGCGGCTCAGCATCGACTCCAGCTGCACCTCCGCCTCGAGCTGCGGCCATCGCGTGTAGAGCAGCGTGAACGAGAGCACCGCGGCGACGACCAGGAAGCCGAGGAAGAAATAGCCGACGTTCGACTGGGTGAAGCTGTGGACGCTGGCGATGACCCCGGACCGGGTGATGAACGTGCCGAAGATGCTGAGGAGGAAGGTTCCCACGATCAGGCCGAGGTTCCACCGCTTGAGCATCCCTCGTTTCTCCTGGATCATCACCGAATGGAGAAACGCGGTCATCGTGAGCCAGGGCAGGAGGCTGGCGTTCTCGACCGGGTCCCACGCCCAGTACCCGCCCCAGCCAAGCTCGACGTAGGCCCACCACATCCCCAGCGTGATCCCGATCGAGAGAAACAGCCAGCTGACGAGCGTCCACTTCCGGATGGCCTGGATCCAGCCGGTGTCGAGGCGGCGCGTGAGCAGGGCCGCAATGGCAAAGGCGAACGGAATCGTGATGCTGATGTAGCCGAGGTAGAGCATGGGCGGATGGATGACCATCCCCACGTTCTGAAGCTGCGGATTGAGTCCGCGGCCATCGGCCGGAGTGAACGGCAGTCGCTCGAAGGGATTCGACCCGAAGATCATCACGCTCAGAAAGAACGCGACGACGGCCGACGTGACCCCCGCGACGTACGGCATCAGATGGGAGTACCGGCGCGACGTGAGCAGCTGCGAGAGGCTCGCGAAGAGCGACAGCACCGTGGCCCAGAAGAGCAGCGATCCCTTTTGCCCGGCCCACAGCGCGGACACGATGAAATAACTCGGCAGATTGCGGCTGGTGTACGCGGCGACGTATTCGATGTTGAAGTCGTGGGTGACGAGCCCCTTCCACAGGGAAATCGTCGCGACGACGAGGCAGGCGAAGATGACGTAGACGGAGCGGACGACGCTGGTGGCGAGCTCGGGGCGCTCGCGCCAGCGGCCGGAGAAGGAGATCACCACCGACCAGAGACCGATGAGAAACGCGGCCCAGAGCGCGAACTGTCCCAGCAGCGTCATGAAACTCTCAGGCTTTCGGCACGGCCTCGTAGCGGGAGCCGCACTTGGCAAGAACGTCGGTGGCACGTATGACGCCGTCCCGACCGAGGCGGCCTTCCACCACCACCTCGATGTCATCCGCGTCGGTGAAGGTGTCCGGCACCAGCCCGTGATAGGTCACCGGATACGTCCTGGTTCCGTCGGACACCCGGAAATCGATCGTGCGGCTCGCGTTGTCGCGCCGGACAGAGCCGGGGACGACCCTGGCTCCCACCTTGAAGCCGACGTTCTCGACGAAGCTCGGATCGCTCGCGGTCTTGGCCGCCAGCTCAGTGGGCGTGAGGAAATACACGCCGGTTTCCTTTACCCCTTCGGCGATGAGAAATCCGACGCTCGCCACAATCAACGCGGCGCCAAACAGGAACTTGTGACCAGCCTTCATGGGGGCTCCGTGGATGGTGCATCAATATAGTGTGAATGTGCAGGCGGCCAGGCCCCCCTACCCCCGCGCCCAGGCCAGGGCCGCCCCGACCGCCCGATGCCAGTCCTGCCGCTGCCGCCGCCGCTCGGTGGCGTCGCTGGTTGGCTCAAAGCGCCGGAAGCGGCGGCCTGCAAGAAACTCCCCCGCGTTCTTCCATACGCCGAGCGCCAGGCCGGCGAGCCCGGCGGCACCGAGGGCCGTGGTTTCCACCATGTCGGGCCGTTCCACCGGCACGCCCAGCACGTCGGCCTGAAATTGCATCAGCCAGTCGTTGGCGGCCGCGCCCCCATCCACCCTCAGCACCGGCACGGCGTGCCCGCCCGTCCCCACCATGGCGTCGAGCAGGTCGGCGCTGCCGAAGGCCATCGCCTCCAGCGCCGCCCGAACCAGGTGCGCTCGCGACGTGCCCCGGGTGATGCCCGTGATCGTCCCCCGCGCCTCCGGCTCCCAATGCGGCGTGCCCAGTCCCACAAAGGCGGGAACGAAGTGCACGCCCGCAGTATCGGCGACGCTGAGCGCCATCGCCTCACTCTCGCCCGCGGCTGAGATGATGCCGAGTCCGTCTCGAAGCCACTGCACCGCCGCACCGGCGATGAAGACGCTGCCCTCCAGGGCGTACGCTGGCTCTCCCGCGGGTCCGCAGGCAGCCGTGGCGAGCACCCCCGCCGCGGGCGTCGGCGGCCGTTGTCCCGCGAACACCAGGAGAAATGCCCCGGTGCCGTAGGTGTTCTTGGCGAGCCCGTCGGCGCAACACCCCTGTCCGAACAGCGCCGACTGCTGATCGCCCGCGAGGCCGGCGATCGGAAGCGCGACGCCGAGGTGCGCGGTGTCGCTCTCGCCGACCACGCCCGAGGACGGGACGATGTCGCCCAGCAGCTCGCGGGGAACGCCGAAGATCTGGAGGAGCTCGGGGTCCCATCGGCGTGCGGCAAGATCGTAGAGCAGCGTCCGGGAGGCGTTGGTGTGGTCGGTGACGTGCACGCGTCCGCCGGTCAGCCTGGCGACGATCCAGCTCTCCACCGTTCCGCCGGCCAGCTCACCCCGGGCGGCGCGCGCGCGCAGCGACGGATCCCGCAGCAGCCACTCGAATTTGGTCGCGGAGAAATACGGATCGGCCACCAGGCCGGTGCGGGCGCGCAGCAGTGTCTCGACGCCGCTCGCGCGAAGCTCCTGGCAGCGCTCGCTCGTGCGCCGATCCTGCCAGACGATGGCCGGCGCCACCGGCTCCATGGTGCGGCGGTCCCAGAGCACCACGGTCTCGCGTTGATTGGTGATGCCGAGCCCCACCGGACGCTCGCCGGCCCCGGCCATCGCTTCACGCATCACGTCGACGGACACGCGGAAGATCTCGTTGGCGTCGTGCTCGACCCAGCCAGGCCGCGGAAAGTGCTGGGTAAACTCCCGAGAGCCGCGTCCGAGGACGGAGCCGTCCTGGCCGACGACGAGCGCGGTGGTGCCGGTGGTGCCCTGGTCGAGGGCGAGGATGGAGGACATGGTGGCTAGTGGCTAATAGCCAACAGCTATTCTCCCCGGCTCATGCACTCCCGTCTCCGTGATGATCGCGGTCACGAGCGCGGCCGGCGTGACGTCGAAGGCGGGGTTCCAGACCCCGGCGGCCTCGGGAGCCGAACGCACCCCCCGCCATCCGGAGACTTCATCGTTGCTGCGCTCCTCGATGGGAATCGTGCGGCCGTCCGCGGTGGCCGCGTCGATCGTCGAGCTCGGCGCCGCCACGTAGAACGGCACGCCGTGCGCTCTCGCCGCGAGGGCGAGCCCGTAGGTCCCGATCTTGTTGGCCACGTCGCCATTGGCGGCGATCCGGTCGGCGCCGACGATGACGCAGGTGATGTCGCCTTTGCGAAGCCGGCTCGCCGCCATGCCGTCGGTGATCACCGTGCATTGCACCCCCGCGCGGGTGAGCTCCCAGGCGGTGAGCCGGCTGCCCTGAAGGAGTGGGCGCGTCTCGTCGGCGATCACCGAGACGTTTCGTCCGGCCTCGTGCAGGGTATAGATCGGCGCGAGCGCGGTGCCGATCCCCCCGGTGGCGAGCGCACCCGCGTTGCAGTGCGTCAGCACGAGGGCGTCCCCCCCGATCAGCTCCGCTCCCGCCGCGCCGATCCGCGCGCACATCAGCCGGTCCTCCTCCCAGATGACGTTCGCTTCGGTCACCAGCGCCGTCCGGAGGTCCGCGCCGGCCTGTGCCGCGAGCGACGCCCTCCGTTCCATTCGGTCGAGCGCCCACCGTAGATTGACCGCGGTCGGCCGGGTCACGACCAGCACCGCCGCTGCGCGGCGCACCGCGTCGAGCGTGTTGGAGACTCGGGTGTCGAGCGTCACCCCCATCGCCGCCGCAATGCCGATGAGCGGCGCGCCTCGCACACGCAGCATGCGAATCGCCTCGGCCACCGCCTCCACCGACTCGAGGTCGAGGTAGCGCTCTTCCGTCGGCAGCAGCGTCTGATCGAGGATGCGCACGCCGCCGGCGGGCGTCCACGCGATGGGGGAGGGTATCGGCACGGGGGAAAGATAGCCTCACCATCAGGCCTTGCGAGTTGCCATCTGCGCCTTGAGACTTGAGCCATGTATACCACACTCTCGTTCACCGTGACCGACCGCATCGCCCGCGTCACCATCGAGCGACCCGACAAGCTCAACGCGCTGAATGCCGCCGTCATCGCCGAGCTGGGTCAGGCGGCGGCGCAAATTTCCGGCGACCCCGCTATCGGCGGCGCGATCCTCACCGGTTCAGGCGCCAAGGCGTTCGCCGCCGGCGCCGACATCTCGGAAATCTCGGGACAGGGCGCAATGGATGGCCGCGAGCGATCGCTGGCAGGACAGCGGGTCTTTCGCAGTCTCGAACAATGCGGCAAGCCGGTCATCGCCGCGGTCAACGGCTTCGCGCTCGGTGGCGGGTGCGAGCTCGCCATGGCCTGCCATCTCCGGGTGGCGAGCGAGAACGCCAGGTTCGGCCAGCCCGAGGTGAAGCTGGGCATCGGCCCCGGGTATGGCGGCACCGTGCGGCTGCCGCGGCTGGTGGGACGAGGCCGCGCGCTCGAGTTGCTGCTGACCGGGGGGGTGATCGATGCGCAGGAAGCGCTCAGGATCGGACTGGTCAATCGGGTGGTGCCAGGGGACCGGCTCATCGCCGAGTCCGAGACGTTGATGCGGGCCATTCTCGACAACGGGCCGCTCGCCGTCCGTGCCTGTCTGGAGCTCGTCGACGCGAGCGGCGACTTGACGGTGGACGAGGCGCTGCGGCTCGAAGCCAACTATTTCGGACTGCTCTCCGCCACCTCCGACATGCACGAGGGCACCCAGGCATTTCTGGAGAAGCGGAAGGCGTCGTTCGAGGGCAGATGAGGCTGCAATTTTACTCTCGATCCGGGTATTTTTCGTCGATGGTCAGGAGCTGCATTCCCTGGCTGGTTGCCGGTATGCTGGCCGGGTGCGGCGAACGCGACCGGCTGACGTTTCCGGTCGAGAATCCGGGTGACGGCAGCGGGCCCCTCACCAACATCACGCGGCCGGCCGGCGATACCGACGTCGTCGAGGGCGATATTCTCATCGTCACCGGATACAGCATCGACCCCGATGGGATCGACTCGGTCTTCTTCGAGGTGACCGGCGCCGGCCAGAGCTTTTCTCCGGAGAAGGGCGAAGGGGCCGACTCGGTGCCGTTCGCACTCCAGCTCTCCACCTTCGGCAACACCGGGGGGACGATCCTGATCAGGGTGTTCGCGGTGGATGGCGTCGGCGACCGAGGCGGCGCAGCGATTCGGTCGATCAATATCCGATAGTGCGGTTGTGCCGGCTGGCTGCACGGGGGTTCCGCAACCTCGACGATCTGGAATGTGAGCCTCCGGCAGGAGGCATCGCATTGCTGGGCGCCAATGCGCAGGGCAAGACGAATCTGCTCGAGGCGTTCTATTACCCGGTGCTCTTCCGGTCGCTCCGTGGCACGGCCGATAGCGAGGTGGCGCGCTTCGGCGGCAGCGGGTTCCACATCGAGGCGCACATCGAGGGCGGCGCGGTCAGCTCGGTGTCGGCCACCTACCAGGTCGCTGGAAAACGGAAGCGGATCGCGGTCGATGGCGAGGAGCCACAGCGGATCGCCGACGCGGCGGGGGCGTGGCTCGCGGTCGCCTTCCTTCCGGCCGATGTCGGGCTGGCCGCTGGTCCGGCCGCGGAACGGCGGCAGTACCTCGATCGCGTCCTCTCGCTCGCGGACCGGCGATATCTCAAATGGCTCGTGCGCTACCGGGCGGCCCTGGCCCAGCGCAATGCCGCACTCAGGCAAGGCGTCGTCGAAATGGCCCGAGCCTTCGATGCACCACTGGCTGAAGCGGGAGCCGAAGTGGTCCGCGGCAGGGCGCACTGGGTTCGTGCGGCGGCCGAATCATTCGCCGAGGAGCTGGACTGCATCGGCGAGCCGATGGCGGCCTGCCTCCGCTACCGCGGCGACGCGCGCCTGGCGCTGGCCGCGGAATGGCCGGCGGTGCTCGATGCGGCGCTCACACAGGATCGCGCGCGCGGCATGACGACCGTCGGTCCGCATCGCGACGACCTGATCATCGAGGTGGGCGGCCGGCAGCTCCGCGGCATCGGTTCCACCGGTCAGCAACGGAGCGCGGCGGTGGCGCTCAAGCTCGTGGAGCTCGTCTCGCTTCGGAAGGCGCGCGGAACTGAGCCGGCGCTGCTGCTCGACGATGTCTTCGCCGAGCTCGACCGCGAACGGCAGCGACGTCTCGCGGGGCGGGTCCTCGGCACCGGCGAGCGCCAGGTGTTTCTCACGGCGCCCCGGCGAGACGAGCTGCCGCCCGAGGCCCACATGCCGGTGTGGAACCTCGAATCGGGACGGGTGGGTCGGTGACGCAAAAACGCATCCCCTCATCGCTGGCCGATGCGCTTGCGAGCTATCTCAGCAAATCGGGATTCTCCAAGCGGCTGCAGCAGGCGGGCATCATCGAGGAATGGGCCACCCTGGTCGGTCCGCAAATCGCCTCCGTCACGGCGCCGGAGTCGGTCACCCGCGATGGTCTGCTTCGCGTTCGCGTGGCGACGGCGGCATGGGCCAACGAATTGAGTCTGATGACGCCCCGGATCCTGGCCCGACTGAATGCCGGACGCACAGGGCGTGTGAAGGAAATCCGTTGGACACCCGGTCCGCTGGATCGGCCCCAGCCCTGACGATTGGAGAGTATGGCCAAATTACAGAACGCCGTCGCTGACGGCATGCCGGAGTACACCGCCGATTCGATTCAGGTCCTCAAGGGACTCGAGGCTGTCCGCAAGCGTCCGGGGATGTACATCGGCTCGACCAGCGAGAACGGTCTCCACCATCTGGTATACGAAGTGGTGGACAACTCGATCGACGAGGCGCTCGCCGGGTACTGCGATACCATCAACGTCACCATCCACGCCGACAACTCGATCACGGTCCAGGACAATGGGCGCGGGATTCCGGTGGGCATGCACCCCACGGAGAAGATGCCGGCGGTCGAGCTGGCGCTGACGGTGCTCCACGCCGGCGGCAAGTTCGACAAGAACTCGTACAAGGTGTCGGGCGGCCTGCACGGCGTCGGCGTCTCCGTCGTCAACGCGCTGTCCGAGCGGCTCGAGGTCGTGGTCGATCGCGACGGCAACCGGCATCGGATGGCGTTCGTTCGCGGCAAGACGGTGCGCAAGCTCGAGACCCTCGGCAAGGCGCGGGGCTCGGGCACCACCATCCGGTTCAAGCCCGATCCGGAGATCTTCACCGTGCTCGAGTTCCACTACTCGACTCTGGCCGACCGGCTCAGGCAGCTCGCGTTCCTCAACAAGGGCGTGAGCATCTCCATCAAGGACGAGCGGGAGCAGGGCAAGAGCGAAACGTTTCTTGCCAAGGGCGGGCTGGTGCAGTTTGTCGAGTGGCTCAACCGCAACAAGAAGCCGCTCCACCCCAAGCCGATCGCGTTCACCGTCGTCAAGGACGACGTCGACGTCGACCTCGCGCTGCAGTACGAGGACGGCTACAACGAGAACACGTTCACCTTCGTCAACAACATCAACACGCATGAAGGCGGCACCCATCTCACGGGGTTCAAGGCCGCCCTCACCCGAACAATCAACGACGTCGCCAAGAAGCGCGACTTCCTGAAGAAGGAGGACTTCACCCTCTCGGGCGAGGACATCCGGGAGGGGCTCACCTGCGTGCTTCACGTCAAGGTGCGCGAGCCCCAGTTCGAGGGGCAGACGAAGACCAAGCTCGGCAACTCCGAGGTCGAGGGCATCGTCAAGACGGTGGTGAACGAGCATCTCGGAAATTTCCTCGAGGAGCATCCGCCGGTGGCTCGCGCCATCATCGAGAAGGCCGTGAGCGCGGCACGTGCCCGCGAGGCCGCCCGCAAGGCGCGGGACCTGATCCGCAAGAAATCGGGCCTCGAAAACATGGTGCTCCCGGGCAAGCTGGCCGATTGCTCGCTCGACGACCCCGCGCACACCGAGATCTACCTCGTCGAGGGAGACTCCGCGGGCGGCAGCGCCAAGCAGGGACGCAACCGCTCGTTCCAGGCCATCCTGCCGCTTCGCGGCAAGATCCTGAACGTCGAGCGCGCCCGGATCGACAAGATCCTCAGCAACGAGGAAATCCGGGCGATGATCACCGCCATCGGGACCGGCGTCAAGGATGACTTCAAGCTCGAGGACGCCCGGTATCACAAGATCATCCTGATGACCGACGCCGATGTGGACGGCGCCCACATCCGCACGCTGCTGCTCACCTTCTTCTTCCGGCAGATGCAGGAGCTGGTCGAGGCCGGCTACATCTACATCGCGCAGCCGCCGCTGTACCGGGTTGCCAAGGGCAAGGAGGAGTTCTACGCCTACACCGAAGCGGAACGGGACGAGTACGCCAGGCGTCTGACGAATGGTGAGGGCAAGGGCTCGGTCAACATCCAGCGCTACAAGGGCCTCGGCGAGATGAACCCGGAACAGCTCTGGAAGACCACCATGGATCCGGCGACGCGTACCATCCTCCGGGTCACCATGGAAGACGTCTCGACGGCATCGAACCTCTTCGACGAGCTGATGGGCGACGAGGTCGAGCCCCGGCGGCTCTTCATCGAGCAGAACGCCAAATACGTGAGCAATCTCGACGTGTGAGGCGATCCTCGTCGGGGTGGTGGCGGTGTCGCAGCTACAGTCGCACCGGTGGCCGCGGGCGCGCCGAACCCGGCCCCCAATCGTCTCCCAGAAAGTCCTCGTCGGGGCGCTGTCCGCTATCCAGCTCCCGCACCTCCCGTTCGGCCGCCTCCAGCTCGTCGCGATCGACGCCCTCGTCGCCGTGAAGCCTCGGTCCGGGGTAGCGCCGGTCGCGCAGCAGCCAGACGACGAACGTGGCGGCCACCACGCCGGCGACGAGCAGCACCCCGACCGGTCCGCTCACATACGGCACTAGGCGGTTCCTGCCAGGGACTCGACCCCACGCCTGCTGATGCGATGGGAGATAATCGGCGTGAGCCGGCCCGACTCGCCGATGACGATCGCCGCTCGGAGCGCCGCCTCCCCCGTCGCAATGCCGGTGGCGTTTCTCGCGAAAATCGACGCGATTGGCTCACCCAGGCGTACCCGGTCGCCCGGCTTGACCGTGATCACGAAGCCGACCGACGGATCGACGACATCCTCCACCTTGCGCCTTCCCCCGCCGAGATCGGTGATCGCGCGGCCGATGCGGCGTGGCTCGACCGAGGAGACGACGCCCTCCGCGGGGGCGCGGTAGACCTCGACTGCCTCCGCCTGCGGCAGGATACCCGGGTCGTCCACCACGGCCGGATTGCCGCCCTGCGCCTCCACCATCCGGGCGAAGAGCTCGAGTGCCGCACCCGAGGAAATCGTCTCCCCGAGCCGCTCGTGCGCCTCGGCCAGGTTGCGCTCGGCGCCGACGAGGACGAGCATCTCGGCACCGAGCGCGTAGGTCACCTCCATGAGGTCGGCCGGGCCATCGCCTCGAAGTCCCTCGATCGCCTCCTCCACTTCGAGCGAGTTCCCGCACGCGCGGCCGAGTGGCCGGTCCATCGCCGTGAGCAGCGCCACGGTCGGGCAGCCGCGCACTTCGCCCAGTCCGATCATCGTCTGCGCGAGCTCGATAGCGCGGGGGATGCCGGGCAGGAAGGCGCCGCTCCCCGTCTTCACGTCGAGTACCAGTCCGTTCAGCCCTTCCGCAAGCTTCTTCGACATGATGCTGGCGGCGATGAGCGGAATGGACTCGACGGTGGCCGTGACGTCGCGCAGCGCATACAATCGGCGGTCGGCGGGGGCGATCTCGGGCGTCTGCCCCAGCATCACGCAGCCCAGCCGGCCGATCTGCGCGCGCGCCTCCTTGAGCGTGAGGCCGGTCCGAAAACCGGGAATGGACTCGAGCTTGTCGAGCGTGCCCCCGGTGTGGCCGAGCCCGCGGCCCGACATCATCGGCACGGCAACGCCGCAACTCGCCACCATCGGTGCCAGCAGCAGCGAAACCTTGTCGCCCACTCCTCCGGTCGAGTGCTTGTCCACTCGCGGGAGGGGAAAGTCGTCGAAGCGGAGCCGGTCTCCCGAGTCGAGCATCGCGTCGGTGAGGGCAGCCAGCTCCTCGGGGGCGAGTCCGCGCCAGACGATGGCCATCAGGAGGGCGGCCATCTGGTAATCGGGCACTCGGTCGGCGGTATACTCCTCGATGAGCGTGGCCCATTGCTCGGGCGCGAGCGCGTGGCCGTCCCGCTTGTGCTCGATGAGCGGTGGAATCACCATTCGGCTTCCCACGAGAGGAACCTGTCAGTGCCCAAACCGCTCCTCGCCTTCTCCGTTGGATTGTTGTTGGCGGCCGCCCGTCCCGCGGGGGCGCAGGACGTTCACGATCACGTGAATATGGGGATAGCGGCGGTCCAGGCGCACGACCTGGCCACCGGCCTGGCGCATTTCCAAGCGGCGCTCGCCCTCGATTCCACGAGCTACGAGGCCAACTGGCGGGGGGCCATCGCCATGATGGACGAGGGAGAAATGATCCCCGACAGCGTCAAGAGTGCGCGGCGGGACTCGCTGTACGCCGGCGCGGAGACGCTGGCGCGCCGCGCGGTGACGGCCGACTCGGCCCGGGCGGAAGGGCATTTTGCGCTGGCGGCGGCCATCGGCCGTGCCTCGCTCACGATGGGGAAAAAGGATCGCATCCGGAGAGCCGCGGTCATTCGAGACGAGGCGCTCAAGTGCATCGCGATCGATCCGCGATACGACGGTGCCTACCACATTCTCGGCCGGTGGAACGCGGAGATCATGCGGCTGTCGGGACTCAGCCGTTTCTTTGCGAAGAGTTTTCTCGGCGCGGGGGTGTTCGGCAAGGCGTCGTGGAACGCGGCCATCTCCAACATGGAGAAGGCCGTCGAGCTCGATCCCGGGCGGATCTATCACCGGCTGGAGCTGGCGGAGATCTACGCCGATCGGAAACGATACGCCGATGCGACGCGTGAGCTCGACGAGGCCGCCGCACTCCCCGATCGCGAGATCATGGACCCGGTGTACCGCCGCCAGGCGGCGGCGCTGGCAACGAAACTCGCTCGCCGCAAGTAGACGCAAGCTACTCGAGGGCTTCCCTGGCCCTGTGTGCCGCCTGGTCGAGCCCCGCCTCCAGCCTGTGCCGTCCACGGATCAACTCCCGCTTCGTGCGCTCGCCGGCCTTGTCGAGCCCGTCCTCCGCCTCCTGCCGGAGCCGATGCAACCGGCGCTTGAGCTGCCTTCGCGTCTTCTCACCGCGGTCCGGGGCATACATCAGCGCCAGCCCGGCCCCGAGCAGGGCGCCGAAGATCACCCCGACGGCAAAGCCGGCCAGGCCGCCCCCGCCGGAGCGTGTGCCACTGCCGGTGCCGCCCTCGAATTCGTTTTCTTCGTGGTTTTCGTCGCTGAGACGCGACTTGTCGGCTGCCATCGTTGCTCCCTCCCTCGGAATGACCCGCTCCTGAGTGGAACCTACTGGGCGCGGTGGTGTCGTCAACCATTGTGACATCTCAGAATCTATACGGTAGCTTATGCAGTACTTTTCACCGTTTTCGCAGAGCGCGCCGCCCCTTATACTGATTCAACCCATCACCTCGGACACGATCCATGACAAGCGTTGCACTGGCCGTCGAAGAGGTCGAACGGCTCCAGGCCCGGGTCAGCACCCTGGAACAGGAGCGAAAGCACCTCCTGGCCGTGATCGAGATTCTTCAGGACATCGGCGGTTCGCTGCACTTCGCCGAGATCGTCCGGTCGGTGACGTTGAGGCTGGGTGAGACGTTCGGTCTCGACCGCTGCTCCATCTTTCTGGCGGAGCGCGGCGGGGACAGCGTGCGACTGGTGGCGAGCTACGAAGATCCGGGCATCCGCAACTACGCCGTGGACCTCGACCGCTATCCCGAGCTGCGCCTGGCGCTCCAGACCGGACAGACCGTCTTCATCGCCGACGCCGCCACCGATCCCTCCCTCGGGCCGGCGCGCTGGTCCCTCGCGGCACGGAAGGTCAAGACCATTACGGTCATCCCCATCTCCTGGAGAGGGGCGGCCATCGGCGCCATTTTCCTTCGTACATTTCGGGATGGCCCCACCTTCTCGGCGACCGACCTGGAGTTCTGCCAGGTGGTAGCCAACCTGACCGCCAAGGCGCTACGGAACGCCCACCGGTTCGAGCGCCTGCGGCAGCGCCGCGGCGAGGACGAGACGCTTCGCCGCCGCGAGGGCGAGCAGGCGGCGCTGCTGGGCTTCATGCGGCAACTGCTCGCGCGTGTGCCGGCGGTCAACCCGCTCCGGGACGATGCCCCGGCCGATCCCGCCGATTCGCCGGAGATCGAGCGCCTCGTTGAAGTCGCGCGGGCCGTGCTCAGCCAGGAGTCAGCCTCACGGTGAACGCCACGGCAGCCGACCGGGCGGCCTGGCTGCGACAGCAGATCGAGCGCGCGAATCACGCCTATTACGTCCTCGATGCCCCGGAAATCACGGACGCCGAGTACGACCGGTTTTTTCGCGAGCTGCAGGAGCTCGAGCGGTCAGATCCCAATCTCCTCTCCCCCGACAGCCCCACCCAGCGAGTGGGCGCCGCTGTGTCCAGCGCCCTCGCCAAGCACACCCACCGTCGCTCGATGCTCTCCCTCGCCAACGCCTTCTCGCCGGAGGAGCTCGCCGAGTGGGAGGAGCGCAACGCGCGCATCCTTCCCGAGGTTCGCGAGGCCGGGTACACCGTCGAGATCAAGATCGACGGCGCGGCAGTCAGCCTCACCTACGAAGAAGGACGGCTGACGGTAGGCGCATCGCGCGGCAACGGCGTCATCGGGGAAAACATCACGGCCAACATCCGCACCATCGCGGATGCGCCGCTCGCCCTCAAGGGTCGCGGGTGGCCACGACTGGTGGAAATCAGGGGCGAGGTCTACATGCCGTACGCGGGGTTTCGGAAGGTCAACGAGGAACGCGAGCGGCAGGGAGAGACGCCCTTCGCCAATCCCCGCAACGCCGCCGCCGGTGGTCTCCGGCAGCTGGACCCCGCGCTCACGCGCCGTCGCAGACTCCGGCTTTTCACGTTCGCCATCGAGCCGATCGAAGGGCAGATCAAGGCGCGGACCCACTGGGAAGTGCTCGATCTCCTCGAGAGCTGGGGATTCCAGGTCGAGCCCAGCCGGCAGCGCTTTGCCACCCTGGCCGACGTGCAGGAGCAGATCGCAAGCTACGAGGCGCTGATTCCGCAACTGCCGTTTCAGGCGGACGGTGTCGTGGTGAAGGTCGACCCCCTCGCGCTCCACGGCGAGCTCGGCGTGGTGGGGGGAAGAGAGCCGCGCTGGGCGATCGCCCGGAAGTTCGCTCCCGAAGTGGCCATCACCCAGGTGCGCGACATCCTCGTCAACGTGGGCCGCACCGGCGCGCTCAATCCCTACGCGACGCTCGAGCCGGTGGAGATCAGCGGCGTGACCGTCAGCAACGCGACGCTTCACAACGAGGAGCTGATCGCGCAGAAGGACATCCGGATCGGCGACTGGGTCGAAGTCATCCGGGCCGGTGAGGTCATCCCGCAGGTCGTGCGCGCGCTTCCCGAGCGCCGCACCGGCGAGGAGCGTCCGTTCGCCATGCCCGCCGTCTGCCCCGATTGCGGCACGCCGGTCGAGCACCCCGCGGGCGAGGCGATGCGCTACTGCCCCAATGCAAGCTGCCCGGGCCGCGTGCTCGAGGGCATCGTCCACTTCGCCTCGCGCGGCGCGATGGACATTCGCGGCCTTGGCTACGAGCGGGTGCGCCAGCTGCTCGACGCCAGACTCATCTCGAACGTCGCCGACCTGTATGGCCTCACCACCGGACAACTGGTCGAGCTCGACCGCTTCGCCGACCAGTCGGCCGCGCAGCTCGTCGCGGCTATCGCGGTGTCGAAGAAACAACCGCTCTCGATTCTGCTCTTCGGACTGGGCGTACGGCACGTCGGCCAGACGGTCGCGGTCCTCCTCGCCCGGCGATTCGGCACGATGGCGGCGCTGGCCTCGGTTTCCGGGGAGGCGATCAACGCGGTGCCCGGAGTCGGCCCCGCGATCGCCGAGGCGGTGACCGCGTTCTTTGGCGAGCCGCGAAACCGGCAGCTCATCGATCGCCTGGGCACGGCGGGACTCAATTTCGAGGAGCCGAGCGCTGAGGCGGCCGACGGCCCACTCGCCGGGAAGACCTACGTGCTCACCGGCACGCTGCCCACTCTCTCGCGCACGGACGCCGCCGCATTGATCGAGGGCGCCGGAGGCCGCGTCGCCGGCAGCGTGAGCAAGAAGACCGACGCCGTCGTGGCCGGAGAGGACGCCGGCGGCAAACTCGAGAAGGCGAAGGTGCTCGGCGTACCGGTGATCGACGAAGCCGGGCTCTTGCGTCTCGTTGGCCGCACGGCCTAAGATCCAGCGTCTCCAACCCGACCATCCATGACCTCTCAGCCGTTCAGGCCGCTTCACCCCGGGCTCCGCATCGGACGCCGGGTTCTGCATCAGCTCCGTGCCTCGCTCGAGCGCGACACCGGGCTTCAAGCCGCGTCCTACCTCCAGGAAGCGGGGTTTGCCGGGGGTGAGGAGCTGTACGCCGAGTACACCGAGTGGCTGCTGGCCACGAGAGGGGTGGAGCATCCGCCCGATCTCGACATCGAGTTCCTGAGCGAGGCGCTGTCGCAGTTCTTCGCGGAACAGGGCTGGGGCGCGCTCAGCGCGTCACCGATCGGGTCGTCGGTGATCGCGCTCGACTCATCGGAGTGGGCGGAGGCCGCGGAAGAGAGCCGTGGCGAGTTCCCCACATGCCATCTGACGTGTGGGCTGCTGGCGGATTTCTTCGGGAGGCTCTCGGAGGAAGTGGTCGCGGTGATGGAGGTCGAATGCCGCTCCCGTGGCGACGCCCGCTGCCGCTTCCTCGCGGGCTCGCCCGAGACGCTCAGTACGGTGTATGAGCGGATGGCGCAGGGCGTCACCTACGCCGATGCGCTCGGCGTCAGTTCGAGCGCCGGAGGAGCTTGATCCCTCCGGATCCCGTCTCGATCGCGATCGTGCCCTTCCCGTCCCCAATACGCCCTTTCACATGATCGTGCCCGCTGCGGGTAACCTGCAGCGGGAAGTCGGTCTCGATGTCGCCGCTCGACGTTTCGATCTCCACTTCCGCTCCCAGCGTCGGCGGCGCCGTGATGGCGATATCCCCCGAGCCGGTTTCGACCGAAAGCTCGCCCACATCCGCGCGCAGGTCGGCTGTGACGGCCCCGCTGCCGGTCTCGAGTGAGATCTTCGGGGCGTGCACCCCGCTGAGCCGAATGTCCCCCGAGCCGGTGTCGACGCTGAGCTCGTCTCCCCGAATGTCGGCGCCGGTCACGTCTCCGGAACCGGTGTCGACCGAGAGGCGTCCCTCCACCTGGCTCACCTCCACAAGGCCTGACCCGACGTCGATCCGGAGCGTGCCCTTGAATCGCGTCGCCGCGACGGGGGCGCTCGAGGCGTCGATGTACAGGTCGCCGCTCACATTCGCCACCGTGACCTTCCCGACCGCGAGGTACATCGAGACTCTGCGGCCGGCGGGGACCTGAATCCTGAGATCGGCGTGCGCGTCGAGGCCACCACCCCGGCTGCTGATCGTCACCCTCCGGCCGCGATGCGAGTCGTCTCGGCCACGATGGTGATCCCCGTCATCCGAGTCTCCGAACGTGCCGTCGTCCCGCACACGGAGATCGCTCGAATGGTTGCCACCGTCGGTGGCATAGTGCACCTGGTCGCCGGGATAGAGGATCCGGAGGGTCGGCCGGCCGCCGATGTCGTCCTGCGCCACCTTGAGCCGCGCGGCTTCCGTGCCGCCGCGCGTCACCGAGACCGCGACGGTGTTCTGCCCTGCTTCGAGCCGAACCTGGCCGGCCAGATTGTAGATCGCGACGTCATCACCATCGATGGCATATCGCTCGGCCTGCTGCGCGGAGAGCGCGCCGGCCGTCAGCGACAGAAACACGAGGCAGCACACCATTCGCATCGGGGGGCTCCGGTAGTGGGTCCCCCTTGGACAGGCGAGCGACGAATTAGGTTGGAAGGGCTTCGGGCGTCAGATCTTGTCGGCGTAATCGGGACGAACGACCAGCTCACCGTTCTGGATGATCTCGCGATCCCACGGCAGGATGATGAAATTGTCGGTCTCGAACGCAAAGAAGTCCGGCATGTAATCGCCGGTCTTGAACGACACGGCGGTGCGGACCTCGGCGGGATGCAGCGCACGCACCTCGTTCAGTGCCAGCTTCATGGTGCTCCCCGTATCGCACGTCTCGTCGACGACCAGAATACGTCGCCCGCGAATGGTGGTCGGAGGGCCCGAGACCAGGACCGGCGCCTCGTCCGCCTCCCGGCGCGTGACGGCCATCGAACTGAACTCGCTCTGGAGGATGGAAGCCACCACCACGCCGGGGATCACTCCGGCCTTCGCGATGCCCAGCACAATCTCCGGCTGGTAGTCGCGCGCAACGTGCATCGCGAGCGCCCGGCACAGCTCGCCGAAGAACGCCCAATCGACCTCGAGTACTCCCCTCGGACCCGCCTGTGTGGAGCGACGCATCGGACCTCCCGTCGAGACAGCCTGAACCTACGCCTCGCGGAGCAATGCAGCAACCACGTCGCGTTGCGGCAG
Organism: Gemmatimonadales bacterium; assembly: GCA_039930845.1. GTDB lineage: Bacteria > Gemmatimonadota > Gemmatimonadetes > Gemmatimonadales > GWC2-71-9 > CAVVWJ01. The sequence continues at coordinate 20,528 of JBDTTA010000008.1, forward strand.
GTCTGGGCGGGGACTATCTTTGCCGGAGTCCAACACGTTGTGCCCCTTTGACTTTGCCCGGAGAGCCATCCGACCCCATGTCTTTCTGGCGACGCCTGTTCGGCACACCATCCCGGGAAGCGCTACGTCCCCAGCGCCTGGACTACCTGAATGAGGGGCTGGCCCTGGAACGTCAGGGCGATTACGAGGCAGCGCTCACTTCCTATCGCCTGGCCTTCCGGGACAATCCCGCCGACTCGCGCATTCTGCTCAACATGGCCATCGCGTTCACCAAAACCGCTCAGCCCGAAGAAGCCATCCGCCACTACAAGCGCGCGCTGGAGCTCGACGACAGTCTCGTCGGCGCGCATTACGGCGTGGCCTTCCTGCTCCTCAAGCGCGGCGATGCTCAGCCGGCCGCGGAGCACCTGCGCTCGTTTCTCGCCCGGCCACCCAAGGGCCCCGATGCCGAGCGATGGATCCGGCACGCCGAATCCGCGCTCCGGGACATTGCCGGCAGCCCCGCGTCGGAGACACTGTGACGCGGTGGATGCTCGTGGCCACGGCGGCCGTGCTTGCCTCGTGCAGCAATCTCCAGGAGGTGGACGGTGGCGTGGTGGCACTCGAGCTGACCGCGCCCGACTCCCCTCTCATCGAGGTCAACGAATCGCTGCAACTCTCGGCGCGCGCGCTCGACAAGAATGGCAACGACGTCGCGGCGCCGATCGTGTGGAGCGTGGCCGACACGACGCTCTCGGTCGATCCCGCATCCGGCGCCCTCACCGGCGTGGCGCCCGGGCCCGGGCGCGTGTTCGCGAGCGTGGGAAGCCTCAATTCCGCAATTCTCTCGTTCACCGTGCTCGCGCCCGCCGACACTATCGCCATCCCCGGAGATTCGATCCTCACGGTGACTGAAGATCAGGTCGCGTCGGGTCCCCTGCAGATCGTGGTGGGGAGCCTCACCCCGCCGGGTCCGGTCGACGGCAGGCCGGTGATCTTCACGATCGTCTCCCCCGACCCCGCCACCGTCACTCCGACCGTCGGTCTGCCGAACGGCCTGACCGAAGACACCGTCGCCACGGCCGCCGACGGCACCGCCAGCGTCACGCTCGTCAGGCTGGCCGGTTTCGTGGCTCCGCTGACGGTCGTCGTGGAAGTCCGTGCCACCCGCACGCGCGGCGCCGTGGTTCCGGGCTCAGGCCAGCATTTCACCGTGTCCTTCCAGTAGGAGGCGAGGACGCCAGCGACCCTGACCGAGCTGTACTTCACCGCCATCGATGCGTTCGCCGCGCGCCCGGTGGCGCTCCGCTCCAAACGGGAGGGCCGGTGGACCGACCTGAGCTACCGCGAGCTGGCCGACCGGGTTCAGGACCTCAGCGTCGGCCTCATCGAGCTCGGCGTCGCCCCGGGCGACCGGGTGGCACTGCTCTCCGAGAATCGCCCCGAGTGGGCCATCACCGACTTCGCCTGCCTCGCCGCCCGCTGCACCGATGTCCCCATCTACCCCACGCTGCCGCCGAAGCAGGCGGAATACGTGCTTCGTGATTCGTCGGCCGTGGCGGTGCTGGTCTCGACGGCCGCACAGGTGGAGAAGGTGCTCGCCGCGCGCGAACGGCTGCCAGCGCTGCGGCATGTCATCGCCTTCAACGCCGCCGCCGTGCGCCCCGGTGTCCTGAGTGTGGACGCGGTCATGGCCATCGGACGCTCGGCGCGCGGACGGCACCCCGACTGGAGAGAGCAGGCACTCGGCGCACACGCCGATGACCTGGCGACGCTGATCTATACCTCGGGCACCACCGGCGATCCCAAGGGGGTCATGCTGACCCATGGCAACATCTCGTCGAACGTCACGGCCGCGGTGGGTCTTTTCGACTTCGCCCCGACCGATGAGTGCCTCTCCTTCCTTCCCCTCTCTCACATCTTCGAGCGGATGTTCGGCCACTACGCGATGTTTCATGCGGGAGTGATCATCAACTACGCGGAGAGCTTCGACACGGTGCCAGCGGACATGGTGGCGCGCCGTCCGACCATCGTGGCGGCCGTGCCCCGGCTCTACGAGAAGATCTACGGACGCGTGCTCGATGGTGTGCGGGCGAGTTCCGCCTCGCGGAGGCGGATCTTCGAATGGGCGCGGCGGGTGGGGGCGAGGTGGGCCGATCTTGTGATCGCGAGGAAGCGCGTCCCGGTCGCTCTCGCCGTCAAGCACGCGCTGGCCGACCATCTGGTATTCGCGAAGCTGCGGGCCCGCACCGGGGGCCGCATCCGGCTCTTCATTTCCGGCGGCGCGCCCCTGACGCCGGAGATCGCGCGGTTCTTCTACGCGGCCGGAATGCCGGTGGTCGAGGGGTACGGACTTACCGAGACCTCACCGGTGATCGCCGTGAACACCCCCGCCCATCTCAAGCTCGGCACCGTGGGGCGGCCGATGCCGGGCGTGGACGTCCGTATTGCGCCGGACGGCGAAATCCTGACGCGCGGCCCTCACGTGATGCGGGGGTATTTCAACAAGCCGGGGGCGACCGCGGAGGCGATCGATCCGGAGGGATGGTTCCACACGGGGGACATCGGGGCGCTCGACGCGGACGGCTTTCTCACGATCACCGACCGGAAGAAGGATCTCATCGTCACCGCGGGCGGAAAGAACATCGCGCCGCAGCCGATCGAGAATCTCGCCAGGACAAACAAGTTCGTTGCGAACGCGGTCATGCTCGGTGACCGCCGGCCCTTCCCGATCATGCTCGTCGTTCCGAATATCGAATCGCTCAAGGCGTGGGCGGCGCACCAGCGCATTGCGGAGAACGATCCCGTCCGGCTCCTCGCCCTGCCGGAGGTGCGCAAGAAGCTCGAACGGGAAGTCCGGAAGTCGCTCCGCGACCTCGCGCAGTACGAGATGCCGAAGAAGCTGTTGCTGCTGAGCAGCGAATTCAGCATGGAGACCGGCGAGCTCACGCCCAAGCTCAGCGTGCGCCGCAGGGTCGTCGAGGAGCGCCACCGTGAGGCGATCGAGTCCCTCTACGCCGAGCCCCACGCGAACTGAGATTGCGTCAACGCCGCGGCGTCCCGACCCAGACGCCCTCCGCACTGGCCATCAGCTCCACCGTTTCGCCTGGCGGGTCGGCCCCCTCGCCCACGACTCGGAGTCCCGGCAGCACGACCCGCGCAGCATCCCGCACCCACCGCGCATCTCCGCCGAACGGCGTCCCGAGCACGACACCACGCATCGAGCGCGATTTGAGCGGCAGCGTTCCCGAACGGATGACGCTCAGGAGACCGGCGTCCGCGACGTCCGGCGGGGGGTTCACCGCGACGAGCGCCACACCCGGAAACCTGGCGGCAATCTCCCGGGACAGGCCCCCCGGCGCGCCGGCCAGCACCAGGTAACCACCCGGGCCGTGCAACCCCGCCAGCGCGCCGATCGCATCGGCGGTGAGGGCTCCGCCGTGATCCTGGGGGGATGGAGCGTTGCCGGTGTCGAAGACCCCGTCGGCCAGATGAAAGATCCGTCCGCAGACCGGGCAGCCGAGCTGACCGCTTCGGATGGAGCGGTCCTCGGTTCGGTCGGGGAGGAGGACGAGAAACTGCTCCTCGTGATCTGAAGGACAGCGCAGGTGGTCGGTGAGCTCGATGAACATCAGGGCCGGAACACCACCCAGGTGAGCTTTCCCGCCTCGACGGTCACCGCGCGAAACACCTTCTTCGCGCCGATGGACGTGCCCAGCACATAGGTGCCGACGGGGACATCGCTCACGGCGAAATGCTCGCCGTAGAGCGGATGGGGGTGCGCCTTGTCGCCGTAGGTTTCGGCGTAGGAAAAGGGCGTTTCCGTCGGTTCGCGCTTCACGATGCCGTAAATCCGCGTCTGCGGCACCGGCTCGCCCGACGCATCGAACACCTGCCCCGCGATGATGCCGGTGTTCGGAAACGGCTCGAGCCAGAGCTCCGGATTGGTGGTGTAGGGAGGAAAGCGCTGGAGCGAATCCACGATCGCCCCGATCGAATCGGTGGGCGAGATGGCGATCTCCAGGTGCAGATGGTCGTTCGTCGCCCGGCCGGTGTTCCCTACCCTCGAGATGACCTGGCCCGTCCGCACCTTGCTGCCCACCTTGACCGCCAGCGACGAGTTGTGGTAGTACGTCGAGTAGAGGCGATACCGCTTTCCGCCAGCCGTCACGGTGGTATCGTGACGTATCGTGACGGTGAGCGCACCTTCTTCCGCGCGGCCGGCATAGACCACCGTGCCGCCCAGCGCCGCCATCACCGGCGTGCCGTCGGGGTTGTTGAACTCCACTCCCTGATGCTGCTGGAAAAACCCGCCCATCGTCGAGCCGTACCGATACGTCTGATCGATGAACGGATTGTCGGACAGGGCGATCGGCCGCTTCAGCCAGACCGTCAGGGGAACGACCGGCGCCCCGGCATCCTTCGCATTGTTGTGGAGACAGGGCAGCGTGTCGGTGGCGGAGCGCAAGCCGCACTGTGTGCCGTGCAGCAGCTGTCGTCCGACCAGCACCGCGTTGGCCGGGGGAAAGGCCGCGGCATTGAGATGCTGCACCACCCATCCGGAGTCGGTGTGGGCGAGGCGCTGATTGCCTCGCAGCGTGGTGACGTTCCATCCCCGTCGAACAGCGGCGAGCCGGCGGACGTATTCGTTCGTGAGGAGCGCGTACGCCGTATCCGCGGGTCCCTTCGCCGGCGGTCCCGTGGCATCCCCGATCGCGGTCCAGTGTTCACCGTCGTCCGTCGTGATCTGGAGACCGTCCGCGGTCGCGATCATCGTGGTGTCACCCCGCAAGGCGATCCCATTCGGCGCGACGTACTCCCACTCCGGACCGAGTTGCTCGGAGGTCCAGTTTCGCCAGGTGGCGCCGCCGTCGAGCGACAGGCCCCACCCATTGCCCACCGTGCCGTACCAGACTTCGCCCCTCGGTCCGAACGCGATGGCCTGCACAAAATCCATCGAGATCGAGCTCGACGTGGAGTCGTGCCGGAACTGCTGCCACTCGCTCGCGCCCGGAGCGAGCCGGTACATGCCCTGGCCGTATGTTCCCACCCAGATGCCGCCCTGCGGATCGCGCGCGGCCGTGAGGACGTGCACGCCCCAGCCGGTGCTGTCGGGGAGCGGGGGC
>JBDTTA010000009.1:0-25066 GCA_039930845.1 Gemmatimonadales bacterium
ACGCAGGAGCAGACGTGGCCGAGCAGGAGCTCAAGGATATCTCGATCATCGGCGGGGGACCGACGGGTCTCTTCGCCGCCTTCTACGCGGGCATGCGGGGCGCCTCGACGCGCATCGTGGACGCCCTGCCCGCGCTCGGCGGACAGCTGATGGCCCTCTATCCCGAGAAGTACATCTTCGACGTGGCCGGCTTCCCGAAGGTCCTCGCCAAGGACCTCGTCCGCGACATGGTCGCCCAGGGACTTCAGTTCGGCGCCACCACGCATCTCGGCGAGATCGTCACCGGTCTCGATCGTGTCGAGAACGGCGAGGAGAGCTACTTCGTGCTGGAGACGTCGGCCGGCACCTATCCGACGCGCACCATCGTCATCGCCGCCGGCATCGGCGCGTTCGAGGCGCGGAAACTCGGCGTCGAGGGCGAGGAGGAGTATGAGGAGAAGGGTCTGTACTTCAAGGTGCTCGATCCGCGACAGTTCGAGGGCAAGAAGGTGCTGCTGGTCGGCGGCGGCGATTCCGCCTTCGACTGGGCCGTCAATCTGCAGGGTATCGCCAAGTCGATCATGCTGATTCACCGGCGCGACGGTTTCCGGGCTCACGCGGCCACGATCAATCAGGTGGAGGAGCTGCGGCGCCGCAGCCAGTGCGAGCTCCGCACGTTCTGGGAGGTGAAGTCGCTCCACGGGAACGGGCGGCTGGAGGGAGTGACGATCTTCAACAACAAGACAAAAGAAGAGGAGGCGCTGGACGTGGACGCCGTGATCCCGCTACTCGGGTTCCACTCCGATCTGGGCGCCATCAAGGAGTGGGGGCTCGACACGGAGAAGGCGGACATCAAGGTGGACCGCGTCATGGCCACCAACGTCCCGGGCATCTATGCCGCGGGCGACATCACCAGCTACCCGGGCAAGCTCAAGCTGATCGCCACCGGCGCCGCCGAGGCCTGCATCGCCGTGAACAATGCGGTGCACTTCATCAATCCCAAGGCCAAGGTGAACCCGGGCCACTCGTCGAATCTCGCCATCTTCGGGCAGAGCGAGTAGCGCTATCTCGCCATCCGCGGCCGCACGAAAAATCTCAGCTCTCCCGACCCCGCCGCCAGCTCCCCGAGATCAATCCCTATCACGCCGCTCTTGGGTAAATCGATCCTGAGGGCAGTGGTACTGCCGCCCAACAGGATCGCCGCGAGCTCCTCCAGCCAGGGTGAGTGTCCCACGAGCGCGATGGTGGCGTTCGTCACCGGCTCGCCCACGAAATCGGCGAGACGGCTGAGATCGGGATCGGCCGCCAGCGGCTCGCACGGCATCGGCGGGCGTTCGAGCGCGAGCGTCTCGGCGAGAATCGCGGCCGTTTGCGACGCCCGCTGCCAGGGGCTCGTGAGGACGAGATCGGGCACGAGATCGAGCTTGTCCAGCAGGCGGCCGACTCGGCGCTGTGTCTTTCGGCCCTTGCTGGTCAGCGGCCGGTCGCGATCGTCGGGCCACTTGGCGGAATCGCGCTCGCCGGCGTCCGCGTGGCGGATGAGGAGGATGAGCATCTTCAAAGGGTACAGGGGGAACGGGGAACGGGGAACGGGGAAATCCTAGGAGAATTTTCGACGTTTTTTCAGGAGCGCAAGGAGCAATCGCTGGGACGATCTGGAATGTTTCAGGAGTGGTTCGCAATCCTCGGCTTCCAGGATCTTTCCGTCGATGGCCAACTCGATGAGCTCGCCCGTCTCCACGGCCGACCCGTACGCAATCCCCAAGTGACGTGTATAGGAAGGCGAATCTCCGAACGAATATCCTTCGGCAATGTTCAGTTGAACGCTGAGTGACGAGCGCTGGAGCTGGGAGAAGAGCGCCGAGGTGTAGGGGCGCCAGGCGGTTCGTGAGAGTTGCAACACCTGCAGGGTAACCGCGCGAGCTTCCTGCCATGCCAGAAGGCACCGATGATCGTGCATCCACGACTATGCGATCGGATAGTGATTGTCCGCCGACCCAATTTCTGCATTGCGGTCCCCGTTCCCCGCTCCCCTCACCGCCCTCTGCCCATCTCCACCACCACGCTGTCGATCGCCGCGAGAATGGTGCGCGTGCTCTGCGTATGGTGATTGGCCTCGACCGAGAAGACGAGCGGACCCGCACCCCGTCGCTCGATATAGCCCGAGAGGGTGTTGACTCCACCGATGCTTCCCGTTTTTGCGTGCACGCGCCCCGCCAAGGGCGTGCCGAGGAACCGGGTGCGCAGATTGCCGACGGCGCCCGACTGCGGAAGCCCCGCGGCGAAGGTCGCGTACCGCGGGTGGGCATGGATGAAGCGCAGAATCTGGGTGAACGCGAGCGGGGAGATGAGATTCCCGCTCGCCAGTCCCGAGCCATCGAGCAGCGAGAATTCGGTCGAGTCCACTTTCACCGAGTCGAGGAGAAAGCGACGCTCGACTTCGAGGCCCTCCTCCCACGAGCCGCCCTTCCCGAACTGGCGGCCCAATTGTTTGAGCAGCATCTCGGCGAACCAGTTCTGGCTGGTGTTGAGGATCGGGAAGACCCAGTCGCGGAGGGGGCGCGACTGCACTTCCGCGAGCGGCGCACTGCCGCGCGCGGTCAGATAGAGCAGTGAGTCCGTCGTCGATCGCGTCGTCCCGGTGACCGCAATGCCGGTCTCGGCGAGCATCTGCCGAAAAGCGCGGGCGGTAAAGAGGTTGGGATCGGGGATCGCGAACGATTCCTTCTGGGTCGGATGGTCGCGCGTCACGGTGCCTTCGGCCCACACCCGCATCGTCCCCGGTGTCCGGTAGAAGCGATCGCCGATGTCCGACTCTCCCCCGGGGGGCACCGTCACCGTGCGATTCTCGAAGCTGATGTCGCCCAGGTCGGGAGACATCGTGATCACGGCGGGAGCACCGATGTCGGCCCCCGGCCCCCACAAAAAATCCACGCTGTTGTCGTTGAAGCCCAGACCCGACACGGCGGCTGCGTACCACCAGTTCAGGTCGAAAACTTCCCAGTTCGGGTTGACGGTGAGGGGCTCGAAGTAGCTCCCGTCCCCCACCACGTCGCCATGCACTTCCCTGATGCCGCGCGCCTTGAGCGTGTCCGCCAGCTCGCGCAGCCGCGCGAACGCGTCGGTGTCGCAGACACCGGCGGCCGTGGTGTCGGTCGAGTAGCAGCGCGGGCTCATCGTGGGATCGCCGCGTCCATAGAGGATGAGGTCTCCCCGGAGGAGCCCGCCGACGACCGGGCCCCCGGCGTACACACTTGTCCGGACGGTCCAGTCGGGCGCCAGCAGCGCCGCCGCCACCGCCGTCACCACGATCTTGGTGTTGCTGGCCGGTGTGAAGAGCCTCCGCTCGTTGCGCCCGTACAGCTGGCGGCCACGATCGTCGACGAGCGCCACGCCCCAGAGCTGACGATCGAACGGCGGCGCGTCGAGGCGGGCGTCGAGCCGCTTGGCGAGCGATTGCGCGTGGGCGGATCCGGCCAGCAGCACGAGGGCCAGCACTGCCCAGCCCGCCGCGCCGCTGAGGGTGCGGAAGTCAGTCATGGGACGATCGGGGGTCCACCTTGGCATTGATCGTGTCCGTCAGCAGGCGCGGATGAGGATCGAGTCGAGCGCCGTATCCGCCTGGAAGGCGTAGTTTTCAACCGACCTCGCCGTGCTCCACGTCGGTCGAGAGCGCAGGTCGAAGGGCGGCGGGTGGCGTGTCCTCGTTGACTTGAAGGCGTAAGGTGGTCAAACTACATGGCTTACAGCATGTCGTCAATCGCCCGTCAGCCGCCTTCAACGCCTCGCCGCGTAGCCGTGGCGCTCCAGTGAGGGGAGCGGCAGCGGCGGCGCTCGCCTTGGCCCTCGTCGCGAACGCGCCAGGCGTGGCGGGTGCGCAGGAGCCGCAGCGCGTCATCCGCCGGCTCGAGTTCGTCGGCAACGAGGCCATTCGCGACGAGGTGCTGGCCACCGCCATCGCCACCACGAACTCGAGCTGGTTCGCTCGCGCCTTCCTCTTTCGCTGGATGGGTCTTGGGGAAAAGCGTTACTTCGACGAGCAGGAATTTCGCCGCGACGTGGTCCGTCTCGACGTCTTCTACCGACGCAGCGGGTTTCCCCACGTGCAGATCGACACGGTCGTCGCGCGGACCCCCGAGAACGTCTCCATCGAGTTCAAGATCGTAGAGGGCGAGCCGACCCACGTCACCAGCCTGGCCGTCCGTGGCCTCGACTCCCTGCCGGAAGAGATCCGGGAAGAATCGCTGGTGGACCTGCCGCTTCGCCAGGGCGATCCGTTCAATCGATACGTCATGCAGATCACCGCCGATACACTCACGCGCCGGCTGCGCGATCGCGGCTATCCCTCCGCACGGGTCTTTTCCAGCTTCGAGACCAACAAGAACGCGAACACCGCCAAGGTGGCGATGGATGTGGAGCCGGGGCATCCGGCGGTGGTGGGCCAGGTGAGGGTCGAGGGGACCGACCGGGTCGAGCCCGGCGTCGTGCGCAAACTGCTCGTGAGCCGGCCGGGACGGCTCTACTCGCAGGACGAGCTCTTTCAGAGTCAGCGCAATCTCTACGCGTCGGACCTCTTCCGTTTCGCCAACGTCAACATCGATTCCGCGGCCTTCCGGCCCGGCGCCGATTCGGTACCGATCATGGTGCAGGTAAACGAATCGAAGCGCCGCCGGATCCGGAGCGGCATCGGCTACGGCACGGATGATTGCTTCCGCGGCTCCGCCGCGTGGACGAGTCGAAATTTCCTCGGCGCCAACGGGCGCATCCTCGAGCTGACGAGCCGGGTGTCGAAGGTCGGGGTGGGAGAGCCGTTCGACTGGGGGCTCGCCAACAGTATCTGCAGCCCCTCCAAGGAGGACACCGTCGGATCGGCCAAGGTCAATTTCTATCTTGGCGCCTCGATCCGCCGCCCTGCCTTCCTCTCCCCCAACAACACGATCTCGGTCTCGGTGTTCGCGGAGCGGCGGTCGGAGTTCAAGGTGTACCTGCGGCAGGAGACGGGGACGACCGTACTGCTCCGCCGGGAGACACCGAAGCGCCGGATTCCACTTTCGCTCGCCTATACCCTCTCGTACGGGCGGACGGAGGCGACGGCCGTGAGCTTCTGCGCCTCGTTCAATGCGTGCACCCCCGACCTGGTGTCGCTGCTCCGGCAGAACCGCGTGCTGGCCACACTCACCGCCACCGGAACGCTGCCGCGGGTGAACAACCCGCTCGACCCGAGCCGCGGGTCCCTTGCGTCGCTCGAGGCGACGTTGAGCTCGAAATACATCGGGTCGTCCTCGTTCCAGCAGTTCGCCCGCGTCGTCGGCGACTACTCGTGGTACCACCCCCTCGCACGGGACGTGGTGTTGAGCTGGCGGCTTCGCGGCGGGGCGATCTTCGCGCCGAGTGTGGACATCGCCACCCAGTCGGGCAACTTCATTCCGCCCGAGCAGCGCTTCTACGGCGGGGGGCCGAACGACGTGCGCGGCTTTCAGCGCAACGAGCTCGGCCCGGTGGTGTACGTCGTGTCGCAGAGCCACCTCGACTCGACGTCGTCACGCAGCCTTCCGCTGGACGCCGACTCGGTGACCGTGGCGGCGACGGGCGGCAACAGCCTTGCCGTCGGCAACATCGAGATTCGGGTGCCCTCGCCGGTGTTCAGCTCGAGGCTCCGCCTGGCAGCCTTCGTCGATGCCGGGGCCGTGTGGCAGCGGGGCGCCGCCAACTCCTCCGCTTCGATCAAGGTGACGCCCGGCATCGGCCTCCGCATCAATACTCCGCTCGGGCCTGCCCGGCTCGACGTCGCGTACAACCCCTACCGCCTGCAGGCGGGGACGCTCTTCCAGTTTGACTCGCTCGGCACGCTCACCCCGGTGCCGGGACAGGGCTCGTTCGTGCTCGACCGCAAGAGCAAGTTCACGTACCACATCGCCGTCGGCCAGGCATTCTGATGCGCCGCCTGGTGACCCGCTTTCTCTTCGTCTTCGTCATGGGCACGCTCGCCATGGTGCTGGGCGTGGTCACCTCGATGACGCTCACGCCACCGGGGCGGGCGCTGCTGGCACGGACGGTCTCACGCATGCTCGATGAGATCGTCATCGGACAGGTCAAGGTCGGGGCGATCTCCGGGTCGTTTCTGTACGATTTGACGCTCGAAGACCTGGTGGTGCGCGACACCAGCGGCGCGCTCCTCGCGGACCTGCCGCGCGTTCGGGTGAGCTACCGGCTGCCCAACCTCCTCGCCGGCCAGGTGGTCTTGAGCGGCGTGCAGCTCGATCACCCGACGATCCAGCTCATCAAGCATAGGAACGGGCGGATGAACTACGAGGAGGTGCTGGGGCTCGGCAAGGGGAAGGGGGGCGGCACGTCGCCGCTCATCGAATTTCACAGCGTGAAGGTGAACGGAGGCGCGCTCCGGATCGCTCTGCCGTGGAATCCGTCAAAGTCGCTCACGACCCAGGCCCGGCGCGACTCCGCACTGGCGGCGGAGCGGGCCAAACCGGGCCGCCTCATCGAGGCGACCCCGGAAGGCCTGCGAAAGGTGATCCTGCTGTCGGACCTGACCACCCGCATGGCGCGACTCCGGATCGCCACGCCGGACCACAAGCCATTCACGATCGACCTCGACTCGCTCGCCACGCGCGTGAGTGATCCGGCAGTGACCCTCCGCGACGCGGTGGGGCGGGTCTACCTCCGCGGGGACAGCGCGGTGTTCAGCCTCTCGCATGGAGCGTTGCCGGCCACGACCTTTTCCGGCGGTGGAGCGGTCACCTGGCCGCACGACACCGTGCTCTTCGATTTCCAGGTCAACTCGCCGCAGGTGAGCCTCCAGGATTTGCTCTGGGTCTCTCCCGATTTTCCCGCGATGACCGGGAGCGGCGTCCTCGTGGCGAGATCCGAGACGGGCGCGCTCACCGCGTACGACGTCCGCGATCTGCACCTTCGTGAGGGGACGCAGCGCATCGACGGCGACCTGGTGGCGCTCACCGACAAGAAGCGCGGGCTCGGCTTCCGGGACATGCGGGTCACGCTGCGCGACCTCAACCTCGACGCGGCCCGGAAATACATCGACAGCCTCCCCTTTTACGGGCGCCTCAGCGGTAGCCTGAGCGGCAACGGCTATCTCGATGCGATGGACATCGCCCTCGACTGGTCATTCGCCGACGCGCGGGTGCCGGGCAATCCGGTGAGCCTCGTCGCGGGCGACGGGGTGGTGGGCACCTCCCGTGACAGCGGGCTCACTTTCTCGCAGTTCAATGTCCGGCGCTCGAACGTCGACCTTCGCACCGTGCGGCTCGTCGCGCCGGCCGTGATCCTGGAGGGACGCCTCGCCGTCTCCGGCACGCTCGACGGACCGCTCCGCAACATCGATTTCGACGGCACCGCTCGCCACCAGGATGGCGAGCGACCCGCCAGCCAGGCGGTCGGCACCGTTCACCTCGATACCAGATTCGACACGCTCGGCCTCGCCACGGACGTGACACTCGATCCGCTCTCGTTCGCGGGTATCCGCCGCGCCTTTCCCTCGCTCACGGCAAAGGGGGAGCTCCGCGGTACGTTTCGAAGCCAGGGGACGTTGTCGAAGCTGCAAGTGGAGACGGCGCTCACCGGGGAGCTTGGCGATATCGAGGCGCGCGGCACGGTCGTCCTCCTCCCTCCGCACTGGGCAGCCGAAGATCTGCTGATGCGGTTCTCGCGACTCGACCTGTCGGAGCTCGGCGGACGGCCGCTGCCGACGCGCCTCGAAGGACAGCTGCGCGTCACCGGCAGCGTGGATACCGCCCGTGCCCCCGAGGCCGACCTCGAGCTCGCCCTGGGTCGCGGGCGGGTGCGCGAATGGGAGTTTGACAGCCTCTACGCCCGCGGCGCGATCCATGACAGCGTGATCGGGGTGGACACCGCCTACGCCAACTGGAAGGGTGCGAAGGCGATGGGCGGTGGAAGTCTCGGGTACCGCTCGCCGCACACCGGCCGCATGGTCTTCTCGCTCATCGCCGACAGCCTGATCGGCTTCGACTCACTCCTGCTCGCCACCACCGGCCAGGCCCGTGACACCTCGAAGGACGCCCGCCCGCTCGGCGGCAGCGCCTCCGGCGGTGTGGAGCTCTCCGGGAGTCTCGACTCGCTGCAGGCGGCGGGAAAGCTCGACGTCGAGCGATTCGAATGGCAGCGGATGCGCTCGCCCGCCATCACCGCGAATGTCAGCTGGATCGGTGGTGCACGTCCGCAGCTCTCGGGGGCCGTTTCCACCGATTCGATTTCCGTCGGGAAGCTCGTGTTCCGCCGAGCGAGTGTGCGGGCGGAAGGCTACGCCGATTCGCTGGACTGGACCGCGGGAACGACCATCGGCGATCTCTCGAGACTCGACGGGACCGGCGGGTGGTACCGGCGGGACAGCACGCCGGCGCTGCGGATCGATACGCTCGCCGCGAGTCTGGCTGCCCACCGGTATCGCCTCCAGACGCCGGTCACCATCACCCTCGCCGACTCCGCTCCCCTCGTGGGACCGGTCACCATGCTCGCGACGGACGGATCGGCGGTGGTGCGCACCGAGGGAAGGGTGCCGGGGTCGGCGCCCGGCGCGCTGACCGTCGACGTTCAGGGACTCGACCTGCATGATCTCTACGCGCTGCTCCAGCGCGACACCACCGGAGTCGCCGGCGAGATGGGGCTCGTCCTCGAGGTGGGCGGAACCGCGGCCGCGCCCACACTCCGGGGACTCGCCCGGCTCTCGGACGCACGCTTCGGCGATTTCCAGGCGCCATTCGTCCAGGGCGTCGTGAACTACGAGGGCCGGCGCCTCGACGCCAACCTCGATCTCTGGCGCACAGGCGAAGACATCCTGCAGGTCGAAGCGCACCTGCCCCTCGATCTCGCCTTCAGCGGCGTGAAGAATCGGCGGCTGGAGGGGCCGATCTCGGTGCGTGCGCACACCGACAGTGTGGACCTCGGGCTGCTCGAAGCGCTGACGCCGGCCGTCACCCAGGTGCATGGGACCCTCGCCGCCGACGTCCAGGTCGAGGGCACCTGGGCTTCGCCCCGGCTGGCGGGGAAGGTCGAGGTGACCGGCGGCAGCATGTCGGTGCCGGGCCTCGGTGTGCGCTTCGGCACGGTCAAGGGCGGCGCCGTCCTCAAGGGCGACTCGGTGGTGCTGCGCGACGTGCTGCTCACGAGTGGCGGCGGACGTCTCGAGGCGACAGGTGGCCTGCGGCTGGAGGAGCTCTCCCGCCCGGTGCTCGGCCTCAAGCTCCACGCGGAACAGTTCCGGGCGCTCGACGTGCACAGCTTCCTGACGCTGGTGGGCTCCGGCGACCTCGAACTTCGGGGCCCCGTCTTCGGCTCGACGCTCACCGGCAATCTCATCGCCAACAGCGGGGTGCTCTATTTCGCCGACCTGGTCAACAAACGGATCATCGATCTGGAAGACCCCGCGTACGCCGACCTGGTCGACACCACCCTCATCCGGCGCGAGAACCTCGGTGCCAAGTTCCAGAACCGCTTCCTCGACTCGCTGCGCATCAACGACCTGCGGCTGTCCATGGGGTCAGACGTCTGGCTGCGCTCCGCCGAAGCCAACATCCAGCTCGAGGGAAGCGTGAGGGTGAGCAAGGCGGGACAGGATTATTCGCCCACCGGCACGCTCACCGCCGCGCGCGGCAGCTATACGCTCAAGATCGGGCCGGTGACGCGCGACTTCTCGGTGTCGCGAGGAAACGTGCGGTATCTCGGCGACCTCGATGCCGCGCTCGATATCCAGGCACAGCACGTGGTGCGCACGGTCCGGAACGGGGATGAGATTCCGGTGATCGCGAACATCACCGGCACGCTCTATCAGCCGAAGGTCTCGCTCGAAAGCACCTTCCGGCCACCGATCTCGGAAACCGATCTCGTCTCGTACCTGATCACCGGCTATCCCGCTAACGAGGCGGCGCAGGTGGGGCAGGGCAGTGTGCTCCAGACCGGCCTCTCCTACTTCTCGAGCACGCTGTCGAGCGAGCTGGAGCGCGCCCTCATCCAGGACTTCGGCGTCCCGATCGACCTGATCGAGATTCGTCCGGGCGTGTCGTCGAGCGCCGGCACGGCCGGCACCCTCACGCAGCTCGCCGCCGGCTGGCAGATCGGCAAGAAGACCTTTCTTACCTTCAGCGCCGGCTTCTGTCCCGATTTCAGCCAGCTCCGGGGACGCACGCTGGGCGCGAGCCTCGAGTTCCGTTTCAGTCGCGAGTGGAAACTGCAAGGCTCGGTGGAGCCCACCGTGCAGAGCTGCGGCAGCGTGAGTGCCAACGCGACGAGGTTCACCAGCACCAATCCCTATCAGATCGGTCTCGACATTCTGTGGGAGCGGGAGTTCTGATGACTCGCGCCCTGGTCATCACCAACCCGGCCGCCGCGCGGACCCGGCCCACGGCCGTGGACACCATCATGCGGACGCTCAAGCAGGCGGGATGGAGTGCCGAAGTGCTGGCCACCGGCGGGCCGGGTGACGCACGCCGGCTCGCGGAGTACGGGGTGGCGGAGCAGGTGGACGTCGTGGCGGTGTTTGGCGGGGACGGCACCACGATGCAGGCCGCGGCGGCGCTCGTGGGCACCGACGTGGCACTGGGGGTGATTCCGGGTGGCACCGGCAATCTCCTCGCCGGCAATCTGCGCATTCCGGCCGCGCCGGCTCGTGCGGCCAGGGCGCTCGTGACCGCACGGCCGAAGCGCTTCGACCTCGGGCGCATGGATCGTCCGGCGGGGGCGCAGTATTTCGCGGTGGCCTGCGGTGCGGGATACGATGCGCTCGTCATGTCCGAGACGCTGTCGGAACACAAGCGCCGCTGGGGCATGGCGGCGTATGTCGCGACGACGCTCCGGCTCATCGGGGAGGTGCGGACCGCTACGCACGTGATCACCATCGACGGCGTGGAGTGGGACGCCAATGCCGCCATGGTGCTGGTCGCCAATTGCGGCGAGGTGATCCCGCCCTTCATCCGGCTTGGCGAAGGCATCCGCCCCGATGACGGCCTGCTCGACGTCATCGTCGTGCGGGCAAACAGCTTCGGGCAGAGCGTGCGGGCCGTCTGGGATCTGCTCCGCACCACTCCCCCCGGTGCCGGCGAAGACGCGTTCGTCGGCTATGCCAGGGGCCGCGAGATCAGGGTCGAGTCCACCCCCGTGCAGCCGGTCCAGCTCGACGGCGAGCCCGGAGGCCTGACTCCCTTCAGCGTATCGGTCGTTCCCTCGGCGATCGGCATCATGGTCCCCTCGCCGGACTGAGGCATGGCGCCCGGCCGCGGAGTGACTAATTTTTGGCGGGTCCACCTCCCGCCCCGCGCCGCGGGCCGGGTGACGAAGAATCCGCCGCCCCGTATCAGGTAACTGCATGCCCGCATCGGTTCTGCTCATCGACGACGATGTCGACGTTTTACGCAGCATCGGCAATTACTTCGAGCGCCTGGGCTACGAGGTGACCCGGGAGCTGAGCGGCGAGGCCGGCCTCGCCACCTTCGATCGGCTTCGTCCCGAGGTGGTCATCCTCGACCTCCGGCTCCCGGGCATGGACGGCCTCGAGGTCCTGGAGCATCTCAAGCAGCGCGATGCCGCCGTCATCCTCCTCACCGGCGAGGCAGACATCGCCACCGCGGTGCGGGCCATGCAGCTTGGCGCCGAGAACTTCCTGACCAAGCCGGTGGACATGGAACACCTCGCCGCGGCAACCGCCCGCGTCGCCGACAAGGCCAAGCTCCGGCGAGTCAACGAGGCGCTGCTCCTGCAGAGCTCGCCCGACCATGGGCTCGACTCGCTCGGCGCCTCCTCCGGCATGCAGGAGTTTGCCCACCAGGTGGGACTACTGGCGCAGAGTGAGCGCACGACCGTGCTACTGACCGGTGAGAGCGGCACCGGCAAGGGCTGGGTGGCCCGGATGATCCACGACCTGAGCCCGAGGTCGAAGGCGCCTTTTGTCGAGGTGAATTGCGCGGGGCTGAACGCGACGTTTCTCGACTCGGAGCTGTTCGGCCACGAGAAGGGGGCGTTCACCGACGCCAAGGACCGCAAGCAGGGTCTCTTCGAGATCGCCGACCGGGGAACGATCTTCCTTGACGAGATCGGCGAGCTCGCTCCCGAGCTTCAGCCCAAGCTCCTCAAGGTGCTCGAGACCAAGACTTTCCGCCGCCTCGGCGGCACCCGCGAGATCACGGTGGACGTGCGGCTCGTGGCCGCCACCAACAAGGAGCTCCAGGCACAGGTGGAAAAGGCGGAGTTCCGCGAGGACCTCTACTACCGGCTGAGCGTCATGCCGCTGATGCTGCCGGCGGTGCGCGATCGCTCCCGTGAGGACCGGCTCTCGCTCATCACCCGTCTCATGTCGGATCTGCGCGCCGAGCTTCCTGACGGTCCGCCCACGCTGTCGAGCGAAGTGCTGGAGCGGCTGCTGGCGTATGGCTGGCCGGGCAATGTGCGGGAGATGCGCAATGTCCTCGAGCGCGCGCTGATCCTCGGTCGTGGCGCGGCGGCAGTGAGCGTGGAGCACCTGCCTGGCGAGTTCAGGGCCCGCCCCGGCGTCGGCGATCGGCGCCACACGCCGCTCAGCCTCGAAGACCTCGAGCGGCAGCACATCGAGCGGACGCTCAAGCATCACACCGGCAACCGCACGCGCGCCGCGATCGAGCTGGGTATCTCGCGCGCCACACTGATCAACAAGATCAAGCGCTACAGCATTTCGGCCTGAGTCCATGACGGAAACGCACGAGCACGACTCGATGGGATGCCGCGCCTGCGGCCGGGAGGAGCGGGCCTCGGAGGGCTATCCCTGCACCAACTGCGGCACCTTCATCTGTCTGATCTGCACCTTCCGCGGCGTCACCCTGTGCCGCGAATGCGCTGGTAAGTCCGGACCGCAAACTCCCGCCGCCGGCTGATGTCCCCTGCTGCCATCGCGCGCGCCACCATCGCGCCGCTGCTCGCACAGCCCACGCTCCGCGCCGAGCAGGTGTCCCAGCTGGTTCTCGGCGAGACCGCCCACGTGTTCGCGGCCGAGGGCGAGTGGCGCCGGGTGCGCACCCATCTCGATGGGTACGAGGGGTGGATGAATGCCGGCTACGCCATCGAAGTCGGTGCCGACGAGGCCGAGGCATGGCGCAGCGAAGCGGAGGGGTGGAGTCTGGGCGCCACCGTGAACCTTGGTGAGGCAGTGGTGCGCCTCCCGCTGCGTGCCCGCGTGATGGTCGATGGCGATACCGTGCGGCTGCCCGATGGGCGGCGCGGGCGGCTCATCGCGGGAGAGATCCCCGTCGGGGTAACGGCTATCACTGCCGCACTGAACACTCCAGCGGAGCGTTGGGCGGCCGAGCACTTCCCCGGCTCGCCGTATCAATGGGGAGGCGTGACTCCGTGGGGAGTGGATTGCTCGGGGCTCGTGCAGACTACCTTCGCGGCCCGCGGCGTGCTGCTCCCGCGCGATGCGTCGCAGCAGGTGGCGTGCGGCGTCGATGTTCCGACCGATGCCACTCGTTCCGGCGATCTTCTCTTCTTCCGGGGCGATGCCACTCAACGAATCACCCACGTCGCGTTCGCCGGTGAGGGTGATACGCTGGTCCACTCTACCGTCTCCTGCGGCGGCGTCCTGACCGAATCGTGGGCGCCGGGGACGCGCGCCGCCCCGCTCCGGGAGCGGCTCGTCGCCGTGCGGCGCCTGGAGCCCAGGTGATGCGGAAGCTGGTCCTCTTCGACATCGACGGGACCATTCTTCTCACTGCCGGCGCCGGTCGCCGTGCCATTCTCGCCGCCATCGCAGATGAAGTGGGAGCCGCCACCGGCCTCGAGCGAGTGCGCTTCGACGGCAAGACCGATCCGCAGATCGTCGCCGAGCTCCTCGAGGCGGCGGGCACGCCGGAGCCGAGGGAGTCCGGGCGGGTGCGCGCGGTCTGCGCACGCTACCTTGGTCATCTCGCCAGGGAGCTGGAGCATCCCGCGTCGAAGACGACACTCATGCCGGGGATTCGCGAGCTGCTCGATCGGCTCGAGCAGGATGAGGGGGTCGTGCTGGGCCTGCTCACCGGCAACGTCGTCGAGGGCGCCGCGCTCAAGCTCCGGTCGGGTGGGATCGACCCCGCGCGTTTTCGAGTGGGCGCGTACGGCTCGGATGCCGGGCACCGTCCCCATCTGCCACCGATTGCGGCGCAGCGCGCGGCGCCTCTCTTCGGCCGCGAGCCCGCGGGCTCGGAGGTCGTCATCATCGGCGACACGCCGGCCGACATCGGATGCGGGGCGTGCATCAACGCGCGCGCGGTGGCGGTGGCGACCGGGGCATACTCGGTATCCGATCTTGAGGCCTGCGCCCCCCACGCCGTCTTCGAGAACTTCCGCGATACCGAGCGCGTGATCGAGGCAATTCTGTGCTGACGAAGCAGCCGCTGGTCCCCGAGCTCGGTCCCTCGCTCGGCCGCCTCACCGATCCGTCCGCGCCCGGTTCCCGCACGCCACTCGGCTTGACCTACGACGACATCCGGCTCGACCTCGTGACCGGCATCTTCGAGCTGGCGGGTGCGGCTCGTGGCTTTGCCGCTTCGGGCGATACCGAGGGCGCGATGGCCTCACTGGGCCGAGTGGGGTGGCTCGGCCTCTGGGAGCGTGCGGTTGGAGCCGCCGCCGCACGAATCGGCGAAGCGGCCAACAGCCGGCTGCGGGAGGCGGCGACGGAATCGCGGTTCTCCGCGCGAAAACTCAAGGAACTGCTGCTCACTTCGACCGACGTGCGCTCGATTTCCGCGCGGCTCGGAAGCGGAGGCGCGCCATTCGTCGGTGCGCTGGACGCGCTCGAGCAGGCGGTGCACTCCGCGCGCGCGAATTCCCGGCAGGACGAATGGCGCGCCGCGCTCGAAGCCGCGGCGCGGCGGCTGGAATCGGCGTGGCTGGCGATGGTTGCCGCGGCGACCATCGAGGAACAGCAGTGGCGCAACGAGGCCGAGCGGGTCCGTGCATGGTGCCGTCCGATGTGGCCGGTGTGGGTGGTCACGACTATTGTCCTCGCCGTGGCCGCGTATCTGGGGCTCGTCGTCGGGGGATATCTCGCCGTGCCGGAGCCGCTGCGGGGGCTCACCGAGTTCTGGTGGAGCCGGTTCTGAGTACCCTCGGGGTCGGGATCGACCTCGTCGATCTGGCGCGCGTCGCACGGCTACTCACGGACAAGGGCGAGCAGGCGCTCACGCGGTTTTTCACCGATGCCGAGCGGAGCTACCTGGCCACGCGTCCGGACCCGACAGGGCACGCGGCCGCCCGCATTGCCGCGAAGGAGGCGGTCTACAAGGCCCTGCAGTCGCTGGAAGGGGCGCGTGGGGTTGGCTGGCGGGACATCGAGGTCACCCGCGATGCGCACGGTCGTCCGGCGATCGCGCTGCATGGCCTCGCCGCCCGCTTGGCCGCGGAGGCCGGAGGGATCCGGATAGCGATCTCGCTGACCCACTCGGAGAGCACTGCGGGCGCCGTCGCCGTCATCCATCCCGCGTGAAGCGGTAGGGCGGTAGGGCGGTAGGCCGGTAGGCCGGTACGGTGCCGCCCCAGCCGCCACCTTCCAATTCCGACCAGTTTACTCTAGTATTGCTGATGCCAACCGAGATGGATTGAAAATGGTTCTC
Organism: Gemmatimonadales bacterium; assembly: GCA_039930845.1. GTDB lineage: Bacteria > Gemmatimonadota > Gemmatimonadetes > Gemmatimonadales > GWC2-71-9 > CAVVWJ01. Next base: position 15,582 of record JBDTTA010000009.1, read on the forward strand.
ATTGGGGCGGCTCTGCCCCTTTTCGCCTCGCTGCTCGTCGCACCCCCGAGGGATTCGGTCACCGATTCGGTGGCCGCCGTTCGCCGCATCGCGGCGACCGTCCAGCTCGCCGCCCAGGAGTACCGTATCGGCGTATCCGGCGGTCGGGTCATCGCGCCGCAGGAAGTCGCGGAGGCGTCGCTCTTTCTCAAGGAAGCGCGGCGCTCCGCAGCGATGCTGACCGATTCCACTCGCGCCACGCTGTCGCAGATCGACTCCCTCGTCCAGCTCGTCTCCTCGACCGCGTCGCCCGATTCCATCGACGAGCGGGTCGCGGCCTTCTCCACGGCCCTCTCCTCCCGCTTCGGTGTGACGCTGGATGAGCCGCCGGCGCTCGCGCCGTCTCTCGCTCGCGGCGGAGAGATTTACCGTACGGCGTGCGCGGGATGTCATGGCGACGCCGGCGGCGGCAACGGTCCGATGGCGGTGGGACTCGACCCTCCGCCCGCCGACCTCGCCGACTGGCAGGAGCTCAGCGGTCAGACTCCTCTGGACTACTTCAGGCGCATCAGCATCGGCACCGTCGGCACGGCCATGCCGGCGTTCGAGTACCAGCTTCCCCCGGCCGACCGATGGGCCGTCGCGCTGTATGCGAGCACCCTTCGACTCCCCGCTCCGGCGGGCGAGGTCCCCCAGTCGCTTCGGCCATTCGGCGTCACCGGCAAAATGTCGGACGAGGCGATCATCGCGACGCTCGGGATGCATGACAGCGCCGGCCCGGCGGCGCTCGCACGCGTCGCGGCGGTGCGGTCGTACCAGGGAGACAGCGGCGCCGCGGCCACGGCCCGCGTGTTCGATCAGGTCCGCGAACAGGTGGATTCGGCGTTCGCGATGGCGCGCACCGGGGACCCATCGGCGCCCACGGTGGCACTCGACGCCTACATGACGTTCGAGCAGGTGGAGCGGACGCTTCGGGCGCGAGATCCTGGTGTGGCTGCGGAGGTCGAAGCGGCATTCTCGCAGTTGCGCACGAGCGCCGGGTCGGGGGCCGCCACGCCGGCGGAGCTCAAGCCCATCGAGAGCCGGCTTGCGGTCGCGCTCGAGCGGGCGGAGCGGACCCTGGGCGACGAGGTCTCACCGCTCAATTTCTTCATCCAGTCGTTCGTGATCATGCTGCGGGAGGGGCTGGAGGCGATCCTCATCGTCGGCGCGCTCATGACGTTCCTGTCGAGGATGGGCGCCTCGCATCGCAAGCGTGAGATCAATGCCGGTGTCGGGGCGGCCGTCGTCGCCAGCCTCCTCACCGCCTTCCTCCTGGAGACGATCTTCATCCTCAGCCCCGCGAAGCGAGAAGCGCTCGAAGGCGCGACGATGCTCGTCGCGGCGGTGATGCTCTTCTACGTGAGTTACTGGCTCCTCTCCAAGATGGAAGTGGTGAAGTGGAACCACTTCGTGAAGAGCAAGGTGCAGGACGCGCTCACGGGGGGATCGGCGCTCGCGCTGGCCTCGGCGGCCTTCCTCGCCGTCTATCGCGAGGGCTTCGAGACGGTGCTCTTCTACAAGGCGCTGTTCGTCTCCGCCTCTCCCGGCGGGGCGATGCCGGTGCTTGCCGGGATGATCGCCGGCGGGTTGGTGCTGGTTGCGGTGTACGTCGCCATCGACCGCTTTGGCGTGCGGCTTCCGCTCAAGCCATTCTTCGCCGTGACGAGCACCTTCCTCTACTACATGGCCTTCGTCTTTGCCGGAAACGGTGTCTCCGACCTCCAGGAGGGCGGGACGATTCCGACGACAGTCGTGAGCTGGGCGCCACGCATCCCGGCCCTCGGCATCTATCCCACGCTGGAATCACTCGCGGCGCAGGGGCTGCTGATCCTCCTGGCACTGGCGGCGCTGGTATGGATCTTTCTCGTCGCGCCCCGCCGGCCACCGGCGCGTCGACTCGAGACCGCCCCGCCGGCGCCATCGGGCAACGCGCCGGTACCCACGCCGCATCAATGAGCACCACACTCGCCACCGCGGATCTGTGCGATGCCTTTCCCACGCTGGTGAAAGTGGTCGAGCCGATCTTTCGCGATTGGGGTGGCATCAGGTCGTTCGCCGGGCCGATCGAGACACTGCGGGTTCACGAGGACAACGGGCTTGTGCGCCGCGTGCTCGAGGGCAAGGGGAATGGACGCGTGCTGGTCGTGGATGGCGGAGGCTCGCTTCGCACCGCGCTCCTCGGTGGCCGGCTCGCCGCACTGGCGCAGGCGAACGGCTGGCACGGCGCCGTGATTCATGGCTGCGTTCGGGATTCCGGAGAGCTTGCCGCGGTAGCGATCGGCGTCAAGGCACTTCATCTGCAACCGATGAGCAGCGCGAAGGCAGGGAAGGGAGAGGCGGGAGTGCCGGTCACCTTCGGCGGCGTCACCTTCACCTCCGGCTCCTGGCTCTATGCCGATGGAGACGGGATCGTCGTTTCCGACTCGGAGCTGCGACTTCCGGACTGAGCGAGCAGCACACCGACTACTTCTTTGTCACCGCACCGACTTTGCCGTGCTCGAGATAGGCTCCCGGCGCCGGGCTCGGCGCCCCGCGCCAAGACGCCAGGAGTGAAGCCCCGACGATGACGAGCACCACCGAGGTCAGTTGTGCCAGCGTGAACGGGCCAAGGAAGCGGTCGTCCTTGGCACGCAGGATCTCGACGAAGAAGCGTTCAAGTCCCGCGAAGACCAGGTAGAGCCCAAACAACCAGCCCGTCGGCCTGTCGGACAGCCTGAGTCTCCACAGGATGGCAAAGGCGACGAGCATGATGCCCGTTTCGTAGAGCTGGGTGGGATGAACGGCGAGCACCGTCGAAGGATCAGTACCGGCCGGCACCGGGATCCCGAACAGATGCTGCATGTTTCCGGCGGTGGACGGGGGGAGGCCCCGGGGGAACTTGACCGCCCAGGGAAGACTGGTCGGGCGGCCATAATCGTCGTTGACGAGGAAACAGCCTACCCGGCCCAGCGCGTAGGCCGCCGCGAGCGCCGGCGCGACGAGCTGCATCGTCCACCTGAGTGGCACCCGCAGTCGCCAGCCGTTGAGGATGACCGCGACCGTCCCCCCGATGAAGCCGCCATACCACACCAGTCCGCCGCGGGAGAGGAGCGCGCCGGGATCGCCGGTGAGTGCGACGTACCAGAGCTTTGCCCCGATCACTCCCCCGATCACCGCCGCGGCCACCATGTCCGCGGCGTAGTCCTCGGCGAACTTCCTGCGGCGCAGCTCCAGCGCCACCAGCCATCCGCCCGCGAGGAAGGCGACCATCATCATGATGCCGTAGCCGGTGATCTCGAGCGGGCCGAGGTTGAAGACGAGAGGATAGATGGGCATCACACCTGTCCGCGAGCGGGTGAGGGTTCGCCGAGTCCGGGGAGGGGCAGATCGTCGCGCGGCTCGAGATCCCAGGCGCTGCGCTCGCCTCGCGCCAGCCGCCATGCGCCGGCCGCGGCGATCATCGCCGCGTTATCGGTGTTGAGCCGCGGGGAAGCTACGCTGACAGTCGCTACTCCCGCCAGCCGCTCGCGCACCGCCGTCACAAGCGCGCTGTTGCACGCCACTCCGCCACCGATCATCACCCGGCCGTACCCCAGCTCCTCCGCCGCGCGCGCCGTCTTGACCGCGAGCACCTCGATCGCCGCGTCCTGGAATCCGCGCGCGATGTCCGCCGGGTTGACCGGGTCCGGCCCGGGCGCACGGACGGCCCGCAGCACCGCCGTCTTGAGCCCGCTAAAGGAGAAGGCGTACCGGTTGGGACCATGCGACTCCAGCTCCCGGAGCATGGGGCGCGGAAACCTGTAGCGCGAGGGATTCCCTTCGCGGGCGAGGCGCTCGATGGCCGGCCCGCCAGGGTAGCCCAGCCCCAGGAGCTTCGCGACTTTGTCGAACGCCTCGCCCGCGGCATCATCGAGTGTCTGGCCCATCAACCGGTACTCGCCCCACTCGGGAACGTCGAGCAGCATGGTGTGGCCGCCGCTCACGAGCAGCCCCACGAATGGCGGCGCCAGCTCCCGATCTTCCAGCGTGGGGGCAAAGATATGCCCCTCCATGTGGTTCACGCCGATGAACGGCAGCTCGCACGTGAAGGCCAGCGTCTTGGCGTACATCACCCCCACCAGCAGGGCCCCGACCAGACCGGGCCCCGCGGTCACGGCGATTCCGTCCACCTGCGCCAACCCGATGCCCGCGTCGGCGAGCGCACGCTCTACCACGGAGCCGATGGCCTGCACGTGGGCCCTGCTCGCAAGCTCGGGGACGACGCCGCCGAACACCCGGTGCACGTCCTGCGAGAGGATTACGAGACTACCGAGCTCGGAGCGTCCATCGGCAGACCGGAGAAGCGCCGCCGAAGTTTCGTCGCACGACGTTTCGATCCCCAGCACCCACTCGGTCATGTCAGGGAGCCGGCTCGTCGAGGAGCCGCTCCACCAGCGCGCGGTTGGCGTCGGAATTCCAGTCGTGCGCACCGATCACGCGCTTCACGATGACGCCGGCCCGATTGAGCAGGAAGCTCTCCGGCACTCCGGTGGTCTGGTACGACTGCTGGATGGAACCGTTCTTGTCCTGGAGGAGATCGAAGGTGAGGGAGAGATCACGGCCAAAGCGCCGGACGTCTTCCGGCGAGCCCTCGTCGATGCTGACAGCGGCAATGGCGAACCCGCGGGGCGCGAGCGACTGGTAGAGTTTTTCCATCGCCGGCATTTCGATCTTGCACGGGACACACCACGTGGCCCAGATGTTCACAAGCGTCACCCGGCCACGATACCTCTCCCGCAGCGATACCGAGTCGCCCGAGGCGAGATCCATCACCCGAAACTCGGGGGCGTGGGCCCCCACGGCCACCGGCTCGACCTCGCTCCCGACCCGGGTGAGGATGGCGGCGCCGGCGCCCAGTCCTGCGAGCACCACTCCCACGAACACCCACTGGCGCGAGACTCGCACGTCAGATCCGCACGGCGCAGCGCCGGAGCAGCTCGCGCACCGCCCGCGCCGGGTCGGTGGCGCCGAACACGGCCGTGCCGGCCACGAAGGTGTCGGCGCCGGCGCCCCACGCCTCGCCAATCGTGTCGACCGTGATGCCGCCATCCACCTCGAGCACCGCGCCGGACCGGCTCTGGTCCAGCAGCACCCGCGCCCGGCGGATCTTGTCGCTCGAGCCGGGAAGGTACGACTGACCGCCGAAACCGGGATTGACCGACATCACGAGCAGGAGGTCCACGTCACGCACAACCTCCTCGACGAGGGCGAGAGGCGTCGAAGGATTGAGCGCCAGCCCGGCGAGCATCTTCTGCTCGCGGACGGCGGCAAGGTGACGCTGCACGTGAACGGTGGCCTCCGGATGGAAGGTGAAGACAGTGGCCCCCGCGTCGGCGTACTCCGCAATGTACCGTTCGGGTCGCTGGACCATGAGGTGCACGTCGAGCGGATGGTCGGTGATGCGGCGCAGCGCCCGGATGAGGGGCGCGCCGAACGTCAGATTGGGGACGAAGTCGCCGTCCATGACGTCCACGTGGATCCACTCCGCGCCGCCGGCGATCGCCTGCTCGACCTGCTCACGAAGCCGACCGAGGTCGGCGCTCAGCACGCTCGGCGCGATCCGGGCGCTCACGATCCTCCCCCGCTCACGACCAGGTCCACCGCCGAGCCGCGCGGACGTCCATTGCCGGGCGCGGGGCGGGTGGCGATGACCACGCCGAGCTCGCCGCCGCCGCGCACCGTGTCCACGACGCCCACCTTCACGCCTGCCGCATCGAAGATTTTCTCCGCCGAGGAGAGGGCCATCCCGATCACATCCGGCACGGTGACGGATTGCGGACCGGAGCTCACGACGAGCTGAACAGTGGTGTTCGGCGTCAGCACCATGCCGGGAGGCGGATCCTGCCAGATCACCGATCCGCGGGGAACCGAGGGACTGGGCCGATCGCCGTCGAGTCGAGGGCGGAAGCCCAGCTCGGCGATCTTTGCGCGCGCGGTGGCGGCCGGGAGGCCGAGCACTCGCGGGACCGGGTGGTCCTCGCCGAGCACCGCGGACGGCGAAAGCCAGAGCACCGAGATCGCGTACCCGACCGCGAAGGTGAGCAGGACCAGCCCCCCGTCGCGAAGCACGCGACGCCATCGTGTCCCCGCGGGGAGTGAAAAGCCGGGCGTGGTGTGGCGCCGCATTCTCATGGGGCGCGGCGGAGCCGGGCGGCGTAGGCGCCGTCCATGGAGTGACGGTGAGGCAGGATCATGAGGTCTCCGTTGGGCGAGGTCAGGGCCGCCGGAAAGGTCTCACTCGGCTCTCGCGCGAACTCCCGGTGCGCCGCCAGAAAACGGTCGACCTGCCGCTCGTTCTCCTCGGGCTCGAGAGAACAGGTCGAATAGATGAGGAGCCCGCCTCGAGCCACGACTCTGGCTGCCTGCTGCAGCAGCTCCGCCTGCTCCTCCACCAGCCCCGCGAGCGCCTGCTCCCTCACACGCAAGCGGGCGTCAGGGTGGCGGGCGAACGTCCCGGTGCCCAGACACGGCACATCGAGAAGCACCGCGTCCAGCTGCCGAACCGGCGGCCGCCTCGCGTTGGCAACGATGGCATGCTCACGCCCGCTTCCAGCCCGGCTGAGATTGTGCGTCAGCCGCTCGACCCGCGCCCGCCGCGCGTCGCCCGCGATCACACCGGCGATGCCTCTACCGAAGGCGATGGTCTTTCCACCAGGCGCCGCGCACGCATCATAGAGCATCGTCGTGGGGGGAAGGTCGGCAAACCAGGTGAGGAGCGCCTGCGCCGGATCCTGCACCACGAACGCGCCCTCCGCGAACCCCGGCAGCTCTTGCGGCCGGGTGCGATCGACCGCGAGTCCCGCCCCGAAGGGTGCCGGCTCGACGCTGATACCTGCCGCGGTCCAGCGCCGAGCCAGCTCGTCGAGTCCCTCGCGCGCCGCCTGCAGCACGAGATGCGGCCGCGTGTTGTTCCATGCGAGCAGCTCGACAGTCTCGGCCTCGCCGTAGCGTGCGACCCAGCGTTCCACCAGCCAGCGTGGATGCGAATATTTCTCCGCAAGCTGCGCGGCGCCGGCCGCACCCGCATCCGGCGCATCCACGATGCCGGGCATCCGGTCGAGGCGGCGGAGGACGGCATTCACGAAGCCGCCTGCGCGGGTGCCGCCAATGCTCCTGGCGAGCGACACACTGGTATCAACGGCAGCGTGGGCGGGCACGCGATCGAGCGAAGTCAGCTGAAAGGCACCCAGCCTGAGCACGTCGCGCAATTCGGGGGCGACGCTGTCCCATCCGCGGGGAACCAGCGGACCGAGGCGGCCGTCGAGCGCGCTCTGTTGCCTGAGGACGCCGGCCGCGATCTCGTGAGCCAGCCTGCGATCGGCATCAGCGAGGTTGCCGATGGCCCGATCGAGCGCGGCGTCGAATGGCCGGCCCTCACGAACGTCGGTGAGGATTCGGAGCGCGGCCTGGCGAGCAGGAAGTCCGCTGGAGGAGATGGTAGCCAATAGCCAATACCCTACTCCAGCATCCCGCGCACCGGGCTCGATGGCACGGCGATCTCGCGCCGCGGCATTCGTCCCGCCAGAAACGCCGCGCGGCCGGCCTCGACCGCCAGCCTCATCGCCTTCGCCATCAGCACCGGATCGGACGCCTCGGCGAGGGCGGTGTTCATCAGGATCCCGTCCACACCCTGCTCCATTGTGACGCAGGCATCGGACGCGGTGCCGACCCCGGCGTCGACGATCACCGGAACCGACAACCGTTGCTTGATCGTCCGGATGCTCATCGGGTTGAGCAGGCCGAGCCCGCTCCCAATGGGGGAAGCGAGCGGCATGACCGCCGCGCACCCGGCGTCCTCCAGCCGGAGGGCGGTGATCAGGTCGTCGTTGGTGTAGGCGAGGACGGTAAAGCCGTCGTGCACGAGTTCCGCGGTCGCCTCCAGGAGACCGCGGGTATCGGGAAGCAGCGTGTCCCGGTCGCCGATCACTTCGAGTTTCACGAAATCGTTGAAGCCGGCCTCGCGGCCCAGTCGTGCGTAGCGGACGGCTTCGTCGGCGCTGTAGCAGCCGGCGGTATTGGCGAGCAGGAAATGGCGATCAGGGTCGAGATGATGGAGGACGCTCTCCTCCTTGCGGCGGTCGAGATCCACCCGCCGCACCGCGACGGTGACGATTTCCGCTCCCGTCGCGGCGATCGCCCTGACCATCTGGGCATTGTCGCGGTATTTCCCCGTGCCGACCATGAGCCGGGAACGGAAGCTCCGGCCGCCGATGGCGAGCGGAAGATCGCCGGCAGGGGCGAGTGTTTGCAGGGCGTCAGTCATGCGGGAAAGATAATCGGGCCGAGTTCAGCCCCCGCCCACGAAGTGCACGATCTCGACGCGATCGCCGTCGGCGAGCCGCGCGTCACCGAGGTCGGGCCGGCGGATGATCTCCCGATTGAGCTCGACCACGACGGTTCGCGCGTCGAGCTCCAGCTCCGCCAGCAGGTCGAGCAGCGTCGCGGGGCGGGAGAGCCGCCGCGGCTCCCCGTTCACGGTGAGGTTGAGCTCGCTCATGCCGCCGCCAGCCATGGCTCGAGGAGCGCCAGCGCCGCGGCGGCGGGATCGTCCGCCTCCCAGAGCGCCGCGATGACGGCAACCCCCCAGGCGCCGGCATCGCGGACCTCCACCGCGCGCGCCGCATCGATCCCGCCGATGGCCACGACGGGTGGTCCGAGCGCGGCGGTGCGGCGCACGAGGTCGAGCCCCGCGCCGGGCAGGCCCGGGTGTGACGTGCTCGGGTAGATGTTGCCGACCATGAGAAAGTCCGCGCCTTCCACGATGGCTCGCTCCGCCTCGGCCACGCTGTGCACCGACCGGCCGATCCATCCGCGTGGGAAGACTCGCCGCGCATCGGCGGGAGCCAGGCAATGGCCCGGGAGCTGGAGGCCGTCGGCGTCCACGGCGGCGGCAAGGTCGGGACGCGCACTCACGAACAACGCCGCCTCGGGCGGCCTGGCGAGCGTCAGCAGGCGCAGCGCGGCGCGAGCGAGAGCGGCGCCGCCGGCGCCCGGGTCGCGCACGTGGAGTGCCACGGCCGGTCCCGCCGCGGCGATGGCGGCGGCGCGGATGCCGAGATCCTTGTCGGCGAGAATCCTCCCGTCCGTGATGGCGTGGAGGCGCGGCAGCGGTCTCATCCGAGCCGCTCCCCCGTGACGATACCCCGTCCGCGCGCCCACGCGTCCACCGTGAGACGGGTCTTTCCGGCGGGCTGAACCTCGCGCACGGTGAGGGATCCATCACCGGCGGCCACCGCGAGGTGCTTGCCCACCGAGAGCACGGTGCCCGGCTCGCCCCTGCCATCGGCCGCCGCCGCGCCGAAGAGCTTGAGCGGCACGCCCCGGTGCAGGCTCCAGGCGCCGGGAGCCGGATCGAATGCACGGACCTGTCTGACGAGCGCCGGGACCTGGCGGTCCCAGTCGAGGCGAGCGTCGTCCCGTTCGATCTTCGGCGCGTAGGTCGCACC
>JBDTTA010000010.1:0-24827 GCA_039930845.1 Gemmatimonadales bacterium
CGGGCGCGGGTGACGTCCGGCGCCGCCGTCCAGAGCGACTCGCTCCAGTTCGTGCTGGAGCTGACCCAGGCGCGGCTGGAGCAGCTTCAGCGCGATGCGGCACTCACGGTGGCACGCCTACAGCTCGGCCGCCGCGTCGGCGAGGATGGCCCCGTGGACGCGGCACCGCTCGATACGCTGCCGCCACCTGATTTGCCACTCGGCTTGCCGGAGGCGGTGCGGACGGCCGTGGGCCAGGGGCCGCAGTACCGGGTCGCACGGGCGGCCGAGCGCGCGGCGGCGGCGTCGCTCCGCGCGGAGCGGGGGCAATACCTCCCCACGGTGGCGGTCACCGCCGATCACACCCGCTTCGACGTCAAGTTCTTCCCCGGCGCGGTCAACGTGTCGTCCATCGCGCTGGGCGTGACGCTCCCGATCTGGGACGACGGCCGGCGCGAGATCGCCGTCACCCGCGCGCGGGTGAACCGCGATGTGTCCCGGGCCATTCGCGAGGACCTCGAGCGGGCGGCACGGCGCGACGTGACGGCCGGGTTCGAGGCGTATCGCACCGCGCAGGCGTCCGTCGCGCTGTCCGGGACGGCGGTGGCCGTGGCGCGGGAAAATTATCGGGTGCAGGAGTCGCGCTATCGCGGCGGCGCCACGACAATTCTCGACGTGCTCGACGCGCAATTCCGGCTCACGCAGGCGGAGGCCGACCTCGTGCAGTCGCGCTATGCGGCCAGGCTGGCACTGGCGGGGCTCGAAGCGATTCTGGGCCACAGACTCTTCATCGACAGGACCGAGCCGTGAGACCGATCTCAGGAGTGACGAAGCATCTGCTGGTCGCCGCGAGCCTCCTCTCGCTCGCGGCCTGCAACAAGGCGGAGTCCGCGGGCACACCCAAGGGTCAAGGCGGGCAGGGCGACGGACCGCCCGCCATGCCGGTCGAGACCGCGGTGGCTCGGACGGACACCGTGATCGACGCGATCCTGGCCACGGGGCAGATCGAGGCGCTCCAATCCATCGAGCTGCGCCCCGACGTCGAAGGCCGGCTCTCGCAGATCTTCATCAAGGAGGGAAGCCGGGTCGTGAAGGGCCAGGCGCTCTTCAAGGTGGACGACGCCGAGCTCGCGGCCCAGGTGGCCCGCGCCGAAGCCGACCGCGACCTGGCCCGGCAGGCGCTGGTCCGCACGCGTGATCTTCTCGAGCACAAGGCGTCCTCCCAGGCCGAGCTGGAGCGGGCGGAGGCCACCTCCAGGAGCAACGAGGCGCAGCTCGATCTCCTGAAGGTGCGCCTCGATCGGACCACGGTGCGCGCCCCGTTCGCGGGCGTCGCCGGACAACGCATGGTCAGTCTCGGCGACTACGTGACGACCGACACCCGGTTGCTGGCGCTCCAGACCGTTTCACCGCAGCGTGCGGCGTTTCAGGTGCCCGAGCGGTATGCCGACAAGCTCAAGCAGGGGCAGGAGGTGACCTTTCGGGTGGCGGCGCTTCCCGGGAAGGAGTTTACCGGGCGGGTGGATTTCGTGGATCCGGTGGTTCAACTTCCGGGACGGACCATTCTGGTGAAGGCGGTGGTGCCCAACTCCAGGGGTGACCTGCAGGCCGGCATGTTCATCGAGGCGAGCCTCACCACCGCCACGCGACCGAACGCCGTCGTGGTGCCGGAAGACGCCGTGATTCCCCTGCAGGGCGCCACGTACGTCTGGGTCGTCGCCGCGGGAAAGGCCGCCCGGCGCCAGGTGGAGCTTGGGGTTCGCACACCCGGCTTCGTCGAAACGAGAAGCGGCGTCGAGACGGGTGAGCAGGTGGTGGTCGGAGGGCAGGAACGGTTGAGTGACGGGGCGCCGGTGGCGGCCAAAGTGGTGGACCGGACGCCCGCCAAGGTCAACGAATGAGGTGATGTGATGAATCCAGGTGACGTCGCACCTGACTTTACCCTTCCCGATGCCGAGGGGAAGCAGGTGTCGCTCGCGGATTTCCGCGGACGCGACGTCATTCTCTACTTCTATCCACAGGACGACACGCCGGGATGCACCAAGGAGGCGTGCGGCTTCCGCGATGCATGGGACGAGATCAGGGAGCGCGGCGCCGCCGTGCTCGGCGTCTCCGGCGATGACGCCGAGTCCCACGCGCGCTTCGCCTCCAAATACCGGCTGCCGTTCACCCTGCTCTCCGATCCGGACCACCACGTCATGCAGGCCTACGGCGCCTACGGCGAAAAGACGCTCTACGGCAAGAAGGTGGTCGGCGTGATCCGGTCCACCGTGTGGATCGGCCCCGACGGCCGGGTCAGAAAGCACTGGGTGCGGGTCTCGAATGCTGGTGATCATCCCGACAAGGTGCTGAGCGCGCTCCGCGCGGCGACCTGAGCGCCCCTCCGTTATACTTCCCGGCCGGACCCATCAAAACGGACACACGCATGACCGCTCGCTCTGCCGCTCCGTCCCGCTCCTTCGTGACGTGGATCTGGGAATGGACCAAGTCGATCGTCGTCGCCCTGGTCGTCTGGTTCTTCCTGCGGACCTTCCTGGTCGAAGCCTTCCGGATCCCCTCGGGCAGCATGGAGAACACGCTGCTCATCGGCGATTTCCTCTTCGTCAACAAGGCGTTGTACGGCGCCGAGGTGCCGCTCATTCACGCCCGCCTGCCGGCGGTGCGCGAGCCGGTCCGCAACGACGTCCTCGTCTTCGACTCCGTCGAGGAGGAGGGGCTCAAGGTCGTCAAGCGGCTGATCGGCATGCCCGGCGACACCCTCTCGATGGAGGGGGGCCAGCTCTACCGCAATGGCGCCAAGGTGGATGAGCCCTACGCGGTGCACGCCGACCCGACCAGGTCGGAGGACCCGGGGCAACGGGCGAAGATGCGTGCGTGGCAGTTGCCGCACTTTGCCGGCGCCGACACCGGCTCCTACCATCCCGATCTCCAGGATTGGGGGCCGATCGTGGTGCCCGCCGATTCGTTTTTCATGATGGGGGATAACCGGGACAGCTCGTACGACGGCAGGTACTGGGGCTTCCTGCCCCGTCTCAACGTGCGGGGTCGTCCGTTGCTCGTGTACTTCAGCTACGATCCAGGCAGTTGGCGCGCGCTTCCGTTCATCACCGCCGTGCGGTGGACCCGGATCTTCTCGTCGCCCCACTGAGCCTTACCGCTCGCTCTGGTGCCTGGGCGCTTCCGGCAGGGATTCAGGGTCGAGCACGCGGGGGATGTAGGTGGCCGTACGCCCGCAGGACAGACAGTGGAGGGTAACCCGGCCGCCTGGCGCATCCTCCGCGGAGGCACGCGCCGGTGTACGCTCGACTGTTGGAGCGCCGCACGACGGGCAGGCCACCGGCTTCTGATCCCGGTCAGCGGCGATCAGGATAAGCGCTTCCGGTGCCCGATACTCCTTGATGCCCCGACGTCCCACAGTCGGACCCTCTGCGAGGTTTGTACGTCAAACCAACGGCCTCGCCATACCCGCAAATGTACGGATGCCTGTCGCCAGGCGCAAAGGCAGGACACTCCAACATGCACCCACTTTCGGTCGTCTTTGTCGCGCTCGGCCTGACGGCCGCCTCGCGCTCCGCGTCAGCGCAGGCGACCCATCTGGTCAAGCTCCGCGCCGACACAGCCGCGCGGGAGTACCTGATCGAGCCGGCCATCGTCCGGGTGCACCCCGGTGACGTCGTGGTGTTCCAGGTGGAGAGCGGCGCCCCGCACAGCATATCGTTCGAGGTCGGCGGCCTGTCTCCGCAGGCCCACGCTGCCCTCAACGCCGCGCTCCCCCGCCGCGCGGCCGACTTGAGCGGCCCGCTCCTGGTGGCGGACGGGGCGGAATACCGCTTCGTTGTACCCGCCATACCTCCCGGCACTTACAAGTTCTTCTGCCTTCCCCACCGCGCGTATGACGAGCGAGGCACGTTACGGGTTGAATGACGCACAGTAGCATACGCAACTACTAGCCAAACCTGTCTGACCGTGTCAGAATTCGCCCTGACGGGATCCACCGGGATCCAGCGATTCGGTTCAGCCAGGGAGGCGTTGTGGTTTCGGAGCTTGGAGGTTCACAGATCTCGACCCTGCTGGAGACTCTGCCAGGGATCGCGAATGTGCTGCGGAGTCCCGTTGCGGATGCGCTGGGCAACGTGATCCGGTCGGCGGCTCGCCTGACGGACTTCAGTGTCGCCGACGCCGAAGAGCTGGTCAAGTACGCTACCCGCCGCAACTTGCTCGGACAGGACGAGGGTGACCGGCTGCTTGCCGAGGTGCAGGCGGCTCAGCAGCGTCGTGCCGACAAGGCCGTCGAGCGCGAGCGTGCCCTTCGAGCCAAGGCCCGGGCCAAGGGCAAGACGATACGGCCGGTCAAATCCGTCAAGTCCGTGAAGAAGGTGAAGAAGGCGGCCAAGAGCGGAAGGCGGAGGTAGCGGCTCCTCAGGTCTTGAACTCCGCCATCAACGACGTCAGTCGGGTGGAGGCCTGAAGCAGGTCGCCGGCCGACGACGCCATCTCCTCCGTACTCGCACTCTGCTCCTCCGCCGCCGCCGTGACCTCCTCGCTCGCCGAGGCGTGCTCCGTCGCGGCTTGGCTCGCCTCCTGGGTGCGGACGCCGAGCTGCTCGACGATCGATCGATTGGCCGCTGCCTCCCGTTCCACTTCCGCCGCGGCCTCGTGGATCTCGCCGATGGCCTCGGAGATCTCCTCGAGGGCGCGTGCCGCCGCGGTCGCCACGGACTCGATCCCCTGGACCTTTTCCGACCCCGCCGCCATCGTCGTCGAAACGTCACGCACCTGTTTGCGGATGAACTGGACGGTCTTGGCCACATCTTCCGCCGCCGCCGCGCTCGAGTCCGCCAACCGCCGCACCTCCTCCGCCACGACCGCGAAGCCGCGGCCATGCTCGCCGGCTCGCGCCGCCTCGATGGCGGCGTTGAGGGCGAGGAGGTTCGTCTGCGATGAAATCTGCCGGATCAGGTCGATGAAGGCGGTGATCGGCTCGGAGAGCCGGGCCAGCTCCTGCACCTGGGTCGCGGAGGTGGCGACCACCTCGCGGATCCCGAGCAGCGACTTGCCGGCGTTCGACACCTCGCTGCGGTGGTCGGCCGCGAGCGAGCGAATGTGGACGCCGAGCTCGACCACGCGCGTCGAGGCATGCGCGTTGGCTTCCGCGATCTTCCGGAGACCCGACAGGAGCTCGTCGGCCTTCTCCATTCCCTGCACCTGCTGATCGGCGCTCGAGGCGATGCGCACCATGGCGCCCGAGATCTCGCCGCTGCTCGCCGCCAGCTCCTCGCTGACCGCCGAGAAGTCGCTGGCGCTGTTTCCGATCTGCGTCGCCTCGCTGGTCACGCCCTGGACCACGTCCCGGAGCCGCCCCCCCATATCGCCCATCGCGCGGGCGAGGCGTTCGATCTCGCTCGGCATTTCGGTGCCAAGGTGGATCGGGCGCAGGTCGCCGCCGCCGAACTTTTCGGCCGCCCCGATGAGCAATCTCAGCGGCCGGTCGACCGAGCGGACCGTCCAGTATGAGGTGAACGCGCCGATGCCGAGCGATACGATGAAGAGACCCCAGAGCGCGCGCCGGCTGTCCGAGGACTGGCGGCGGAGGGCTTCCGCGCGTGCCATCGAGCGGCTGGTCTGCGCCAGGCTGAGCGCGCGCACGTCGCCGAGCAGCGTGTCGGATGGCGCCCGGGCCCGGTCGGCGGCGCGGCGCGCCTCGTCGACGCGGCCGAGATCGGTCAGCGCGTGGGCCAGCCCGTACGCGACTTCGATCTGCGCCTGGTTCGCGGCGATCTTGTTGACGATATACCGGTCGGCGGTCGTGAGCGCGCCGAGGGTGCGATAGCGTCGCTGATAGGCGAAGGCCGAGTCGCCCTCTTCGATCATCTGGGATCTGGTCTGCATCGTGGGCCGGACGATGTATTCCTCCGCCGACCGCACCTCCGACGCGATCGACGACACCAACCCGTTGCCGAGATCCCCGCTCTGGAGCACCATTGCAATTTCCTGATTGACCGAGCGGTCGAGCGCGCGGATCGAGTTCACTCCGAGGAGCGCGATGACGAAGACGAGGCCGATCAGCAGCGCCATGCCGGCGATCACCCGTCCGCGGATGCTGCGCAGGGGATTCATCGGGCGCCCAGTTTGTCTTCGGATCCCTGCACCTCGACGACCCCGTGGCGCACCAGTCCGACGTAGACGTTCTCCGTAGACACGTCGCCGGCGGCGTCGAAGGCGATGGTGCCGGTCACGCCCTCGAACGGAGGGGTTGAGGTCCCCACGCCGGCGAGCGCACGGCGGACGGCGTCGCGACCGGTACCGGCTCTCGCGATGACCTCGCGCAGCAGATAGATCGCGTCATAGGTTCCGGCGGCGGGCTGATTGGGAGCGCCGGTATCGGGGTATTTCTTCATGAACGCCGCCACGAACCGGCGGTTGGATTCCGTGGGGATTGCCGGGAAGTAGGGTGAGGAGAGGTAGACGCCCTCCGCCAGCGCTCCCGCCTGCTGGATGCCCTCGAGCCCATCACCGCCGAGCACCGGCATGGTCAGGCCCCGCTTGCGGGCCTGTCGGATGATCTCCTCCGCCTCGCCCCGGTTCCCCGCGACGACGAGGAATTCCGGCCGCGATTTCGCGATCCGGTCGAGATAGGGTCCCACCTCCGGCTTGTCGCCGAGGTAGGGATCCACCGACTGGAGATCGCCACCGATCCTTGAGTACTCATTCACGAACGTCTGGCGGATTCCGCGCCCGTACTCGTCGTTCAGGTAGAGTAGCGCGCCGACGTTCAGATGAAGCCGGTCGCGTACCCAATGCGCGAGCACCGCGCCGTGCGCGAGATCGCTCGGACAGACGCGGAACGTGTACTTGCCGGCGGTGGTCAGGTCGGGCGAGGACGAAGAGGGAGAGATGGCCACGACCGGATCGGTGCCACCATTGTAGACCGGGGAGGCGGCGAGGGTCTCGCCGGAGAAGAGATGCCCGACGACCGCCGACACGCCCGACGCGTAGAGGTCGTTCGCGATGAAGACCGCGGAATCGGGGTCGGCGTAGTCGTCACGCAGGATCAGCTCGAGGCGCCGGCCGTTGATGCCGCCGGCGGCGTTGATCTCTTCGGCGGCCAGCTCCGCCGCCTGCTTCATGGGGAGGCCGATCGGGTCGCTGAACGAGCCGGCCACCCCGATGCGGACGACCTCGCCGCGGGAACGTCCGCAGGAGCCGGCGGCAAGGGCGGCGAACAGGCCCAACGCGGCGCGAGGCGCAATACGCGTCAAACGTTCGAACAATGCCAAGTCCCCCCCTCAGTGCATGATTCCCGGCCCGAAAGCCGGCACGCGCTTCCCGATCACGGAGTCACGGTCGGATACGACGCAGGTTCGTAAGAAACCGGAGTGGAACGAGTTAGAGACCAGGCCCGCCCGGACGCGTTCGGCCGAATTCTCACGGCGCGGGCGGTCCGGTGGCGGAAAGTGCAAATAGCGTACTCACCGACGCGAGGCCTTGCATGCCCGATTGGACGGAGCGGACAGCCGACGCCGTGTACGACCTTCACGGACAGACGGTCGTGGAGGCGTCGGCCAACGCCGAGCGATTCCTGCGAAGCCAATCCCGGGCACGACCCGGGGGCGTCGTTCGCCTGATCACGGGGCGGGGCCGGAGTGGTGGCGGTGCGCCGATTCGGACCCGGGTGCGCACGCTGCTTCGTGCGCTCCGGGATCGGGGCGAGGTGGTGCGGGATTTCGAGCTGGAAGATTCGGAGGGAAGCTTCCTGATCAGGCTTCGCTAGGAGGGATTTTTCGCCGGCCTGGCGCGATCGCGACCCCAGGCGTCGAGCACTCGACCATCCACGAGGCTGACGGAAACCGGCCGCTGTTCGCGATCGGTGCGCCAGGTGAGGCGGAGCATCCGCCCCTGCCGCACCCACTGCATGCTCCACTGCGGGCCCTGCACCTTGGCGCCGACGCTTCCGTAGTGACGCTCAATCGCGCGCCGCCAGGTATCCACCTGTCCGCCCGCTCCGTCGCCCGAGAGGGTGATCACGCTGGCGACGCTGTCGACCGCGGAGACCCAGAGGTCCACCGCGCCACCGAGATCGGCGAGTTGGACGACGGCCCGGCACTCCGTGACCCGACGATCGGCCTTGGCCTGACCGCAGCGCAGGCGGCCGCCGCCGAAACGTTGCAGCACGCCCTGGATCTCGTCGAGCCGGGCACCGGCGCGGAAGTCATGAAACTGCAAGGCGGTGGAATCGGGTGCCACAGGAGAGGCAGCGGCCGTGGCCGGCACGATCAGAGAGGCCAGCGCGATGGCGCGAGCGAGAATCATCATTCGGCGAGCTCCGGTCGGGGGGCGTTGAGGAACGACCGGCCGCTATGGCAAGAAATGTACGAGACTGAGATTCCCCGCCGCTGGGGCGGGGAATCGGAGTGGGCAGTTCGGGATTTCAGACCTTGCGGACGTTCGACGCCTGGAGACCCTTGGGGCCCTCGACGACCTCGAACTCCACGCTGTCCCCTTCGGACAGTGACCTGAAGCCATCGGCGATGATGGCGGTGTGATGGACGAACACGTCTTTACCACCGTCCTGGGCGATGAAGCCGAACCCCTTCGCATCGTTGAACCACTTTACCGTGCCCTTCGCCATTGCTGCGACCTCTTGAAAAGGGAGCCCGCAGGCCCCGGGGAAACCCCCGACCCTTGTGGCCGGGTACGAAGACCCCTCAAAACAAAAAGGCCGTCCGGGTCATAAGCCCGGCCGGCTAGCGAAGACTCAGTAGTGCAACGGATTCGCCGCGCGAAGCATGGCATAAGGTTGTGCCCGTATTGGGAATTGTCAATAAGGCCTCAGCGCAGCACGACCCCCGCCGCGCGAAGCTCGTGATTGAGCAGCCAGCGCTTCTTGGCCAGCCCACCGCCGTAGCCCACCAGCCCCCCGTCCTTCCCGACGACCCGGTGGCAGGGAATGAGAATGGCGAGATGGTTGGCGGAGACGAGCCACCCGATCTGACGGGGATGAAGACCGGTGGCCCGCGCGACATCTTCGTAGGACCGGGTCTCGCCAAGCGGGATCTTGCGGATCGTCTTGAAGACGGAAATCTGCGCGGGGGAAAGGTCGAACCACCGCTTCAGGTGGTCGGGGTAGGGAAAGGGCCGGCTGGAGCCTGCGAAGTACTCATCGAGCCACTTGGTCGTGGCCGGGCAAGCGCCCTGGCCGATGTGCAGCTCGGGGACTGCTGCCCGCAGCCGAACCGCCCACTTGACCGTCGCGGCGCGATGGGGGAACTCGACCACCAGGGCTCCCGCCTCGCACTCCACGACGGTGAGCGCACCGACCGGCGAGCTGTAGGACGTCCACTCCACGCGCATGGGATCTCCGGAAACAACGGCCGCACCTGGATCAACTTATCGCGCGACCGTCGCGGAGGCCATGCTGGCCCCCAGCTCTTGCTCCCCGTACATTTGGATATGGCCACTCCACAGACTCTCGTCGTTCGCACGTTTACGGATCGCGCCGAAGGCCTGTCGCACTTCGTCCTGCGCGCCGGCGAAGCACCGCGTCTGCTTGCCTTCGACGATGCGCTCGGCTGCCCCGTCGAGACGGCGCTTGCCGCGCTCGAATGGACCGGGGCGGTGGGAATCCTGCTCGACGACGACATGCTGCATGCGGCGCGACTCACCAGCGAGACCGCGGCGGCGGTGGTCGAGCGCAAGGGACAGGAAAATCGGCGGTACGTCTACCTCGGCCCGCGCCTCGATGCGCCGCCGATGGACGTGTTCGAAGGCGCCATACTTTTCGATGAGCCTGGGGTGAAGGCGGTCGAGTTTCCCCATCGGGCCCACGCCCTCGCGCACTTCCTTCGTGCCACCAACGGGGCCGGTGCGCTTCTCGCGCTCCTTGGACGGCGCGCTCCCGAGATCCGGCATCTGCGACGGTGGCTCGGCTCGATCATGCAGGAGCTCGACGTACCTCGTCCGCTCGTCGCCGGATGGTTTGCCGCGAGCGCCGCGGGCTGTCTCTTCGGCTCGCTCGAGATCGAACCGACCTACCGGTATATCGAAGTCGGGCTCGAATCGTAGGAACCCACATGCCGTCGTTCATGTGGATACACATCTCCACATCGTGTGGACGGAGACGGTAGACGCAGATCCTCAGTGTGTTTAGGTATCCACAGCAACGCACTTCCGACACAACGTAACCCGAATAAAATCAGGCACTTGCGGGTTTTTCGCGGACGCGTATCTTATGCCTACGCGCCATGCTGAAGACGTGCTGTAACCTCGTGTTGCAGCGGCGATCGGCAGGCGGGTTCGAGCGGGTTATCGGGGGAGAGGGCCGACGCAACCAAGGGCTCAGGCTCTCGCTGATCCCGGTGATCACCCCGGCTTGAACAGTTGAAGCCAGTCGCGCGCTTCATCCACTCCGATTTTGCGCCTCGGGGTGCAGTGCGAAGGGTTGGTCCGCGACCCGATCCGACTCGCAGCGCTCGTATGGACGAACCAGGTGGGATGGCCATCCGGCCTGGGGATCAACGCCAAGGCTGAACAGCGGCAGGAATGCCACGATCTTGGATAGTTCATACGCGGGACGGCCGTCTAGCCACGACTAGGCGGCCGTTCCGTTTTTCACTCTTCCCCTTTCTCCGCTGTCTCTCCCCAATCGCTGCCCCCGCGAAACGCCCGGCGGCGATCGAGCTGCCAGATTCCCCGCGCGCTCAGCAGACCCTCTCCCAGGAAGTTGTCGCCGTCGGCAAGCGCATCGGCCATGCTGGCGCTCTTGGCGCTCGCGTTGTCCGCGTAGTGCAGGACCTCGGCTTCGAGCGTCATCGGCGGCACCGCCGCGCCGAATTCGAGTTTGCCGTGATGCGAGGCCACGAGGTGAAGGAGCAGCGTAAGCTCGAAGTCGGTACAGGGTGGCGGGTCTTCTTCGCCGACGCGGCGGTCGAGCATGAGGAGACCGAGCGTCACGTGGCCAAGCAGCGAGCCGAGTGCGGTGTGCTCGAAGACGCCTTCCCACGAATAGGCGTCGAGCTTTCCGATATCGTGGAGCAGCGCCCCGGCGAGTATCAGCTCGATGTCGGCATGGCAGACCTTGCCGATTGCGCGGCCGATCGACGCGACCTCGCAGGTGTGCTTCAGCAGGCCTCCGAGCTCCGCGTGATGGCCCTGCACGCTCGCGGGGCATTCCTCGTAGCGACGCCGGAAATCGGGGTCGTCGTAAAACAGGTTCAGCGTACGTGCGAGTCGCGGTCGCCGCACCTCGCCGCGCCAGCGGTCGAGGGTGTCCCAGTAGGGCCGCAGGTCGGCCACGGAGGGCAGAAGGTGGCGCCAGTCGACGGAGCCGGCGGGCAGCACCCGGATGGATGTCACCTTGAGCTGCCGCCTGCCGTTGTACTGGCCCACTTCGCCGATGACCTGTGCCACGTCGCCACGCTTGATGCCGGCGATACGCGGCTGGTCCTCCAGCCAGAAAGGCGACGACGTCAGGCGGCCGTGGCAGTTGCCGAGCGTGATGGTGGTGAAGCTGCCCTTCAGCGTGTCGCGCGACTCGACCTCGAGCACCAGGAGCGGATCCTGAACGCGATCGCCTATGGCAAGGAGCTTGAGATTCGGTGGCGCGGGCATTGGTGCTCGGGGCTGAGTGTGGGTGAACAAGTATACCGTGGGCGTGATTACCTTCCAGACCATGCGTCCGATGCACCTCCTCGTTCTGGAGCGTGACCCGACCCGCAGGGACGGGCTCATCGGTGTGCTGCGCAGCGCCGGGCATCAGGCCGCCGCTGCTCCCGATGCTACCGCCGCCGCGATGGGAATCGGTGTGCCGGGGTTCGATACGCTCGTGCTCGACCTGGGGTACCCCGATCTCGATCTCGGCCTCCTGCGACAGGCGATCGTGCCGGCCCAGCCAGGCGAGCCGGATTCACTCGCCGCCGCGGAGCGCCGCCATATTGCACTCACCCTGCGACACACCAGTGGCAACAAGCGCCAGGCGGCAATGCTCCTGGGCATTTCACGCTCGACTCTACTCAACAAGGTGCGGAAGTACGGACTGATCGTGGCCTTTGCGCTGCTGCTGCCGGCGACCGCGATGGCCCTCCAGTCCACATCGGTTCCATCGGGACGGGTGGCGAGCGGCACGCTCAGCTTTGACGGGCACGGCACTCCCGGCGACTTTGTCGGCACCACTCCCACCATGTCGGGTGAGCTGACGGGCGCCGACAGCCTGGCCGCGGTACGCGGGTGGGTGGAGGCGCCGGTCAAGACGCTCAAGACGGAAAACGATCGGCGCGATCGCGACCTGAACAAGTCGATGGAGTCCGAAAAGTACCCGGCCATCCGATTCGAGTTGACCGGTGTTTCGGACGCTGTCGGCACGGGCGACAGCATGACCGCTTCGCTGCACGGGCGGATGCAGATTCACGGCGTGACCCGTGAGGTGACGCTGCCCGCGATCATCCGGATTGGGCCACGGGACGTGCACGTACGCAGTGATTTTCCGCTGAATCTCAAGGATTACAAGATCGGCGGGCTGAGCAAGATGCTGGGCATGCTCCAGATGGACGAGCACATCAAGGTCCACGTGGACCTCAATTTTGCACCCGGTTAGAACTGCCCGGATCCGTACCGGCCTCCGGGCCGGCATGCCGCACGAAGGTGCCGTCTTCCTCCGCACGACCTGCCACACACTCGCATTCTATTGAACCCGCACCCGGCCGAGCCGCGAGATGACGATGGTCCTGGTGGCGTTGCCGCGGCTGAGCGTGAGCGAGGCATTGGACACGCCCGTGGTGATGCCAACCGGCGAGAAGACGAAGTGACGTTCTCCCCCCGCGAGGTCGACACCGCGGGATAGCGGGCCCGATGCGGCCCATACGACATCGTGGCCCTCCACCGTGCTGATGCTCAGCGAGTCGGCGCTGACCACGAGCACGAGCGGCTGGCTCTGGAGGATGGCGGCGACGCGGGCGCGCCGATGGGCCGAGATGAGACGCTGGACCTCCTCGGTGACCATGAGCCGGTCCCGAAAGGCCTGGATGCCGGGCAGCGCGATGGCCATCGTCAGGCAGGCTATGACGATGGCGAGGAGTAGTTCCGGGAGGGTCAGGCCGCGTTGCATGGGCCGAGGATAGCCCACTCCCCGGAGGGTGTATCAATCCTTTACCCGCGGGAGCCCCCCAAAAATCGCACACCCTTGCCCGGTCGAGGTCGGCGGGCGATACTAGCTCTGTCTCCTGGTTCTCCTGGACAACGTGGGCAATACGGAAGGAACCAACGCTGTTTACACCGCAGCGCCTCTTCGGTGAATTCGAGCAAGGCTCGAACGTGCTGACATTCGGCGCGTTCCTCGATCGTGCCTGTCTCGAGCGGGCCCGTGAGCGGGATGTTCCCGCGCGGCTCGCCCTGGGCGGCTACGTCGTGTGCCGGCTGGTCGGCAGCATGTTCACGCTCGACGATTCCGAGGAGTCCGAGGAGGCCTTCGTCTGGCAGCTCGACGCCGTCCGCCGCCATCTTCGGTCCCTCCCCGGTGACACACCCGAAGCCGCCCACCTTTCCGGAATTGCCCAGGAAGTCCTCCCGACGCGTGAGGCTACCGCCGGGCTTCGTCTCAGTCTGACGGCGTACGCGTATTACCTGGAGCACGAGGGCCGTCTGGAGGAGGCGCTGGAGGTACTCGGGATCGCGACGCGCACCCATGGCGAGCTGATTCCGCTGGCCGACTTCGGGGCGGTTTCATTGTTCGCGGCGCGGCTGAACCGGTTGCTCGCCCGCTGGAACGCCGCCATGGATTGCTATCAGGCGGCGGAGCAGGCCGGCGACACGTCGGGCGATCGCACAGTGCAATTGCGTGGGCGGCTGGGACGCGCGGCCGTGCTCCGCGGTATGGGCAACCTTCCCCTGGCCCGGTCGATCGGGGAGGAAGTGGTAGTCACCGCCTCGGAGGAGCACCTTCCCGAAATGCAGGCGCTTGCCTACACCAATCTTGGCGCGGTGTATTCAGTCGAAGGCAAGACCGTGGAGTTTGTGCAGGCCAACTACAAGGCCTTCGTCCTGACCGAGGACCCGCTCCAGCGGATGTGGATTCTCGGTGACATCGCCATGGGCCTGGTCAAACTCGGCTCCTACGAAAGCGCGCGTGTGGCATTCGAGATCGTCCTCAAGTCGAACACGAGTTTCATCGTTCGCACGAATGCAATGCTCGAGTCGATGGACATGGAGGCGTGCGTTGGCAACCGGATGGCGTTCGAGCGCCGGCGGGCCGAGGCCGAGGAACTCACCGGGCGCATGCCTCCCAGCATGCTCGCCGACTTCCACTTCAAGGCAGGGGTAGGACTGGGCCGATTCGGTCAGAGCGCTCGGGGCCGGGCGCTCCTCACGGCCGGTTTGGCCCTCAGTGAGGCCCACCGTCTCAACGCCTGGTATTTCCGGTTCGAACACAAGTTGGCTGAGCTCGCCGAGGGTGAAACCCGTGAGCCCGAGCGCGCCCCCGATTCATCCTGGAGCAACTCTCCAGTCCTGGAAGAGGTGGCGGTCGGGCTCCGCGAGTATGCCGCGTTGATCGACTAGCCGTGGGTCGGGTTACCGCATTCGTCGGCTGTCGTTCGCGTCGTGAGCCTCAGTTGTTACCGCCCTGCGCCTCGAATGACGCTGCCGGCTGATCCGATGGACCAGTGGCGTCGTTCCGGGTGCACGCGGCCGAGGTGAGCATGGCGATCGCCAGGGACGCGAGGACGATCCACTTGGTGGTGGGTCGGGACATGGGGACTCCCTTTCAAGTTGATTGTGCTGGCGCAGGGGGGACACGCCAATCTGGCGACCCCCCGCGTCGGTTGTTAGGGCCTTTTTGCGACAAATAGGGGCCGATTTGCGACATCTGCTACTCGCCGCCGTCCCTGCGGAGCGCCTTTTCCGGCTGCGAACGCTGGATCCCGACCGCTTCGGATGGGAGTCGGTCGCCACGTGGCCGGAGGCCGTCGACGCGATTCGAGGCAAGCCGGTCGACATGGCGGTGGTGGATCCCTTGCTTGGCGGTTGTGGGCCGAACTCCCACGGCATCGAGCGACTCCGTCAGTTTTTCCCCTCCCTGCCGCTCCTGGTCTACACCGAACTGGCCCCGTCGACCGCCAGCGTGCTCCTCGAGTTGGGGCGGGCTGGAATCCGCCGCGTGATCGTGCATCGCTTCGAGGACGCCCCGAGCTCGCTCAGGCTGGCGCTGCTGGCCGAGCTGGAGCACAGTGCCTCGCAGCAGGTCATCCAGGCGCTGACCGACATCCTGCGGGAGCTGCCGTCGGAGCTGCGTCAGGCGCTCGAGGCGATGCTCCACGCCCCCGGGGACGGTCCGAGCGTTACCGCCCTCGCGGACCGCGCCCAGCTCACCCGCCGGACCTGCGAGCGATTGTTTACCAAGGTGGGGTTACCTTCTCCACGGGTCGTGATGGTGCTGACCAGACTGTTGTACGCCCACCGGCTCCTTCTCGATCCCGGCTATACGGTCGAGGACGTGGCGCTCAAGCTCGGGTACAGCAAGACGAAGACGCTCCAGATGCACTTGCGGGACGTGTTCGGGCTCACCGCAGGTGAGTTGCGAGTGTCGCTGTCGATCCATGAGGCGCTGGCGGCGGTGATGAACCGATACTTTACTCCTTTTCATCAGGCAGCATCGTGAGCGAGCGGATTCTGGTGATCGACGATGAGCCCGCGCTCCGGCGGACGCTGGAGCGCGCGCTCAAGAGCCTCCACTTCCAGGTGGTCTCGGCCAGCGATCCCCACATGGCCTATTCACTCCTCGATCAGGTCGACATCGATCTCGTCCTGCTCGACCTCCATCTTCCGCAGCTCTCCGGGGATGCATTGTTCCTCGCGATGGTGCGCCGCTGGCCTCGGCTCAGCGGGCGCGTCATCCTCATGACCGGCGACACCTTCGCCGAGAAAGACCATTGGCCGCGGGAGCTTCAGAGTTGCCCGATATTGCTCAAGCCGTTCACGCTGGAGACGTTGGGGACCGCGGTGCGAGCGGCGCTCGAGGCGGTCTCGGTGTCGGAGGGGAAGAAGCGGACGAGCAACGGTCACGGTTGACCGCGGGGGGAACGCTCACCGCTTCGGCCGACCCGCTCACCACGCTGCGGGCATACAGCTCCCTGGCTCCCTGGGGGCTGCGGGATCTCGCGGCGCTTGCGGCCGGGATACTCGACGCGTCCGGGGTGGTGCCGGTGAACGCCGCGGCGCGGGCGCTGCCGAGCGAGCGGACCATCCGGTTTTACGTCGCGCGCAGTCTGGTTGACCCGCCCGACGGCCGCGGCACCGCTGCCGTCTACTCCTACCGCCATCTCCTGCAGGTCCTCGCCATCAAACTGCGCCAGATGGAAGGCGCCACGCTCGACACGATGACGCGCGAGTTCGTCGAGCTGACCGGCGATCAGATCGAGCGCCGGGTAGCAGGCGTGCTCGGCGCGGGACTGCCTCGTCCCGATCGCCTGTCCCTGATGCAGGCTCCTGGCACGGGCCGCGGTCGCGTGGGCCGCGCCGTGCTCGGCTGGCTCGCGCCCGTCGAGGGCGCCGCCGCGGTGGCGGTATGTCACCGGCTGGTCGTCGCCCCCGGGGTGGAGGTGCTCATCGATGCGCAGCACCCCGTCATCCGCCTCAATGGCGACACCGCCGCGATCGCGGAAGCGTTCCGCCAGACCCTGGCGGGACTCATCACGCCCTGACCCCATCCGCCACAAGGACTACCAGCCATGACCGCGCTCATCCTTCTCGTCGTCGTGGTCGCCCTCGTCCTCTGGATGATCGGCGCGTACAACCGGCTGATCTCCCTCAAGAACCAGGTGGCGAACGCCTGGAAGCAGATCGACGTGCAGCTGAAGCGGCGGCACGACCTGATTCCCAATCTTGTGAACACGGTGAAGGGCGCGATGAACTTCGAGCGCACCACCCTCGAGGCGGTGATCAGCGCGCGAAACAAGGCGGTGGGCGCCACGGGTGTGCAGGAGACGGCCAGGGCTGAAGGGGAGCTCAGCCAGGCGCTTGGCCGGCTCTTCGCGCTCACCGAGGCGTATCCCGATCTCAAGTCCACCGGCAACGTCGCCCAGCTTCAGGAAGAGCTCACGAGCACCGAGAACAAGATCGGGTTTGCGCGGCAGCTCTACAACGACACCGCCACGCAGTACAACACCGCGCAGGCGACGATTCCGACGATGCTCGTCGCCGGGATCGCCAAGGCGTCGCCGGCGGAGCTGTGGGAGATCCAGGAGCCCGGTGAGCGCGCGGTGCCCGCGGTGGATCTGACGCTCGACAAGCCCGCTCCGTGAGCGAAGAGTCCAATCTCTTCGCCCAGCAGGAATCGAATCGCCGCCGCTCGACCTGGCTCGTCATCGGATTCATCGCCTTCTTCGCCTGGGTCGGCTTCGGGGGCGATCTGGCGTTCGGCCTGCTCACCGCCCACGCTCCGCAGGGCTCCTACCGCCACGTGTTTCCGTTCATCGGGATCATCACGACACTCGCCGCTGCGAGCATCTGCTGGTACTCGTGGCGCTTCGGCGCGAAGCGGGTGCTGTGGTCCACCGGGGCACGGGAGGTCACCGAGCCGGCCACGCCGGAGGAGCGCCAGCTCGTGAACGTGGTCGAGGAGATGGCGATCGCGTCCGGACAACCCAGGCCGAGGGTCTGGATCGTCCCCGATGACGATCCCAACGCCTTTGCGACCGGACGCGACGCGGCGACGGCGAGCATTGCGGTCACCGAGGGGCTGCTCCATACCCTTTCGCGTGACGAGCTGCAAGGTGTCATCGCGCACGAGATGGGGCACGTGCGCAACCTCGACATCAGGCTGATGACGCTGCTGGCGGGAATGGTCGGCGCGATCGCGCTCATGTCGGATGGCATGGGGCGGATGGTGCGGGGCGGCGCCAGGGTCGGCGGCAGCGGCCTCTCAGGCGGGTCGCGGGGCCGCGGAGGAGAAAAGGGCGGCAACCCGCTGGCGATCGTGGTGCTGGTGCTCTGGCTGCTTACGCTGGTGGTCGCCCCGGTGGTCTCGAGAATCCTCGCGATGGCCGTGAGCCGCAAGCGCGAGTATCTGGCCGATGCTACCGGCGCCCAACTGACCCGGAATCCGATGGCGCTTGCCTCCGCGCTCCAGAAGCTCGAAGCGGCGTCCGACCCTACCCGGACGGTGACGCGCGGCGCCGCGCATCTGTGCATCGTCGATCCGGCGCCCGGCGGGCTCTCCGAGAAGGTGGGGTTTCTGGCCGATACCCTCGCCTCCCATCCACCGATCCGCGAGCGCATTGCCCGCCTCCAGGCGATGGCCTACGGCAACAGTCCCGCGGCACCGACCGGACCAGCTTCGGCGTAAACCCGTCACCCTTGTGCGGAGGCGGCAGCCTCCCTGAAACCCACCCGTGGGAACTTCTCCCACCCCGTTTTCCCCCGCCACGCATCCCACAAGCCGCGAAGACGCCAGTAGAGCGTCAACTGCCGGTACCCGAAATTCTCGAGCACCGCATAGCCCAGGAGGATGAAGACCTCTTTCCAGCCGCCGAACGGGAGCAGGCGGCGCTGGAGATGGTCGGCGAGGCCGGCGCGAAACCGCCATGCGCCGACGAGCACGGCCGCGACATTGACCAGGACCCCGTATCCGAGAGAAGCGAGGAGGAAGGCCCAGAAATAGGCGGGATCGAGTGCGCGTCCGCCGCCGAGCTTCTCGACCACGAAGAGAAACAGGACGACGGCGTAGCCGGCGACCTCGATCAGCGGCCCCAGATACTCGAAGAGCCAGAATGCCGGGAGCGCGAACCAGCCGATCCGGCCGAATGGGCGGCGGCCGAGCATGGACCGATGGTAGCGCAGCGCCTCGCGCAGGCCGCGGTACCATCGCCCACGCTGCTTGCGGAGCGACGCGAAAGTCTCCGGCACTTCGGTCCACGCGACCGGGTGGGGGAGGAAGGCGATACGGCGGTCGAGTTTCTTGTCGCGGATGAAGCGATGGAGCCGGACCACGATTTCCATGTCCTCGCATACGGTGCTCGCGGCGGCGCCGACGTATTCCTCCACGATCCGGTGGCTCACGAATGGCGTGAGGTACCCACCGGCCCTGATCAGGATGGCCTTCTCGAATACCGCGAAGACGCCGCTCAGGATCAGGAGCGATTCGAGGCGGTCCAGCCCGGTACGGCCGGTGGTGAACGACCTGAGGTACTCGACCATCTGGAATCGGGCGAGCGACCGCGCCGGCAGTCCAACCTCCACGACGCGGCTCTGGTGGATCGTGCACCCATTGGCGATGGCGACCTGCCCGCCGACCGCCACCACCCGCGGGTCTTCACGGATCACGCGCATCAGCTCCTTCAGCGCGTGCTCATCGAGAATCGAGTCGGCGTCGAGCGACACGACGTAGGGCGCCGTCGAGGCGTTGATGCCCGCGTTCAGCGCGTCAGCCTTGCCGCCGTTCGCCTTGTCGATCACGGCCACGCGGATCACCGAGGCGGGGAGGGGGATGGTGGCCTCGTACATCCCCCGCACCTGTGCGGTGGCGATCGCGCCGCGGTACGGGAAATCGGTGGTGCGGAGTCCGAGTGCGTCCCGGAGGCGGCCGAGCGTGCCGTCGGTGGATCCGTCGTTGACCACGACAATCTCGACGCGGGGATATTCGCAGTTGATCAGACTGGTCACGCTGTCCACGATCGTCACTTCCTCGTTGAACGCCGGGACGATCATGGTGAGCGGCTTGGTCAGGTCGGCGCTGTCGATGAGATCGAGGTCCTCGACGAAGTGGCTGGTGACGCGGCGCCGGACCTGTCTGGCCGAGAGGACGATGAGGGCGAGGGTGTACGTGTTGTGCAGCAGGAAGTACGCGAGAAAGAAGGGCTGCGCGGCGACCGCACCGGCGATGAGCACCCGCAGCACGAGCTCGCCCATCAGGCGTCGTCCGGGCGGGTGGCGGCAAGCTCGAGCGCGCCACCGACGCGGTGGCGGACCGAAGGAAACGGATCGGTCCGGGCCAGCTCGTGAGCTACCTGGTCCTGCAGGAGGGCCAACGCCAGTCCCGCGGCGAGGCGATGGTTCTCGTCGGGGGCGGTGCGCGCAATTGCGCGAAGCGCTGGAAGGTCCGCGGCCTCGCGGAGCGCGCCGGCCGCTTCGACCGGTTCGATGCCGGGAGGGAGCGACACCGGGGTGCCCTGCAGCAGCCGCGCGACGTACGCCGCGGCCCGCACCGGCATGGCGCCGTCGGTCGAGAGGGTGTCGAGGGTCGTCCCTGCCGCCGACGCCTGCTCTTTGGTGGTCCCGATCGCGAGCGCGACCTCCCTCCGGACGACAGGGTCGGGGTCGGACGCCATGCGATCGAGCAGACTCCAGGACCGGATGGCCGCGGCAGCGCGCGCGGCCGCGCGGCGGACGCCGGCGGCGGGGTCGAGCGTCAGCGCGGCGAGGGACGCCGCGTCGGCCGTGTCCGGGCGAGCGGTCCACAGCGAGGCGATTGCCTCTCTCACCTCCGGGGAGCGACTCCGGGCTAGCACCGGCAGGAGCCGCGGGAGATCGGGATGGGTGAGGCGACGTGCGATCTGTACCACCGACAACGCCTCGTCGCCGTCGTCGTGCATGCGAAGGGCGAAGTCGGCGAACTCGCGGAACGACGGCGCGAGCACTTCCGACGCCACCGCGAAGACGGTGGGATCGTCGCCGGGCCGAAGCCCCCGGATCAAGACGGGCAGGCCCCTCGCCGGCGGAATCCTCGAGAAGAGGCTGACTGCGGCTCGGCGGACGAGCAGGCTGGGATCGCCGAGGCCTTCGCCCCCAACGGCGAGGAGTTCGCCCCCGTCGAGCACGTCTCCCAGGGCGGAGAGCGCCGCGGTCCTGGCCTCGGGGCTGGGATCGCGGCGTGCGGCTTGGGTCAGCGCCTCCCGTCCTTCCTCGCCGGGGATCGCGCGAAGGCCGCCGATGAGCCGCACCCGGCCTGTCGGGTCGAGCACCTGACTCATGCCGCTCGCGAGCGCGAGCGCGGCCGCCTCGGTGGTGTGCATGGCCAGCGCGCGCAGCTCGGGACGCCGGGAGGCCGGCAACCTGCAGCCAAGCCATCGATACCAGGCATCGCCGCGGAGCCGTTCGCGCAGCAGCTCCCGCACCTCGGCGGAGTCCGGCATCTCGGCCAGGCGGGCCACCATGCTCTCCTGGTCGAACATCCCGAGCCCGAGCACCGCCGCCGCGTGTACCGGGGCAGGTGCGGCGCGCTTCGTAGCCGCGAGCAAGGCGCTTTCGCCTCCCGCCAGCTGCATCAGTGCCACCGCGAGCGCAGCGCGCTCACTCACGATCGGAGAGGGATCGTCGTGCAGGAGCTCGATGATTCGCGCACTGGCCGCGTCGAGGCGAAGGCGGGCGCATTGCTCGACCGATGCGACGCGCACCTCCGCCGCGGGGTTGCCGAGTCCAGCGGCCACCGCGCTGGACGCGCCTTCACTCCCCTGACGCGCGAGGGCGCTTATCGCGGCCGCGTGCACCGCCGGATCAGGCTCGTTGCGAATCGTTTCGACAGCGATCGTCGTGGCGATGGGAAGGTGGAAGCGGCCCAGGAGATCCAGTGCCGCCGCGCGCAACGACGGCTCGGGATCGGCCAGTGCGACCTGTCCGATTTCCGGCGAGAGATCGCGCCGCCCCGCTCGGCTGAGTGCCGTGAGGGTTGCTTCGCGGGTGGAGGCCACTGGAGCGACGAGCAGGCCGGCCAGAAGCTCACGGGCGCCCGAGGAAGGAAATTTCGTGAGCGTCCGGGCCGCCTGGCGGCCATTCTCCCCATTCCGCACCGCGGCGGCGAGCGTGTCGGCCGCGCCGAGCCGCTCCAGCGTGACCGCTGCCTGGCTCCGGATTTCGGTGTCCGCGCTGTCGAGCGCGAGCATGAGCGGCTGTTCGGCCGCCGGTCCGATCCGCTCGAGTGCCTCGACGCTGCGTACGCGAACCCACCAGGCGGGATCACCGAGGGCATGCACCAGGCGCTCGGTGACCGCGGGATCGTGGAATTGCCCGAGTGCGCCGGCGATGCGTGCCCGTACGAAGGGAACGGGGTCGGTGAGGAGCCGGTCGAGCAGGGGCGCCGCCGCGCTCGCGTCGCCGAGGCGGCCCAATGCCGCGGCGCTCTTGGCGCGCACTTCGTCATCGGTGTCGTCGAGCGACCGGAGGAGCGCGGAGAGGGCCGGCCCGGCGCGCAGCTCACCGAGGAGATTGGCGGCCCATGCGCGGGCGCGGGCGGGCGCCGGCCGCTCGAGCAGGGCGAGCACGGGCTCCACGGCCGACTCGCCGTGACGCATCAGAATGTCCGCGAGGTGCGGCGCGAGCCAGCCGTCGGCAGTCTCGAGCGCCTCGACGAGGGGCGGGATGGAGCGACTGTCGCCGATGCGGGCAAGCGCCCTGAGGGCGATGTCACGCACATCGGAATCCTCGGTGCGCGTGGCCCGGATCGTGTCGAGTAGCGCCGGCACGGCCTTGGCATTTCCCACCCGGCCGAGGAGCTCCGCCGCGAGCGCGCGCTCTCTCCATCGACGGGCCGTCCGGAGCCGCTCGACGTACTTGTCGATGAGCCCGAGGCGATCATAGGTCTCGAGCAGCCACGCGGGGCGATCGGTGGTGGTGCGGGCCTGTTCCTCGAGCGCGGCCTCGAAGGCCTCGAGATCGTGCAGCGTCCCGGGACGATGGATTTCCTCGTCGAGCGCTTCCCGGTCGCCGAGGGCGAGATCCTCGACGAGCGACCGATAGATGCCCTTCCGGCGCTCGAGCCGGCGCTCGTACCAGTTGAGATAGGCGGTGTAGCACACCCAGGCGAGCACGGCGAGGAGAGTAACGCCGGCCAGGGTCGCGGCCAGAATGAGCACGAACGACACCGGAACCACGGCTCAGGCCTCCGGATCGTCGAGGAAGACGAGGGCCTGCGGGTGCATGACCACCGCCTCGAGCGCCTGGTGAATCGCCGGATCCAGCGCGGTGCCGACGAGGTCGCGCATGCGCTCGATCGCGACTTCCGACGGCATCTTTTCCTGGTACGGCCGGGCGGTGGTGAGCGCATCGAAGATCTCGACCGCGCCGATCACCCTGGCGCCGAGGGGTATCGCGTCGGCCGCGAGCCGGTCGGGATAGCCGAACCCGTCCCACCGCTCATGGTGGCTCCGCACGTATGCGATCACGTTGCGCAGGTGGACCAGCGGCGCGAGGATCTGCGAGCCGACCAGGGTGTGCTGCTTGACGTGCTCATACTCCTCGTCGGTGAGCGGCCCCTGCTTGTTGAGCACTTCTTCCCTGATCCCGATCTTGCCGATGTCATGCAGGCGGCCGGCGGTGCGGATCGCCTCGACTTCCTCGTCGGCGCAGCCGAGATGAGCCGCCACCATGGCGGAGAGGTCGGCCACACGCGCCGAGTGACCCCGGAGATAGGGGTCCTTGGCCTCGAGTGCGTTGACGAGCGCCTCGAGCGTGGCGACTGAAATCCGTTCCTGGGTCGCCTGTTCCAGCCGCCGCTCAGCCGCCCGCTGTGCCACTTCCTCCTTGAGCCAGCGGTTGACCTGCTGGCCCTCGAGGAGACTGTGGCGCCGCTGGAGCGCCGAGGTGATGGCGCGGCCCAGGTGCGCGAGGTCGATCGGCTTGAGGAGGTAGTCGAGCGCGCCGCGCTGCATGCAGAGGGCGGCGGTGGTGGCGTCGTTGACCGCGGTGAGCATCAGGAGGGCAAGGGCGGGCTCGAGCTCGAGGATCCGCGGGACCAGATCGATTCCGCTCGTCCCCGGCAGGTTCACGTCGAGCACCATGGCCATGATCTTCTGCCGGCGGAGGATGCCGAGGGCCTCCTCGCCGGTGGACGCCACCGAGACCTCGAACCCCTGTTGTACGAGGTACTTGCGGAGGGCGTTACGGAGCTGCTCTTCGTCGTCCACCACCAGCACGGCGACCGGTCCATCGTTCAGGGACACGCGGGCTCCTCCAGTGGACTCGGCAACCGCCCCTGCTCGGTGATTCGAGAAGGTAGGACTGGAAAAGGAGCCGGTCAATCACCCCACGAAGTCCACCGTCACCGGGCCGGGGATGATGCCCGCCCGGTGGCCCCGGTCGAGGAGTGCCTGGACGGCGGCCCGCCCCCTGGGGCCGTAGTCCACCGTCCAGTCATTCACGTACATCCCCACGAAGGTGTCGGTCCGCTCCTCCCCAATTCCCCGATTGTATCTGCTCGCGTGGGCCAGCGCGGGAGCGCGATGCTCGAGGGCGTAGACGATGCTGGCGCGCAGGTCCCGTCCGATCTGTTGAATGACGCTCTCGCCAAGATCCCGCCGTACCGCGTTGCCGCCCAGCGGGAGCGGGAGCCCGGTATCCTCGAGCCACCAGGCGCCGAGGTCGGCCCAGAGGTGAAGCCCCGCGTCGGCGTAGGTGAGCTGCCCCTCGTGGATGAGGAGACCAACGTCCACCTCGCCCGCGTGGACGGCGTCCTCGATCCGGTCGAACGGCAGTACGACCTCGGTAACGTCGGGCTGGAAGAGCCTGAGCGCGAGATACGCGGTCGTGAGCAGGCCGGGGACACCGACTCGCCGCCCCCGGAGTGCCGCGCGGGGGTCGCCTGGCCGCGGAAGCTTCGAGACCAGCCGCGGCCCATAGCCGTCGCCCATCGAGGAGCCGGAGCCGAGCAGGGCGTATTCCCGCCAGATGTAGGCGTAGGCGTGAATCGAGACCGCCGTCACCTCGAGCTCGGCGCGCCGGGCGCGCTGGTTGAGCGATTCGATGTCTGACAGCTCGTGCACGTAACGGAGCTCGCCGGTATCGATCTTTCCCTCGGCCAGGGCGTAGAACATGAAGGCGTCGTCGGAATCGGGGCTGTGGGCGACGCGGATGGTGCGGGGGTGGGACATCGG
>JBDTTA010000011.1:0-24506 GCA_039930845.1 Gemmatimonadales bacterium
CCGCGAGCATGGCGAGCTGCGCCCGCGCCAGGCTCACGACCTGCTTCCAGACCGGGATCGACTTGTAGGCGACGCCCGCCGGACGCCCCCCGGGGAGGTGATAGCGATGCAACACCTCTTGCGCGACCCGCGGCAGGGGGAATCGCTCCATCGCGCGCCGCATCGAACCGCCCTCGTCCCCGTCCTGGAGGCGCCGGACGAGAACCGCGTCGAGGCCCGTACCTGACACGACTCCCAACTGCCCGCGCATTGAGACGGCGCGGGCCAGCCGCCAGTCGGAGACTCCGATACCCATCCCCCCCTGGATGACCAGGGGAAGCGTCGCCGTCGTCATTCACATCCTCCGAAGTGATCGCGGAAAGGTACTCGCGGAAACATTGCTGGTGCAACGGGAAGTTTTCGTGAAAGCATCATGAAGAAGGGTCCGCCCGGCGCTATATTTCGCCCCATGAGCAGCCCCCGCTTCGAAGTCGTTGCCCCGTTCGAGCCCGCCGGCGATCAGCCCAAGGCCATCGCCGAGCTGACTGCCGGTCTCCGCCGGGGCGACAAGTACCAGACGCTCCTGGGCGTCACCGGATCGGGCAAGACGATGACGCTTGCCCACACCATCGCGGCCTACGGCCGGCCCACGCTGGTCCTTTCGCATAACAAGACCCTGGCCGCCCAGCTCTACGGGGAGTTGCGCCAGTTCCTGCCGAAGAATGCCGTCGAGTACTTCGTCTCCTACTACGACTACTACCAGCCCGAAGCGTACGTCCCCTCGACCGACGTGTACATCGAGAAGGACGCGTCGATCAATCAGGACATCGAGAGCCTCCGGCTGCGGGCCACCTCGAGCCTCATGGAGCGCGACGACGTCGTCATCGTCGCCACGGTGAGCGCCATCTACGGCCTCGGCGATCCGGTCGAGTACCGCAAGCTCATGGTCACGGTCCAGCGCGGGGAGCACCGCGGGCGCGACGCGATCCTGGCCGAGCTGGTGCGCATCCAGTACGGGCGCAACGACGTCTCCTTTGAGCAGGGCACCTTCCGGGTCCGCGGCGATTCGATCGAGATCTTCCCGGCGTACGCGGAGCAGGCCATCCGCATCGAGCTGTGGGGCGACGAGGTCGAGCGGATCAGCAAGATCAACCCGCTGACCGGCGATACGATCGCCCAGCTCGAACAGTGCGCCATCTACCCGGCCAAGCATTTCGTGACGGAGCGGGCCAAGATCGAGCGTGCCCTCGTCGCCATCCGGGCGGAGCTCGCCGGGCGGCTTGCCGAGCTGAGGGGCGCGGGCAAGCTCCTGGAGGCCCAGCGACTCGAGTCCCGCACGAACTTCGATATCGAGATGCTCCTCGAGGTCGGCACCTGCGCCGGCATCGAAAACTATTCGCGCCCGCTGAGCGGCCGGCTGCCGGGGGAGCGTCCCGCGTGCCTCATCGACTACTTCCCCGCCGACTACCTGGTGGTGGTCGACGAGTCCCACGTCTCGCTGCCGCAGATCGGCGGCATGTTCAACGGCGACCGCGCCCGCAAGCTGACGCTGGTCGAGTATGGCTTCCGGCTGCCATCGGCACTCGACAACCGGCCGCTGCACTTCGACGAATTCATGTCTCTCGCGCCGCAGATGATCTCGGTCTCGGCCACCCCCGGCGAGCTCGAGCTCGGGTTGTCGGGCGGCATCATCGTCGAGCAGATCATCCGCCCCACCGGCCTCGTGGACCCGGAGGTGGACATCCGGCCGGTGCGCGGACAGGTGGACGATCTGCTCGCGGAAATCCGCCTCCGCGAGGTATTGGGCGAGCGGGTACTCGTCACTACACTCACCAAGCGGATGTCGGAAGACCTCACCGATTATCTCCAGCAGGCGGGGGTACGCGTGCGCTACCTCCATTCCGACATCGACGCCATCGAGCGCATGGAAATCCTGCGCGGGCTCCGGCTCGGCGACTTCGACGTGCTCGTGGGGATCAACCTGCTGCGCGAAGGGCTCGATCTGCCCGAGGTGTCGCTTGTCGCCATCCTCGACGCCGATCAGGAGGGCTTCCTTCGCTCCGAGCGGTCGCTGGTGCAGACGATCGGCCGCGCGGCACGGCACATCAACGGACGCGCCATCCTCTACGCCGATCGAATCACCGGCTCGATGCAACGCGCGCTCGCCGAGATGGACCGGCGGCGAGAAATCCAGCAGCGATACAACGTCGAGCACGCAATCACGCCCCGCTCCATCATCAAGTCGATGGACGAGGTGCGGCTCTCGACCCACGTCGCCGATGCGCGCACGGAGAAGCCGGAGCCCAGGGGCTCGCTGCAGGACCGGATCGACCTGCACGATCCCGCCCGGCGTGCCGCCGCCATCCAGGCGCTCGAGCGGCAGATGCGCGAAGCGGCCGCCAACCTGGAGTTCGAGATGGCGGCCATGCTGCGCGACCAGCTCAACGATCTTCGGGCCGCCAGCGCCCCCGACGTGCGGCGCGGAAACGGACCGCGCGTCCGCCGGCGGGCGTGATACGACACCTGGATGAACGCGAGCTTGCGGCCGCGGGTCTCGCGCTGGGCCAGGCATTGCCGGCTGGCTCGGTCGTCGCGTTCGAAGGGGATCTCGGAGCCGGGAAAACCACGTTCATCCAGGCCATCGCACGCGGGCTCGGCGTCGTGGCGCCAGCGACCAGCCCCACGTATGCCCTGGTGCACCGCTATCATGGCCGGCGCGGTCCGGTCTTTCACCTCGATTGCTACCGCCTGCGTGCCGACGACGAGGCGGCCGATGTCGACTGGGAAGGCGTGCTCGGTGAAGGTGACGCGATCCTGATCGAATGGCCGGAGCGGGCCGGGGCCTGGCTGCCACCGGTTGCTCGGCGATTCCGGTTGCATCACGTCGACGATCCCGAACGACGCGGCCTGGAGGAGTTCTGATGCTCCTGGCGCTCGAAACGGCCACCGAGCGCGCGTCGGTGGCGGTGGGTCACTCGGAGGAAGTCGCGGCCGAAGAGAGCATCACCGGCGCGCGCGGTCACGCCAGGGCACTGCTGCCCATGATTCGCACCGCGCTCGAACGAGCGGGCGTGCGCCTCGACGGTGTGACGGCCATTGTCGTCTCGGAGGGCCCCGGCAGCTTTACCGGTCTGCGAGTTGGCGCTGCCGTCGCCAAGGCGATGGTCCAGGCGCGTGGGTTTCCGCTCTGGACCGCGCCGTCGCTGATGGTTCGAGCGGCGGGTATCGCTCGCCCCGGCCAACTGGTGGTCGCGGTCGCCGACGCGCTGCGCGGGGAGATCTACGCCGCCGCCTACCGCTTCACGGTCGGCGCCATCGTCACGGAGCTCGCGCCATCCGTGTGCCGCCCGGAGGAGCTGCCGTCGCGCGTGCTCCGGCCCGACGCCGTCGTCGGCGACGTACCGGCCCCGGCGCATGACGCGATCGAGCGCTGGTCGGGGCGAACGATCGTCACCTCCCCCGAGGGTGCGCCGAGCGCGAGACGGCTGTTGGGGCTGGTCGGAGGCGCGGGCGGCGCGGTGCAGATCGCGATGCCCGGCTTGTGGGAGCCGGCATACGGACGGCCGGCGGAAGCGCAGGCACGCTGGGAGATGACCCATGGACGCCCCTTACCGGATTCGGTCGGCAGTTCCCGCTGACGCGAAGGCGCTGCTCGATCTCGAGCGACGCGCGTTCACCGATCCGTGGAGCGAGGCGAGCTTCCGGGATGCGCTCAATTCCGCGTGGACCTTCGCGCTGGCGGCGGAGACGGGGCGAGGCATCGTGGGATACATGATCGGCCGTGAAGTCGCGGGCACTGGCGAGGTGCTCAACCTGGCGGTCGCCCCCGACTCGAGACGGCGCGGGATCGCCGGTTCGCTGCTCGAGACGGGCCTCGCCGCGTTCCGCAGGCGGAACGTCGACGAAGTGTTTCTCGAGGTGCGCGAGTCGAATCGCTCGGCGCAATCGCTGTATCTCAGCCGTGGATTTCGCGCGGTCGGACAACGATCCGCGTACTATCGAAATCCCAAGGAAGACGCGCTGGTGCTCCGTCTCGCACTCCACGAGGCGGCGCGATCAGGATGAGCATGGCGCTGGGATGGTTT
The DNA here is from genome assembly GCA_039930845.1 of Gemmatimonadales bacterium. Classification (GTDB taxonomy): domain Bacteria; phylum Gemmatimonadota; class Gemmatimonadetes; order Gemmatimonadales; family GWC2-71-9; genus CAVVWJ01. The sequence continues at coordinate 4,065 of JBDTTA010000011.1, forward strand.
CGCCGACAACTTGCTGGTAGCCAATATGTCCGAGTCCGCAGGATCGGGCCCCATCGAGAACCTGGAGGTGCATGTGAGCCGGAGTTTGAACAAAGTGACGCTGATCGGGAACCTCGGCGCGGACCCGGAAGTCCGCAGCACCGCGAACGGTTCCCGAGTGGCCACGCTGTCGGTCGCCACCAGCCGCCAGTGGAAAAATCAATCGGGTGAGAAGCAGGAAAAAACCGAGTGGCATCGGGTCATTCTCTGGAACAACAAGGGCTCCGCCCTTGCGGACCTCGCGGAAAAGTATTGCAAGAAGGGCGACAAGATCTACGTGGAGGGGAGCATCGAGTATCGCTCGTGGCAGGATCGCGAGGGGCAAACCCGATATACCACCGAGATCACCGCTCGCGAAGTCATCCTCCTCTCCGGCCGAAGCGGCGATGGATCCGACTTCACGGCGCCCAGCAAGGTCGGCGCGGCGGCGGCCTCCTCGGGAGGTGCACCCAAGGGCAAGGAGTCATTCGAGGACTTCCCCGAGGCGCTCGACGCCGAGGACGACGACCTGCCGTTCTGAGCCGGCGCCAGGCCCGAGCTCGACCGGGATGCCCGTTGCGGGCGTCCCGGTTTCGCTTTCTCCCGTCCCTGCTGCCGAACGCCATACCCGCCCCGCCTCGGTGGTCTTCGATGGTGTGCTCCAAGATGTTGACAAACGGTCACTTACCGGATTGACCCAGGGGGTTGTCCCGTTGGCGTTGATCTTGCCCCTCGCCGCCCTGAACCGTTCCGGGTTCGCCGTTCCATCTCCATACCCGACAACGATGTCGCTGGGAGACCTCGATGCTGCGTCCGTTCAGCGTGAAGTTGGGCATCTTCGCCCTGGTCCTGAGCCCTGTCGTCGCTCATGGCCAGGCCGCCGATCAGAGCCACACCGTGCGCCAGGGTGATACCCTGTGGGAGCTGGCCAGGCAGTATCGTGGCGACCCCTTCCTCTGGCCCGACATTTACCGAATGAACACCGCCGTCGTGGAAGATCCGCACTGGATCTATCCCGGCGAAGTGCTGCGACTCTCCGGCGCCGAAGAGATGGCGGCCGTGCCCGCTACCGACACGCCTGCGCCACCCGCGATGGTCGAGTCGGAGGTGGCCGGCGCACAGGCGGCCGATACCGAGCCGCCCGTCGAGCAGGCCGGGCCGGCCACGACTGCCACCCTCGCGCAGCTGGCGCAGGCCCCCTCGGACAGCGATGAGCAGGAGCCTCTCTTCGGCCCCCGGCCGGCGAGCACCTTGAAGGAGTCGATTCAGGCGTACACCCGGAAGGAATATCGTCCGCTCCGGAAAACCGAGTTCTATTCGTCGGGCTTCCTGACGGAAAACCAGAAACTTCCGTGGGCCAGGGTGATCGGTCCCGTCACTCCGTCGCAGATTGGCGCAACGACCGTCGTCAACGATGCGATGCCCTATGTCTCCATCGCCATCGAAGCGCCGCGTGGCGCGACGTACCAGATTGGCGACACCCTTCTCATCGCGCACCGCGGCGTGGACTGGAAATCGTACGGAGAAGTCATCATCCCGACCGGTCTGGCCACCGTCACCGACACCGTGAGCGGGCGGTACATCGCCAGCGTGGTGGCGGCGTACGGCCCCATCCGCCCCGGCCAGGCGGCCCTTCCGGCGGAGAAGTTCATGCCGGCCGGCGCCGAGCATGCGGTGCCGGTCAGCGACGGCGTTCGTGGAGAGCTCCTCGGCGGGCCCACCCGCCAGGATCTCAAGCTCCCCCAGATGGTCGTCTTCATCGACAAGGGGCAGCAGGACGGCGTCGCCGCGGGCGACATCTTCGAGGTGCGGCGCAAGGCCGGCATCACCGACGATGGCCGCGTGCGCACCCATGAGCTGCTTGCCACGCTTCAAATCGTGCACGTCCGGAACCATTCCGCGACGGGCCGTCTCCTCAATGTTCTGCTTCCCGATATTCCTCAGGGCACCGAGGTTCGCCAAGTCGCAAAGCTGCCGTCCTGACCTCCGGCAGTCGAGCGGCCTGCACAGCGCCGGGGTTCTCCCCGGCGCTGTGTCATTTTTCAAGGTTCCTTCCTCGCCTTACATATCTATATTGCGGGGCGGTCCTCCCGAAGGCCTAATTTCGTACTGCTGCTGGAGATCCTGATGGCGAGACGTCCCAAGTGAGTGGGCGGGTCCTGGTGACCGGCGGAGCGGGGTTCATCGGCTCCCATATCGCGGAAGCCTACCTGAAGGGAGGGTGGGAGGTCGTCGTGCTCGACGATCTGTCCCGCGGGAAGGAACGCAACATTCCATCCGGCGCCCGGTTCGTCCGCGCCGACATCCGGTCACCCGAGGCCAGGGAGCTGCTCGCCACCGGCCGATTCACCGTGCTCAATCACCACGCCGCGCAGATCGACGTTCGTGTCTCGGTCGATGAGCCCGCGCTCGACGCGTCGATCAATGTGATGGGATTCGCCAACCTGCTCGACGGCGCCGGCGCTGGTGGTGTCCACCGCGTCATCTTCGCGAGCAGTGGGGGCGTCCTCTACGGTGACGCTGAGGTGATCCCGACGGCCGAAACGGCGCCCAAGATGCCCGTCTCCCCGTACGGCGTGAGCAAGCTGGCGGGCGAATACTATCTTCGCGCCCTCGGTGCGCTCCGCGGCTTCGAAGGCATCGCCATGCGGTATGCCAACGTCTTCGGCCCCAGGCAGGACCCCAAGTCCGAGGCGGGGGTGGTGTCGATCTTCGTCTCGCGGATGCTCGGCAGGAAACCGCTCACGGTGTTCGGCGACGGGAAGCAGACCCGCGATTACGTCTTCGTGAAGGACGTCGCCCGGGCCAGCGTGCTGGCGAGTACGATACCCATGCCGTCCGGCGCCGATTTCGATGCGCCCGCCTTCAACATCGCCACCGCAAGGGAGCAGGACGTCCTCGCGCTGGCCGAGGCGGTGGGCCGCGTCGTCGGGAAGAAGCCCGAGCTCGAGTTCGCGCCGCCGCGGCCCGGTGAGCTGTTCCGCAGCTCGCTCGATATCGGCAAGGCCCGGCGGGTGCTGGGGTGGACTCCCGAAGTCGCGTTCGACGACGGTCTGGGCCAGCTCGTGGAGTGGTTTCGAAAGGAGGGCACGTGATGCTGCAGACGGGCGGCGCCGTCCCCGGCTCCGCGATCGAGCTGGTGCTCACGGCCAGCACGGAAACCAAAGTCGTGCTCGTCATTACCGCGGTCTTCTCGCTGGTGTCTTGGTTCATCATCATCTACAAGTGGTGGCAGTTCCGGAAGCTGAACAAGCAGGCCGATCGCTTCTTCGCTGAAATGGAGCGGACCACGCGGCTTCAGGACGCCTACCACGCCGTGATGAAGCAGCCCCCGTCGCCCTACAACCGGCTCTTCCGCGAGGCCATCACCTTCTACTCCGAGCTGCGTCCTGGCGCGCTCCGCGAGGAGCGCGGCGCCGACCGGAGCACGCTCACGGCCACCCAGCTCGAGGCGCTCAAGATGGTCCTCGGCAAGGAAGTGGCGGCGGAGCGCGACCTGCTGGGACACTACATTCCCTGGCTCGCGACCATCGGCTCGGTGAGTCCGCTCCTCGGCCTGCTCGGAACGACGCTCGGCATCATCAACGCCTTCACCGGCATTGCCACCAAGGGCTCGGGAAATCTGGCGGCGGTAGCGCCGGGCGTCGCCGAGGCGCTGGTCGCGACCTTCGCCGGCCTGGCGGCCGCCATCCCGGCGGTCATTACCTACAATCTCTACGTCAATCGCGTGCGTCTCTTTGCCGGTGAGCTCGAGGGATTCGCCAACGAGCTGATCGGAACCATGGCGCGCGAAGGGCTGCTCTAGATGGCGGGGCTGGGCGGAAGTCTCGGCGACCAGCGGGGCGAGCTGCCCCTCATGGCCGACGTCAACGTGACGTCGCTCGTCGACGTCATGCTCGTGCTCCTGATTATTTTCATGCTCACGGCCCCGATCATGCAGGGCGGGGTGGACGTCGAGCTGCCGCGGGCTGAAGCAAGGCCGCTCTCCCCCAAGGAGGGCATGGTGGTCACGGTCAATCGGGATGGCCGGATCTTCGTCGATCAAACGCCGGTATCGTACAACGATTTTCGGGTGACGTTCCGTTCGCTCGTCGCTACCCGCAAGCCGTCGGGGGTGTATCTCCAGGCGGACACGCGGGTGCCCTACGGCCAGGTCGTTCGCGTGCTCGCGATCGTGCGCGCCGCCGGTGTCCAGAACGTCGGGCTCGTCGCGCAGGAGGAAGGGTCGCCGTGATCGTCCGGGCCGCGCGGGGCCGGCCCCCTGGCACCGCGGCGGGGATGATCGGAACGATCGTGGTGCACGCGACGGCGGCCGGGTTGCTTTTCACTCACGTGCAGTCCTCGAAGGCCACTCCACCCTCGTACGCGGTCGAGCTTATCGCCGCGCCCGCGCCCGCTCCCCAGCGGCGCTTGCCGCGCGAGGCGACGCCCAGTCCGCCCGTCGAGAAGCCGGCACCGGTCAAGCCGCAGCCGCCCAAGCCCAGCAAGGCGCCGCCCGTGCCGACGCCCAAGGCGCAGCCGAGGGATACGAATCGCGAGCCGCCGCCAAAGACCGCCGCGCCGGTGACCCCGCTGCCGGGAGAGACGCCGAGCACCGGTACCGACGTCGCGACGATCAAGACCCCCGGGCTGGAGTTTCCCTTTCCCGAATATTTGCGAAATATCGTGTCACAGGTCTATCGCAACTGGGATCGGGATGCGGCCAAGCAGAACGCTCAGGCTGAAATCAGTTTTCTGATCCTTCGCGACGGCTCGGTCCGCGACATCAGGTTCGTCACCAGGTCGGGAAGCTTCTCATTCGATCTGAGCGCACAGGGAGCCATAGAAGCCACGGCCAATTCCCGGGCCTTCGGACCGCTCCCGGACGGCTGGGACGCCGACGTCCTGCCGGTGACCTTTCAATTCAGGCCGGTCAATTGATGAAACGAGCTCACGCCTCCCGCCTCGTGCTGGTCACCGTCGCGCTGACCTCGCTCTCGGCTGGTGTCGCCTCCGCCCAGGATACCACCAAGGGGAACAGGGAGGGCGTCACCGTCACTCTGCGATATGAGCCGGGGACACAGCCGGGGCTCGTCATGCTTCCCGGTTCGGGGGTCGACTCGGTACGGGCCATCGTCCGTCGCGATCTGGATTTCAGCGATCGGTTCCAGATGATCGATCTCGGGCCCTCATCGACCACCGATCCGCCGAGCGGGCCGGTGAACTACGGCATCTACAAGACCCTGGGTGCCGTCTTCGCGGTCGAGCTCGCCGAGGCGCCCGGCGGGGTGAGCGTGAAGCTCCATGATGTGGCGCGATCGATGGTGGCCAACCAGCAGGTGTTCGCGCTCCCCGCGGCCACCGATGCCGGCTTCCGCCTCGAGGTCCATCGGATGTCGGATGAGGTCGCGCGGTGGGCCACCGGGACCGCGGGCATCGCGGCCAGCCGCCTGCTCTTCGTGTCCGACGGGCGCATCTACCGGATCGACAGCGACGGCGTCGACCTGATGGGGCTCACGCCGGCGGGCCGGATCTCACTCTCCCCGGCGTGGTCGCCCGACGGGCTGCGGTTCGCGTACACGCCACTCGGGGAGGGGCGGGGCGGCATCGTCGTGCAGGACATCGCGACGGGCGCGCAGACGCCGGTACCGGGAACCCAGTCGGGGCTCAACATCACACCGGTCTTTTCGCCCGATGGCAAGACGCTTGCCTACGCGCACTCCGATGAGACCGGCACCGACATTTTCTCGGCGAACATCGTCGATCACTGCTGCGCTCAACGCTTGACCGTAGGACGCTATGCGGACAATTTATCTCCTACGTTCTCGCCCGACGGAAGGCGCATCGCCTTCGTCTCCACCCGCGCCGGACCGCCGCAGGTTTATGTCATGGCCGCCGACGGGACCGATCAAGAGCTCCTGGCCCAGTTCGATTTCGGCGCAACGGGCGCATCGAACGCACCCGATTGGTCCCCCAATGGCGCGAGCGTCATCTTCCATCGCGAAGTCGAGCGCAGCCCGGAGATTTTCCTTGTCGACGTCGGCCGGCCCCAGCCGCCGCGTCCACTCACCTCGGCCGGCCGAAACGAGGACGCGACATGGGCGCCCGACGGCCGGCACTTCGCGTTCGTCTCCGACCGGAGCGGGATTCGCCAGCTCTGGGTCATGGATGTCGAAACAGGCCGCGTGCGCCAGCTGAGAACCCCCGGCGCCGCGCGGCTCCCGTCGTGGTCCCGCCGTCTGAGCCGGACCGCGGTAGCTCCCCACCCTTGAACGTGGAGTCATGATGCGCGCTTCGTCTCTGCTGTTGCTCCTGGCCACCACCGCGGCCGCCGCCGGCTGCGGTGGCAAGAAGCCGCCCGAGGAGCCCGCGCCCCAGCCCGCCCCGTCCCCCGCGCCGGCGCCGACGCCCCCGCCCCAGGATGACAGTGCGGAACGCGACCGGCTTGAGCGGGAGCGGATGGCGCGTGAAGCCGCCGAGCGGGTGCGCGCCGTGGCCGCCGATCTCGCCGCCATGATCAATTTCGAGTACGACCAGGCGGCGGTGCGCTCCGCCGATGAGGCCACGCTCGACCGGAAGGCCGCCGTCCTCCAGGCCAACCCGAATGTCCGGCTCACCATCAGCGGGCATGCCGACGAGCGGGGCTCCGATGAGTACAACCTGGCGCTCGGCAACCGCCGCGCCGCGGCGGCCAAGCGCTACCTGCAGAACAAGGGCGTCGATGCGTCCCGGATGGATGTCGTCTCCTATGGCGAGGAGCGGCCGCTCAACCCGGGCCATGACGAAGCCGCCTACGCGCAGAACCGTCGTGACGAATTCCAGGTCACGGCCGGCGGCGATAACCTCGTCGCGCCGCAGTGAGCCGGGCGGTGCGGCACCCGAGCGGCGCGCGGTCCCGCGCGCCGGCCGGGGGGTGGATGATCGGGGCGGCCATCGCTACCGCGCTCGCGGGATGCGCCTCCAAGGGCGACGTGCAGATGGTGCAGGGAGAGGTCTCGCTGCTCCGGGCGGAGAGCGCCCGGAACGATTCCACCCGGGCGGCCCAGCTCGGGGAGATCATCCGGCAACAGCAGGGCATCCTCGATTCCCTCAATGCCACCCGGCGGGCCGTCGGCCAGTTCAAGGGTGACTTCGGCACCGACCTGTACAACATCCAGCAGCAGCTGGTGCAGCTGCAGGAGCTCACCGGCCAGAGCCAGCAGCGGCTGAGCGAGGTCAAGACTCAGCTGGAGGCGCGCGGCGCACAGCTGCAGGGCCCCGGTCCTGCCGCGCCGGGCGATAGCGCGCATCCGCAGGGTGCCGCCAACGCCTCCGCCGACCAGATGTACGAGGCCTCACTCGCGCAGTTGCGCCGCGGCAGCACCGGCACGGCACGGCTCGGGCTGCGCGAATTGCTCAAGACCTATCCCGACAGCCCGCACGCGGCCGACGCCCTGTACTTCATCGGGCAGAGCTTCTCGACGGAGAACCCCGATTCCGCGAGCGTCTACTACACGCAGGTGGTGGACGGTTTCTCGACCTCCCCGCGCGCGGCATCGTCGCTGTACAATCTCGGTCTCCTCGCCGAGCGCCGGAAGGACGTCGCCAAGGCGAAGGATTCGTATCAGAAGGTGGTGCAGAAGTACCCCCAATCGGACGAAGCAGCGCTCGCCCGTGACCGACTGAAGGCGCTCGGGCGCTAAGCCCCGGGCGCTCCGCTCCATGACCGGCTCCGCTGGGGAAATGCCATTCCTCGACCACCTCGAGGAGCTGCGATCCCGCATTCTCCGGTCGCTGGGGGCCATCATCGTCGGGACGGGGCTGGGGCTGTACCTCGTGCAGCGGTTCCAGCTCGTCAATATCCTGAAGGAGCCGATCGCACCGTATCTCACCAACGGCAAGCTGGTGGTGACCAGCCCCACCGAGCCGGTGATGATCGTCTTCAAGCTCGGCTTCATCGTCGGGCTCATCCTCGCGTCACCCATCATCGTCTGGCAGGTATGGGCGTTTCTCACCCCCGCCCTCTACGCGCGCGAGAAGAAGGCGATGGTGCCGGCCCTCTTCGTGGGGCTGGGACTCTTCCTCACCGGCGGCATCCTCGCCTACATCTACGTCATCCCACAGGCGCTGCGGGTGCTGTTCAGCTTCCAGACCGAGGCCATTCAGCCCTTTATCACCTACGACGCCTACTTCGGGTTCGTCACGCAGGTCGTCCTGGCCCTGGGGCTGTCGTTCGAGCTTCCGCTGGTCATCGTGATTCTCGCATGGCTCGGTGTGGTTGGCCCGAAGGAGCTCCACGCCTTCCGCCGGTACGCCGTCGTGCTCGCCTTTGCCGGCGGCGCCATTCTCTCCCCGGGCACCGACCTGGTGTCGATGGTGATGATGACGCTGCCGTTGCTGGTGCTCTATGAGGTGGGCGTCGCCGGAGCGGTCGTCGTGCACAGGCGGCGGGCTCGCGCCGCGATGGCCGGACTGATTCTCGTCGCCCTCGGATTGGGGGCGGCGCCGGCGGAGGCGCAGGTCCCGGTGCGGCCGCGCGCCGTCCAGACGCCCGCCGACTCGCTTCGCGACTCGACCCGCACCCGTGCCGGCCAGCCGCTCGACTCCGCCACTGCTCGCCGGCTCGGTCTTCCCACCGCCCCCTCCCGCAGCTTCGCCGCGCCCGATTCCGTCGTCACCGATCTCCTGGCGCGGCCCGGGTATCAGTCTACCCGCTACCGCGCCGATTCGGCGACGGTGTTCATCGGCGAGCAGCGCGTGCTGCTGGAAGGCCAGGCGCTCACCGAGCGACAGGGGTCGCTCCTCGAAGCCGACACCATCACGTATCGGCGAAACAGCTGCCTGCTCGACGCGCATGGCGATCCCCATCTCTTCGACAAGGATCAGGTGCTGATCGGCGAGGGCATCCGGTATGACACCTGCCGCCGGCGAGGGGTGGTCGAGGACGCGCTGACGAATTTCACCGAGGGCTCGACGGTGTGGTTCCTCCGCGGCAACGTCGCCCAGGATTCGAGCTCGAGCCGGATCTACGCCGGCTCCGCCGATATCACGAGCTGCGATCTGCCCACGCCGCATTATCACTTCGCGGCCGGTGAAGTGAAGTGGATCTCGAAGAACGTGCTGGTCGCGCGCCCGGTGGTGCTCTACGTTCGCGATGTGCCGATTCTCTGGCTGCCGTTCATTTTCCAGGACGTCCGGCCCGGGCGACGGTCGGGGATCCTGGTCCCGCAGATCGGTCTCAACGACCTGGTGCGTCCCACTCGCACGTACAACCGCCAGATCACGAACATCGGCTACTACTGGGCGCCCAACGACTACGTCGACCTCACGGCCAGGCTCGACTGGTTCGCCAACCGGTACGTGCAGTACGGCGTGGCCGGACAGTATCGCTGGCTCAACCGGTTCATGAGCGGTTCGGCGGCGTTCAACGAGCAGCGCCAAGTGGACGGCGCGTCCGCGCTCACCCTCCGCTGGGACCACCGGCAGGAGTTCAGCCTGGCCAGCAGCCTGAACCTGAGCTTCAACTACGCCAGCAACAACGCCGTCGTGCGACAGAACGCCATTGACCCGCTGCAGAACACGCAGCAGATCACCAGCTCGCTCAACTACTCGAAGCGCCTGAGCTGGGGCACGCTCACCCTCGGCGGCAACCGGCGTCAGAGCATCTCCGACGGCAGTGTGCAGCAGCTCTTCCCGGCGATCACGCTGTCGCCCGTGCCGATCGCCGTCGGATCGGACATCACGTGGTCCCCCGGGCTGAGCTTTACCAACAACACGACGTCCAATCAGCCGCTGCCGATCTTCACCCGGACCCTGCCGGGGGGGATCATCGACACCGTCGCGCGGACGGCCGATACGCGGGTGACCGCCTTCAGCTTCGACACGCCGATCCGCTTCGGGTCGTTCAACTGGGCCAACTCGGTGGACGTCACCGACCAGATGGGGACGGCGCCCGATTCGATCGGGTTCCGGATCCCCAACACCGCGACGCCGGACCCCAACGACTCGCTCTCGGTGAGCCGGCTCAGCAACGGCACCTTCCAGAGCTCGATCGACTGGGACACCGGCATCAACCTCCCGATCCTCTTTCGCGGATCCTGGAAGCTGCAGCCGGTCGTGGGCATCGCGAACACGACGAGCGGCCCCTTCGCGATCAGAAATCAGAACACGAACGGCAGCTTCGTCCGCCAGGGCAAGCGCTTCCGGTTCGGAGTGACAGCGGCGCCGACGTTCTTCGGATTCTTTCCCGGCATCGGTCCGCTGGCCCGGATCCGGCACAGTCTCTCGCCGATCATCACGTGGAACTATCAGCCGGCGGCCAACATCCCGCTCGAGTACGCGCGAGCGATTGCGGTGGACGCCGACGCGGTGTCGTTGCGGAGCGACGCGACGCAGGCGGTGAGCCTCTCGCTGTCGCAGTCGTTCGAGGGGAAGCGAAAGCCGCCCAAGGGCGATACCGCATCGGTGAACGACACGAAGCTCCGCCTGCTCAGCATCAGCACCAGCCCCGTCAGCTATGATTTCGAGCAGGCGAAGAAGCCGGGCCGCACCGGCTGGGCGACGCAGTCGGTGACCAACTCGCTGCTGAGCGATCTCCTCCCCGGGTTCAATCTCTCCCTCACCCACGATCTGTTCAGGGGAGCCGCAGGCAGCGATACGGCCAAGTTCGCTCCATTCCTCCAGAACGTGAGCGCGAGCTTCGCCATCTCGGGCAACACCTTCCGCGCCGTGGGATCGATCTTCGGGCTGGGGGGAAAGAGCCAGACGCCGGGCAAGAAGGAGGAGGTGCCGAGCTCGTACGTGGCGAGCTCCGGGCGACGAACGAGGCCGGGATCGTTCTTCAGTACCACCCAGGCGCCGCTGGCACGAAGTGGCGGCGGCTTCACGGCCAACTTCAACTACAGCCTGTCGCGCACACGTCCACCGCTCGGCATCACCACCCCGTTGCCGGACGACCGCCAGAGCCTGGGGTTCAGCACCAACTTCTCCCCGACGGCGTTCTGGTCGCTCTCCTGGTCCTCCCAATACAACATTACCGACGGGAGGTTCGAGTCCCAGGTGGTCCGGCTCGAACGTGACCTCCACGAGTGGCGGGCCAGCTTCAACTTTGTTCGGAATCCCAACGGCAACTTCGCCTTCTATTTTTCGATCGCACTGACCGACCTGCCGGAGCTCAAGTTCGACTACGACCAGACGACGTTCGAGAATTAGTGTCACCCCGCTGAGACGCCGGGCGAACGGCCGGAATCCAACATATTGCGAACTCGATTGTTACCCTTAGACGCCTCCTGGCACGACCCCTGCTCAGGGGAGGCCATCTCTCTCCGGAGTTATCCGTATGCGCGGGTGGTGGATCCCGGCGGCGCTCTTGGTGGCAGCGTGCTCGAATGACGACGGGGGCTCCAGCCCCGGCACGGCTCCCGAGATGCCCACCACGCTTTCCAGTGTTTCGCTCGACGGGGCTATCGCACTCACCTGGTCCGACAACGCGTACCTCGCCGACCCCAGCAATTTTCAGAACTACCGCATCTACAGCACCACCTACGACATCGACGCGAGCACCCCGGCGTGCGGCACGGCGTTTCGCCTCGAGGGAACCACGGTCGCGCCGGAGTTCGTGGCCGGCGCCCTCAGCAACGGCGTGCCACGCTGCTACGCCGTCTCGGCGGTGAGCGTGGACGGGTTTGAGAGCGATCGCTCTCCGCTCCGCGGCGACACGCCCCGGCCCGACGCCCGCAACGTGGCGATTTTCGCCCGGCAAACGCAGACCGCGGGCAGCGGCTTCCGGTTCTGGGACGATCTGAATGGCGATGGCTCGGTGCAGGATGGAGAGCTCGGCCTGGTGCGCGACGGCGACTCTCCCGCGCTCGACTTCGCCGTCGATCGGGACGGCAACGGCGATCTCTTCCTCACGCCGATCCGTGCCGGCACCGGGGTCGAGTACTACGACGACTCCGCGCCGGTCGACGACCTGACCAGCATCGACTTCGCGGCCGACCAGACGTATCGCACCACCCCAATACTCGCGTCTCCCGGCTTCGGGTACGTCTTCGAGATGAGCGCGGCGGACGGGCATCCGCGCTACGGCGCCATCCGCGTCACCCACGTCGGCCAGACATTCCTCATCCTCGACTGGGCCTTCCAGACCGATCCGGGTAATCCGGAGCTGGTAGTGGGGGGAAAGAAGTAAATCGCCGGTCGCCGGCCCGCGGTCCTTTGACCTGCGACCTGCGACCTGCGACGTTTCCCCCATGCCTCCATCCACCCTCATCCTCACCGGCGATTCTCTCACGGTGGCCGATGTCGTCCGCGTTGCGCGACATCCCGAAGTCCACATCTCCGTAGACCCGGCGTCCCGCGGCCGGCTGCTCGAGAGCCGGCGGCTCGTCGAGACCGCCGTCTCCACCGGACGGACGATGTACGGGATCAACACCGGCTTTGGCAAGCTCGCCAACGTGCGAATCGCGCCCGACCGACTGGAACAGCTCCAGGCCAATCTCATCCGCAGCCATGCGGCCGGCGTCGGCGTCCCGCTGGCCGCCGAGGTGGTCCGCGCGGTCATGCTGCTCCGCGCCAACGTGCTGCTTCGTCCCACGAGCGGTGTGCGCCCCGAGCTGGTCGATGCCCTCCTCGCGATGCTCAACGCCGATATCATCCCATGGGTGCCGGAACAGGGCAGTGTCGGCGCGAGTGGCGATCTTGCACCGCTCAGCCATATCGGGCTCGCGCTTATGGGGGAGGGTGGCATTCTCACCGGAAGCGCGAACGCGCCGGCGGCACCTGTGCTCGCCGCGGCCGGCCTCACGCCCTATCGCTTCGGACCAAAGGAGGGATTGTCGTTCATCAACGGCACCCAGGCACAGACCGCGCTGCTCGCGCTGCTCGTGCACGACGCCCGCGTGCTGTGGCGCACGGCCGCCGGGGCCGCGGCGATGAGCCTCGAAGCGCTTCGGGGAACGCCGGCGCCCCTCGATCCGCGGATCCACGCCGCTCGCCCCCATCGCGGCCAGATCGAGGCCGCCGATCTCATGCGCGCCCTGCTGGCCGATAGTGAGATCAGGGAGTCGCATCGGGACGACGATCCACGGGTGCAGGACGCCTACAGCCTGCGCTGCGCACCGCAGGTGCTCGGGGCGGTGAGCGATGCGATCCGCTTCGCCGAAGTAACGGTCGCCATAGAGCTCAACGCGTCGACCGACAACCCGCTGGTATTCGAGAACGGGGACGTGATCTCGGGGGGAAATTTCCACGGACAGCCGGTCGCGCAGGCGCTGGATCTGCTCGCGATGACGCTCACGACGCTCCAGGCGATCGCGGAGCGGCGCGTGGAACGACTGGTGAATCCCGATCTTTCGCAGGGGCTTCCCGCCTTCCTCACGAGCGACCCCGGGCTGTCCTCCGGCTTCATGATGGTGCAGATCACTGCGGCCTCGCTCGTCGCCGAGTCGCGGACCCTGGCGATGCCCGCGAGCATCGGATCGATTCCGACCGATGCCAATCAGGAGGATTTTGTGCCGATGGGGATGGCGGCCGCCTGGAAAGCCCAGCGCATTCTGCTGAACGCGCAGCGGGTCGTTGGCGCCGAGCTTCTGTGCGCGGCGCAGGGACTCGAGTTTCTCAAGCCGCTGACACCCGGCAAGGGAGTGGACGCGCTCTATCGGCGGCTTCGTGCGCTGACACCGCAGGTCACGCCACTCGCGGCCGATCGTCCGCCGGCGCCCGATCTGGAGCGGCTCGCGCAGGCGGTAGCGGCGGGAGAACTCGATCCGGGCGCGGCGGGATAGCGCTGCCGGAGCAGGGGTTGGGACGCCTCTTCCGCCCACATCTCCGGCTACCTATGTTTCGATGATTCCATCTCTTATTCTTATCGCGATTCGCCACTTCCCCCAATCCGCCCGAGCCGCATGAACCTGGAAAAGCTGAAAGACTCGGCCCGGAAGTTCGAGCAAAAGGAGGAGTGGCGGAAGGCCATCGACGTCTACCTCAAGGCCATCCAGCAAATCGAGTCCGGAGCCGAATCGAGCCCCGATCTCTCCCTCTATAACCGCGTCGGCGACCTCTACCTCAAGATCAACGACACTCCCGCGGCCGTGCGCTCCTACGAGCGCGCCGTGGACCTCTACGCCGACCAGGGCTTCTTCAACAACGCCATCGCACTGTGCGGCAAGATTTTGCGGGTGAATCCGGGACGCACCCAGACCCATCTGAAGCTGGCCCAGCTGCATGCGCGGAAAAACGTGGTGATCGAGGCCAAGCGGAACCTGATCGAGTTTCTCGAGCGGATGAATGCGCTCGGCCAGCTCGATCCCGCCTTCCAGTCGGTCAAGGAGTTCGCCGACCAGTTTTCGGGGAGCCAGGAAATCCGCCTCATGCTGGTCGAATTGCTCCGCGCGTCATCTCGCGAGGAAGAGGCGCAGGAACAGCTTCGGAAGCTGGCCGGGGATATCGAGGCCCGCGGCGGTACGCTCTCCAGGCCCATGCCGGAGGGGCCGTCGGCACCCGACACCCATGAGCATCCGGAGGTCGAGCCGCCGCCGGTATTCAGACGCGGAGACCTGGTCTTCCTCGATACGGGGGTGGATGTCTCGTCCGTGCCCCCGACGCCGCGACTGGCCGATCTCCAGGTCCCGTCCCACCCCGAGCTGGCGCTCGAAGCGATGGGCGACGAGCCGTCGCCGATCCTCCTGGATGGACTCGAGCAGACCACCGAGGTGGACTTTTCTGCCGTGGACGGCGACTCGATTCAGATCGAAGACCTCGACGTTCAGGAGCTGGATGTCGAGGAAATCTCCGCGGAGGACATGGAAGACCTCGACGCCTCGCTCGCCGAGATGGACGCGGGCCCGCCGGCGGCGACCGAGGGGCTGCCGCTCATCGAAGTGGACGCCTCGGGCGATCTGGCCGAACTCGAAAACCGGGTTCTCAACGATCCGGAAAACCCCGATCTCCACCGGAAGCTCGCGGACTATCTGCTCGGCCGGGACGACGCGATGCGCGGTATCGAGGAGCTCGATCTGGCGCTGATGGGTTACGAGCGCCTGGAAGACTGGCCCGCCGCCTCCGAGGTGGCCGATCGGCTGGTCGCCGTCGATCCCGACGGTATCCGGCACCACCAGAAGCGCGTCGAGCTGGCCTTCCGCATGGGTGACCGCGCACCGCTGCTCGACGCGTATGCGTCGCTGGGCGACGCCCTGGCCCGCGCCGGCGCCATCGACAAGGCCATCGCCGTCTTCCGGCGCGTCCAGGAGCATGATCCCGGAAATCCGCACGCCGCCCTCGCCCTCGAGACGCTGGCGGGCGAGCCGGACGACGAGAGCGCCGCCTCCCCGCAGCGGCCGATCACATCCCTCGCTCGCCCCGCGGGCGCACCCGCTGCTCCTGACACTGCGCTCCCGCCCGTCACGCCGGCGGAGCAAGCGCCCGCGCCGCCCCCTGCCGCGGCTGCACGCGCCTCCGACGACTTCATGGACCTCGGATCGCTGGTGCTCGAAGAAACCGGCCCGCGCGATACGAGAATGCGGATCGACCGCCGCGAGCCGCAGGACGAAGACGAGCAGCGCGAATTTCACGAGATCCTGGAGCAGTTCAAGCGTGGCATCGATCAGAACCTCGAGACCGACGACTACCAGGCACACTACGATCTTGGTGTGGCCTTCAAGGAGATGGGACTCCTCGACGAGGCGATCGCCGAATTCCAGAAGGCGCTGCGCGCCCCGGATGGACGGCTGCGCACGTCGGAGGCGCTCGGGATTGCCTTTTTCGACAAGGGCCAGTTCGCGGTGTCCGAGAGGGTGCTCCGCGGTGCGGTGGACGGCGCGACGGAGGGCGACGAGGCCAAGATCGGACTCCTCTACTGGCTCGGCCGGGCCTGTGAGTCACAGGGGAAGGACGCGAGCGCCATCGCCAGCTATGAGCGCGCAATGGCCGTGGACATACGATTCATGGACCTCGGGGAGCGGATCCAGCGTCTGTCCGCGGGGCGGCACGAATGACCTCGCGCACCGCGCCGGTCACGCTCGATGATCTGCAGCAGCCCCTGCGAGCGCGCCTCGAGCGGGTGCCGCAGGAATTGCGGCGCATCGTCGAGGCCGACTTCGGGCTCATCGCCAAGGTCAATTCGCACCTCTTCCAGATGCAGGGGAAGATGTTCCGGCCGACGCTCCTCCTGCTGGCCGACGAGGCGACGGGGGCACTCGATCCCCGGACGACGACGCTCGCGGCGGTGGTCGAGCTCATCCACCTCGCCACCCTGGTCCACGACGACTCGGTGGACCACTCGGTGCTGCGCCGCGGGATGCCCACCATCAACTCGCTGTTCAGCCATCAGGTCTCCGTCATCATGGGAGACTACCTGTACTCGCGCGCCGTGATCGAGCTCGTCCGCCTCGACGACCTGGAGCCGCTGCGCGTCCTGGCCCGGGTGACCAACGAGATGACCGTCGGGGAAATGCGCCAGCTCCTGGCTCACGATCCCCTCGGGTTTACCGAGGAGGAGTATGACCTGCTGATCCAGGCGAAGACGGCATCGCTGCTCTCGGGTACCTGTGAGGTCGGCGCGCTCCTGGCCGCACCGGCCGAGCGCGGGGCCCTCCGGCGCTTCGGCGCGGCGCTCGGCATGGCGTTCCAGATCGTGGACGACCTGCTCGACTACGTCGGCGACCCGATCGAAACCGGCAAGCCCACAGGCAGCGACCTGCGGGAGCACAAGGTCACGCTGCCGCTCATCGCGGCGCTCCCGATGATGAGCGAGGGGGACCGGCGGCAGGTGAACCGCCTGATGGAGACGGCCGAACCCACCGACACCCAGATCGGCGAAGTGATCGAGACGGTGCGGGAGGCAGGGGGATTCGATTACGCCAGGGGTCGCGCGCTCCGCCTCGCCGAGCAGGCCGACACGGAGCTCGAGGCGCTGGCGCCATCCGCGGCCCGGGAAGCGCTCCGGGCCAGCATCACGTACGCCGTGGATCGGAGGCGCTGATGGCCAGCGGACCCCATCGGCCCCGTTTCTACCTCGGCGTGCTCGTGGCGGGGTTCCTGGCGGGCGGATTCCTGAGTGCCTTCCTCAAGCGGTGGCTTCCGGAGAGCGCGGCCAAGGAGTTCTTCACGACCACGGCCTCGTCGATCTTCGGACCTGTCTCGATGGACCTCCTGGTGGTAAACTTCACACTGGGCCCCCTCGGTGTTCATATCTCCTTGCTGAGTCTGATCGGGGTCCTGCTGGCGTACATCATCGCGCGCTCGCTTTTCTAGGGAGGCCCAGTGTTCGGCAATCTCGGCTTTGGAGAGATTCTCCTCATCCTGGTGGTCGTGCTGCTGCTGTTCGGGGCCAAGCGGCTGCCGGAAGTGGGAGCATCGATCGGGAAGGGTATTCGAGAATTCAAGCGGAGCATCTCCGACACCCAGGACGCCATCATGGGCCCGGACGACCAGCAGCGGAACGTCCCGCCCCGTCCCGCCGATGCTCCCCCGCAGTCGGCTCCGACCTCCGGAGACCCCAAGCGGCTCTCTCAGTAGCTCGAGGGCTGGACGACAAAGGGGACATGACCTCGGTCATGTCCCCTTTTTGCGCTCCGGTGGTCTGCCCGAGCTGTCAGGACGTCGGCAGCGGCTGGGCCTGATTGGTCTGAAGCACCTTCTTCCGATTGTCCACGACCTTCGCGGCGTCATGCAATGCGCTCAGGTAGCTGCGGACCCGGTCCTGCCGGGCGAGCTGGATCATCTGGGGCCGGAATGTGTCGAGCTCCTTGACGAAGGCGGCAGAGTCGGCCTTGGTGTGCTCGAGCACCTTGAGAACGTACAGGCTCTGCTTCGATTCGAGCACCGGGCTCCGGTCTCCCACGGCCAACCCGAAGGCGGTACCCACCACCGCCGGGTCATCGAGCGGGGGATTCACTCTCGAGAACGGCCCGAACTCCTTGTGCACCAGCTTCATCGAATCCGCGGCCGCTCCGAAGCTGCTTCCGGCTTCGAGTCGCTTGACATAGTCGTCCGCCACTTTCCGGCCGAGCTGCAGCTTCTTCTCGCCGCGCGCGAGGGAAGTGACGGCAGTGCGGATCTCGGCCAGCGGCGGAACGCCCTCGGGATGGAGGCTATCCAGCCGGAAGATGTAGAATGCCACCGAGGATTCGATGACCGGGCTGGTGGCCCCGGGCTTGGCCCCGAAGGCCCAGACACCGGCATCGGGAATCGCCAACTGCCCGAGCTGCACCTTGGTGCCTTCCTGGACGGGGCCGCTATGACCGATGGGCAGCTTGAGGGCGCGTGAGACGGTGTCGAGTGCCGCACGATCGGTCCGCTCGGCGCCGAGCCGCTCGAGGCTGTCGGCCTGCGCGTCGAGCAGATCGCGATGGCTGCCGGCGACCTCGATGGGGAAGAGGATGTGGCGGCCCTTGGCCTTGCTGCCCTTGCGGCTCGTGATCTCGATGAGATGATACCCGAATTGCGACAGCACCGGGTGAGATACGGTATGGAGGGGCAGCGTGAAGGCCGCCGAGTCGAACGCCGGGTCCATGGTGCCGCGGGTCCACTCGTCGAGGTCGCCACCGTGCGTCGCGCTGGCGGTATCGGACGACTCGCGCCTGGCGACGTCGGCCAAGGGGGCGCCGCCGGCGATCTCGGCGCGAGCGGAATCGGCGCGGGCAAGGGCGAGCGCGGTGTCGCTCGCGCTGGTGACCCGCGGCAATGCCACGAAGCTCAGAAACGCGGTGTTGGGCCGGTGGAAGTCGTCCTGGTGCTTCCGGTAGTACTCGGCGACTTCCGCGTCGGTCAGCTTGACGGCGGAGTCGGGGATGATGTTGCCCGGGATGATGGCGGTGAGATCGATCTTCACCTGCTCATGCTCGTCCCGATACTGCTGCCACAGTGCGGCGTCCGAGAGGAAGACGTCGGCGGTGACGAGAGCCAGCAGCTTGGACCGGCGGATCTGGTCGCGGTACTGGGCCTCCAGCGATGGGAGGTACTGCTGAGCCACGCTGGAGGTGAGCCACCGCTGGTACTTGCCGAGATCGAACTGGCTGTCGGTCTGGAATTCCGGGATCTTCTGGAACTCGGGTGGAGGCGAGCTCCGCATTGCCTTGACGATCTCGTCGGACGAGACGGTGATGCCGCGCTTCTGGTACTCGGACTCGAGTACGCTGCTCTGGACGAACTGGTCCCACACCTCATCGCGAATCTGCTGATAATCCTCGAGGCCGAGCGCGCCGGGCGATTGACGTTGCCGCGCGTCGATGTTCTGCTGGACGACCGACTGGTAGGTGCGGGCGTCGATACTCTGGCCGTTGATTTTTCCGACGGCGGTTTGCGTGAGCAGCCCGGTTCCGCCGGTGATGCCGCTCAGATCGAGGACGAGCCAGGCGAAGAAGGTGAAGGCGACGATCACCATCAACGGTTTGGCGGCGTTGCGGAAGGCTTGCATCATAGGCGCAGCGGTATCTCCGACGATGGTGATGAAGCAGAGCAGTAAGAGTAAGCGGGCCGATGCCGAACCTCAAGGCGCCGCAACGCTTAAGCATTGACAGGCCGGGGGCGGTCGGCTACTCTCCCGAGACCTCCTCCAGCAGCGTAGCTCGTTCTCCCCACGTCGATTGAGACCTCGAATACCGGGACCCTGATGGCCCTCAGCGAAATCGAGAAACTCGAGCGCCGGTACGCCGAAAACCCGCAGGGTTTGACGTTTGCCCCGCTTGCCGAAATCCACCGCAAGAATGGCGAGGTCGCGAAGGCGATCGAGCTGCTCGGACCGGGACTCGCACTCCATCCCGACTATATCCCCGCCAGCATTGTGCTGGGCCGGTGCCATCTCGACCTGGGGGACCAGCACGCCGCGGAAGCGGCGTTTACCCACGTCTTGAGCCTCGACGGCGAGAACGTCATCGCGCTCAAGGCGCTCGCGGACATCACCGAGCGGTTGCTCCGCCTCGACGATGCGGAGCGCTGGCTGCACACGCTGCTGTCCGTTGACCGCAGCAACGACGAGGCGCGCGACCAGCTGGAACGGGTGCGAGCCTCGCGTCGACAGGCCGAGACGGCATCGTCGGCGGTGCCCGACGTCGCGAGCGAGGAGTCGGGGACGGTCGCCGGCCTCCAGTCAGTCGAGACGCTCCATGTCGAGCCGTTCGCCGCCGACCCGGAGCCGCCGGAGGAGATCTCGCCGCCACCGCCGCCGCTTCCTCCCGCTCCCGATGCGGAGTCTGATGTGGGGATGGCGTGGGTATCGGACTCCGACGCGCCGTCGAGCGAAGAGGCGGTTCCGCTCGCGTTCGAAGATCTCCAGCCCGAGGCAGGCGCGCCTCCGGAGTCGGTGGAGCCGCTGATGGGACTCGTCGGGCGGCACGACGAGGAATTCGTCGCGGAGCCTCTGTCGGACCGCGAGGCCTTCGATTCGGTATCCGACGGGTTCCAGGTCGAGATGAGCGAGGACATCGTCCTTGAGAGCTCCGGTGCGTCGGAGTTCCAGATGCCGAACGC
>JBDTTA010000012.1:0-24474 GCA_039930845.1 Gemmatimonadales bacterium
CTCGAAAGCCGATGGAGTCGATTCCCCTCCTTCGGGGCGCTGAGCGATTCCATCAGAGACGACGGCGGACGGCTGGAGCGCGGACCGGTGCGGTTCGACATGACACCGTCCGGCGTCGCGGCGTACCAGGCATACTTTGCCCGGCGTGGCGATGGGGCGACGACACTGGCGTGGGTCAGCGTGGCCACCGACGCACGGATGGGCGCCGGCCGCAACTTCGATCAGGCCTGGAGCAATCTGCTCGGGAGCTCAGCGCCGACGGTGGCCGGGGTGGTCCAGGCGAGCCGGCTGGAAGAGGCCCGGCAACTGATGCTGCGGGCGGACTCCGCGCTTCGCGCGGCCGACTGGGTCACCTTCGGCAACGTGTGGGACTCATTGCGGAAGTCGTTCGGCATCGGCCCCGACACTGTGGCGCGATGAGCTTGCTCCCCCCCGAAGCCGGGACTAGCTTGATCGCCGTCATCGCGCTCGGCGGTAATGCGCTCGCCCGGGCGGATGAGCCGGCCACACTCGTCAACCAGTTTCGCCGCGCGCGCGAAAGCATGGCGCCCATCGTCGAGCTCGCGCGCGACGGCTGGCAACTGGTCCTCGTGCATGGCAACGGGCCGCAGGTGGGTGACGAGGTCCTTCGAAACGAGAACGCGCGGCGACTCGTTGACCCGCTGCCCCTGGGGGTGCTTGTCGCCGAAACCGCCGGGTGGATCGGCTACATGCTGCAGCAGTCGCTCTACAACGCACTCGCCGCGGCCCGCATCGAGCGCGATGTCATTACCGTCGTCACGCAAACGCTGGTCGACCGCTTCGATCCCGCGCTCGGGCTGCCCACCAAGCCGATCGGTCATCCGCTCAGCGAAGACGAAGCGAGGCGGTTGCGGGAGGGAGGCCGCGCGATCGGCAGGGATGGCGCGGGCGCGTGGCGGCGGATGGCGACGAGCCCCGTTCCGCTCGGAGTCGTCGAGTTTCCCGTCGTGCGCCGCCTGCTCGAGGCGGGCACGATCGTGATCGCGGCGGGCGGCGGCGGGCCGCCGGTCTACGCCGATCCGCTGCTCGGGCTCGAAGGGGTCGATGCCGTCGTGGACAAGGACCGCGTTTCCGCCATTCTCGCCACCCAGCTCGGCGCCGAAGTCCTGTTGATCCTCACCAACGTCGAGGCGGTGTACGAAGGCTGGAGCACCCCGACCGCACGCCCCATTCGCCGGATGACGGTCACAGAGGCGACGACGCTGGCCGCCGGGGGATCACTCGACGCCGGGGGCATGCGGCCGAAGGTGGAGG
This sequence comes from Gemmatimonadales bacterium, assembly GCA_039930845.1. Classification (GTDB taxonomy): domain Bacteria; phylum Gemmatimonadota; class Gemmatimonadetes; order Gemmatimonadales; family GWC2-71-9; genus CAVVWJ01. Next base: position 1,276 of record JBDTTA010000012.1, read on the forward strand.
CCGCGGCATCTTTCGCCGCGGCGACGGGTGGCCGGGCCATCATCGCCCATCTCGGCACGGGGCGCGCCGCGCTTCGCGGTGAGACCGGGACAACCATCGTGAGGGATTGAGTGAACATTCACGAGTATCAGGCGCGGGCGCTCCTCAAGGCCCAGGGCATCCCGACGCTCGACGGGGACGTCGCGTCGACGCCAACCGAGGCCGAGGCGATTGCGCGGCGGCTCGGCGGACCGGTGGTGATCAAGGCGCAGGTGCACGCCGGCGGGCGCGGCAAGGCCGGCGGTGTCCGGCTGGTGCGATCTCCGGGCGAGGCGCTCGACCATGCATCCGAGATCCTCGGCATGAAGATCAAGGGGCTCACGGTGCAGAAGGTACTCGTGGTGCCCGCCGCGGAGATCGCGTCCGAGAGTTATCTGGGGCTGATCATGGACCGCGAGACGCAGCGACCGGTGTTCATGGTGAGCGCCGCCGGGGGCGTGGACATCGAAGAGGTGGCCGCAAAGACGCCCGAGAAGATCATGCGGCTCGCCGTGGACCCGACGTACGGCGTCTTTCCACATCAGGCGCTCAGCCTGGCGTTCTCACTCTACCGTGACTTCGCCCAGGTCAAGGCGGCCGCGAAGATCGTCGAGCAGTTGTATGCCGCCTTCGTGGCCAACGGCGCCTCGCTTGCGGAAATCAATCCGCTGGTCACCACGCCGGACGGCCGCGTGCTGGCGCTCGACGCGAAGATCGTCATCGACGACAACGAGCTGTTCTGGCGGCCCGATCTCGGTTTGCTGCGGGACGACACGGCGGAGGAACCGAGCGAGGCGGCGGCGCGGCGCGCCAATCTGACCTTCATCAAGCTCGACGGCAATGTCGGCTGTGTCGTGAACGGCGCCGGGCTCGCCATGGCGACGATGGATCTCGTCAAGTACTACGGCGGCGAGCCGGCCAACTTTCTCGACATCGGCGGAAGCTCGAATCCGGAAAAAGTCATCAACGCCCTCAAGATCATCACCAGCGATCCTGCCGTGAAGGCGATTCTGTTCAATATTTTCGGCGGGATCACCCGCACCGACGACGTCGCCAACGGCATCGTGGCGGCCACGCGTCAGTTCAAGGTGGACGTGCCGATCGTCATCCGGCTCACCGGCACCAACGAGACGGAGGCCATCCGCATCCTCGAAGGCGTCGGGATGCGCGCCCTGAGCGACATGGACCAGGCGGTGGAGCAGGTGGTCAAGCTCGCGAGGGGGGCCGCGTGAGCATCTTCGCCGACGAGAGCACGCGGCTCCTGGTGCAGGGCATCACCGGTCGTGAGGGATCGTTCCATTCCCGCCAGATGCTGGAATACGGGACCCAGGTGGTCGGGGGAGTGACGCCGGGCAAGGGCGGGCAGGTGTTCGGGGGAAAGGTGCCGGTGTTCAACACTGTCGCCGAGGCGGCGGCGGCCACGGGCGCGAATGCGTCGGTGATCTATGTGCCGCCCATGGCGGCCGCCGCCGCCATCATCGAAGCGGCCGACGCCGGTATCCGGCTCGTGGTCTGCATTACGGAGGGCATCCCCGTCATGCACATGAGCCGGACGGTCCCGTTCGTCCGCGCGCGGGACGTACGGCTCATCGGACCGAATTGCCCGGGCCTCATCTCGCCCGGGGCCAGGGCCAAGATCGGCATCATCCCCGGCAACATCTGCATGCCGGGCCGGGTCGGGCTCGTCTCGCGGAGTGGCACGCTGACCTACGAGGTGGTGAATCATCTCACCCGCAACGACATCGGGCAGAGTACCTGCGTGGGCATCGGCGGCGATCCGATCATCGGCACCGACTTCATCGAGTGCCTCCGTGCTTTCGAGGAGGACCCCGGCACCGACGCGATCGTCATGCTCGGAGAGATCGGCGGGACCGACGAGCAGAACGCGGCGGAGTTCGTCCGCACTCGCGTCACCAAGCCGGTCGTCGGATTCATCGCGGGGCAGACCGCACCCAGGGGGCGTCGCATGGGCCACGCCGGCGCCATCATCTCCGGCTCCTCGGGCACCGCGGAGGAAAAGCTGGCGGCATTCGAGGCCGCCGGCATCGGCGTCATGCGCCGCCCGGTGGATGTCGTCGGGCTGCTGAAAGCAAGGCTGTGAGGCTGTTGCCCGTTCCCCTTTCCCCGTTCCCCGTTCCCCGCGGTGTGGAGGATTCGTGGCTGTTTCGCTGACCCTCGGTATCGTAAAGCCCGACGCCGTCGCCGGCGGCAAGACAGGACAAATCGTCGCGCACCTCGAGCAGGAGGGTTTCGTGCTCCACGCCGCCCGCCTCGCGCGCCTGACGCCCGCCCAGGCCGGCGCATTTTACGAAGTGCACCGCGGCCGTCCATTCTACGATGAGCTGGTGGCGTTCATGACCAGCGGCCTCTGTCTCCCGATGGCCCTCGCCAGGGAGGATGCGGTCGCCGCCCTCCGCCGCGTCATCGGGGCCACCGATCCGGCCGAGGCGGCGGCGGGCACCATCCGGAAGCTCTACGCGGAGTCCAAGGGTCGGAACGCAATCCACGCCTCCGACAGCGACGAAAATGCCGCCAGAGAAGTGGCCTTCTTCTTTCCGGAGTGCGACTTGGCGGGTTGACCCAAGTCCTTGTGGCGGCTACTTTAAGGGGCTATGCTGCGAGTGGATATTCGGGACCTCACGCGTGGTCCCGTGCGAACGGATGGAAAGCTCGGCGCGGACGATCCCGCCCTGCATGGACTCGGGCTCGCCCTCGTTGGTGATGTCTCCGTGGCCGGCCAACTCCAGGCCACGGGTGAGGGCGAATTCCTCTGGCGGGGCACCCTGCACGCGGTGGTGCGGGGGGAGTGCCGCCGATGCCTGGCTGAAGTGCTCGAAGAGGTGCACGTTGACGTGCCTGGGGCGCTGTTCTCTTCCGATCCCGCGGCCGCCGATAGTGCCGAGGTTTATCCGTTACCGCCCCGGACTGCGAACGTGGACGTTTCGGCGGTCGTTCGTGAGGAGCTGGCGCTCGCGACCCCGACTCATCTCCTGCTGTGCCGTGACGATTGTGCCGGACTCTGCTCCCGCTGTGGAGCAGACCTGAACGCGGGGCCATGCGCCTGTCGCACCTCCGCCGAACCCGTTTGAGGATATCATGGCAGTTCCGAAGCGTCGGACCTCGAAGTCCCGCAAGCGCCTGCGTCGCGGCCATCATACAGCGGCCGGCCCGCTCAGCCAGGCCTGTCCGCGCTGCGGCTCGCCCAAGCTGTCGCACCACGTCTGCGAATCCTGCGGTTACTACAAAGGCAAGAAGCAGGTAGAGGTCGAGGACGCCTGAGCGTGATCCGCGTCGCGGTAGACGCGATGGGTGGGGACAGCGCGCCGCAAGCTGAAATCGCGGGCGTGGCGGAAGCCCTCGCCACGCTGCCCGCCGATTTCGTCATCCAGTTGGTCGGCCGGCCGGAGCCCATCGAGCTGGAGCTCGCCCGCCACCCCGACGTCGACCGGTCCCGCCTCGAAATCCGTCCGGCACCCGACGTCATCGGCATGGGGGACAAGCCCCTCGCCTCCGTTCGCCGCAAACCGAACTCGAGCATCGTGGTCGGCCTGACGCTGCAGAAGAGCGCGGCGTCCGACGCATTCGTGTCCGCCGGCAACACCGGCGCCGTGCTCGCCGCATCCACCATGCTCCTCGGCTTGCATGATGGTGTCGAGCGGGCCACTGTCGCCACGCTCTTCCCGACCGGCGGGGAACCTGTCCTGGTCCTCGATGGCGGCGCAAACCTCGACTGTTCCGCCCGGGAGCTGCTCGGCTTCGCCCTCCTCGGCACCATCTTCATGCGGGACATCCTCCGACGCGACAATCCGGTCGTCGGCCTCCTCAACGTCGGAGAAGAAGAGGAGAAGGGGACGGCCATTGTGCGCGAGGCGCATCAGCTCCTCAAGCAGTCCCGGGGCATCAACTACTGCGGCAACATCGAGGGCCGGGACATACTCCCCGGCCCCCAGCAGCGCCTGCCGGTGGACGTTGTGGTGTGTGACGGCTTCGTGGGCAACGTGGTGCTCAAGTTCTACGAGTCGGCGGCGAGGGTGTTCGTCGGTCTCGTCCTCGACCGTGCACCGGAAATCATCGAGCGGCCCGCGATCAGGGAGCTCTTCGAGCACCTCGACTATTCGACGTACGGTGGCGCGCCGCTTCTTGGCGTGCGCGGCGTGTCGATCATCTGTCACGGCGCCTCCAGCCCCAACGCCATCAAGAACGGCATTGGCGTGGCGCTTCTGGCGGTGCGGGCGGGCCTCAACCAGCACATCGCCGCCGAATTCGCGCAGCGCGAGACCGCGGCGCGTTCATGACCGGACGTCCGTTCGCCGAGATCGCCAGCATCGGGACGGCGGTTCCACCGGGCGTTCTCACCAACGCCGATCTGACCGGCACACTCGACACCTCGGACGAGTGGATCGTCGAGCGCACCGGCATTCGCGAGCGGCGTATCGCCGGGCCGGAGCAGACCGTCGCGATGTTGAGCCGCGACGCGAGCGAGCAGGCACTCGAGCGCGCCGGCATTTCCGCGGCGGACATCGACGCCATCGTGCTCGCCACGGCGAGCCCCGACCGATTGCTCCCCTCGACCGCGTGCGACCTGCAGGCGCTGCTCGGCGCCGAGCGCGCCGCGGCGTTCGATATCAGTGCCGCCTGTCCCGGATATATCTATGCGCTCACCGTGGCTGAGGGACTCATCGCCTCGGGCCAGAGCCGCACCGTACTGGTGGTCGGGGCGGAGAAGCTGTCCACCATCACCGACTTCCAGGACCGCTCCACCGCGATCCTCTTCGGCGATGGCGCCGGGGCGTCGGTCCTTCGCGCCCCGACGCGCCCGGGCCGCGGCCTCCTCTCGACCTTCATCAAGTCCGACGGCCGACTCGCGCCGCTGCTCTATCGTCCCGGCGGAGGCTCCACCGATCCGATCAGCGAGAAGGTCGTGTGCGAGCGGTCACACTACATGAAGATGGCGGGGCGCGAGGTATTCAAGGCGGCGGTGCTCGCCATGGCCGATGCGTGCGATGCCGCGTTGCGGCAGGCCGGCGTGACCGCCGATGAGATCGACCTGCTGGTGCCCCACCAGGCCAACCTGCGGATCATCGAATCGACCGCGAAGCACTCCGGGATTCCGATGTCCAAGGTGATGGTGAACATCGATCGGTTCGGCAACACGTCGTCGGCCTCGATTCCGCTCGCGCTCGATCAGGCCGTCGCGGAAGGCCGCGTGGGCCCCGGGTCGCTCCTGCTCTTTGTGGCGTTCGGCGCCGGCTTTACCTGGGGAAGTGCGGTGGTGCGGTGGTGAGTGTGTTGATGTGTCCGGGGCAGGGCGCGCAGCGCGTCGGGATGGGGAAGGATCTCGCCGAGCGCTTTCCCGCCGCCCGTGAAATCTTCGGCGCCATCGACGATGCGCTCGACACGAAGCTCTCGCGCCTGATGTGGGAGGGCCCTGAAGCGGAGCTGACGCTCACCCACAACACCCAGCCCGCCATTCTCGCGCACTCCGTGGCCGTGTGGGCGGTGATCGGCGGCCGGCTCGGCACGCCCAGGGCCGGCACGGGCCACAGCCTCGGCGAATACAGCGCGCATGTCGCCGCCGGCACGCTGACCGTCACCGATGCCGCGCGCCTCGTGCGCCGGCGCGGCGAGCTGATGCTCTCCGCCGGCCGCCAACGGCCAGGCGCGATGGCCGCGGTGCTGGGGCTCGCCATCGAAGCGGTGGACGCGGCGTGCAACGAGGCCTCCGGGCCGGACGGCATCGCGGTGGCGGCCAATCTGAACGCGCCCGATCAGGTGGTCATCTCCGGCGATCCGGCCGGCGTGGCCCGGGCGGGAGAGGGATGCAAGACGCGCGGCGCCAAGCGGGTGGTGCCGCTCAAGGTGAGCGGCGCGTTTCACTCGCCGCTCATGGCGCCGGCAGTGGACGGCCTCCACGATGCGCTCGGGGAGGCGACATTTTCCGATCCCGCCTTTCCGGTCATCGCCAATGCGAGCGCGGAAGCGGTGCGCACGGGAGTCGATGCCAAACGGCTTCTCCTCGATCAGCTGACGGCGCCGGTACGCTGGGTGGAGTGCATGCGCACGGCCGCCGCCTTCGCGCCGGATGCCGCCTTCGTCGAGGTGGGCCCGGGCAGCGTGCTCTCGAGTTTGCTCAAGCGAATCGTGCCGGGTGCGGCTGCCCACACGCTCGGCACCGCGGATGAAGTGGAACGGTGGATGGAGCGATGACTTCAATCGACCTGACCGGCCGCACCGCCTTCATCACCGGCAGCACGCGCGGCATCGGCCTCGCCATCGCCCGGGCGCTTCACGGAGCGGGCGCCGCCGTGGCGATCGTGGGGCGGGATGTGGCGCGCGCCCAGGCGGTTGCCGAGGAGCTCGGCGGCCGCGCCGCCGGTTTCGGTTGCGACGTGACGAGCGAAGCGGAGGTGGCGACCGCGCTGACGGCGGCCGAAGCCGCCCTCGGGCCGATCGATATTCTCGTCAACAACGCCGGCGTCACCAGGGACAACATCCTGCTGCGGCTCAGCACCGCGGACTGGGACGCCGTCCTCGCGGCCAATCTCACGGGCGCGTTTTACACGACGCGGGCGGCCGTCAAGGGCATGATGAAGCGGCGCTGGGGCCGGATCGTGAACGTCACCAGCATCGTGGGAATCATCGGCAACAAGGGCCAGGCCAACTACGCGGCCAGCAAGGCCGGACTGATCGGATTCACCAAGTCGGTCGCCAGGGAATATGCCAGCCGGGGCATTCTCGCCAACTGCGTGGCGCCCGGTTTCATCGACACCGAGATGACGTCCGCCTTGCCCGACGCGGCGCGGGCCACATTATTAGAGGACATCGCGCTGGGACGCCTGGGGCGGCCCGAAGACGTGGCGGGCGCGGTGCTCTTTCTCGCCTCGGACTTGGCGACGTACGTGACGGGCCAGGTACTGGTGGTCGACGGTGGAATGGTCATCTGACGCGATTTTGAAACTCCAATCGAGGACGACATGAGCAACGTCGAAGAGAAGGTCAAGGACATCATCGTCGAGGAGCTGGGCGTGGAGCGTGAGAAGCTCACGAGCGAGGCCAGCTTCATGGAGGACCTCGGCGCCGACAGCCTGGACACGGTGGAGCTCGTCATGGCGTTCGAGAAGGAGTTCGACATCGACATCCCCGACGAGGACGCCGAAAAGCTCCGCACCGTCGGCGATGCCATGAACTATCTCCACGAGAAGATCGGGAAGTAGCTTGCCGAGACGCGTCGTCGTCACCGGCCTCGGGCTGGTGACCCCGGTGGGCACGGATGTCGATTCGAGCTGGAGCGCGCTGCTCGCGGGAGTGCCGGGGGCGGCGCCCATCACGAAGTTCGACCCCCAGAAGCTCTCGGTCCGCTTCGCCTGCGAGGTGAAGGGGTTCGACCCGTTGCAGTACATGGACCGCAAGGAGGTGCGGCGCTACGACCTCTTTGCCCAGTTCGCGCTGGCCGCGGCGCACCAGGCGGTCACGCAGGCCGGGCTTGAAGGAAAGGTGTCGTCGCCCGAGCGCACGGGCGTCGTCATCGGCAGCGGCATCGGTGGCATGCAGACCTACGAGGAGAACTGTACCGCCTACGTCCTCAAGGGCCCCGACCGGGTCTCCCCGTTCTTCGTCCCGATGTTCATTCCCGACATCGCGGCCGGCCTCGTCTCCATCCGGTACGGCCTCAAGGGCCCCAATTTCGCCACGGTCTCCGCGTGCGCGTCGTCTGCTCACGCCATCGGCGAGTCGTACAATCTGATCCGCCAGGGAATGGCCGACGCGATGGTCAGCGGCGGAGCCGAAGCCGCGATCACCGGCCTCACCGTCGCAGCATTTTCCAACATGAAGGCCCTCTCCTTCCGGAACGATTCTCCCGAAACGGCGAGTCGCCCCTTCGACATGGACCGTGACGGCTTCGTGCTGGGCGATGGCGGCGCGGTCGTCGTGCTGGAGAGCCTGGAGCACGCTCAGAACCGCGGCGCGCATATCCTGGGGGAGCTGCTCGGGTACGGCTCGAGCGCTGACGCCTACCACATCACGTCACCCGCCGAGCACGGCGAAGGCGCTCAGCGCGCCATGCGGGCCTGTCTGGCCGACGGCAACATCGACCTCAAGGATGTGGGGTACATCAATGCCCACGGGACCTCCACCCAGCAGGGCGACGTCGCCGAGACCGAGGCGGTGAAGGCGGTGTTCGGCGAGCAGGCCGGGAAGCTCGTCTTCGGCTCCACCAAGTCGATGACCGGTCATCTGCTCGGTGCGGCGGGCGCGCTCGAGTTCGGCGTTTCGCTGCTCGTTTCGACCTGCGGCGTCATCCCCCCGACCATCAACCAATTCACCCCCGACCCCGAGTGCGATCTCGACTCCGCCCCCAATCGCAAGGTCGAGCGCCGGGTGGACGTGGCGTTGTCGAATTCCTTCGGCTTCGGCGGGCACAACGTTACGCTCGCCGTGCGGAGGTGGGAGGAGTAGCGAGCCGCCGCTCGTCTGGCACAGACTCCCGGGAACCGTATAGATTGAGGGGTCGCTTACCCTCCATCGCCCGAAGGAGATACGATGTCCGGCGAGCTCGACCCCGCGCGCCTGCAGGACCCCGCGCTCCAGCCCATCGCCCGGAAGGTGCAGGCCGGTGAGCGTCTCGCTGCGGCCGACGGTCTCACCCTCTATTCCACTCCCGATCTCCTCGGCCTCGGATCGCTGGCCGATTACGCCAATCGCCGGCTAAACGGCGACCGGGTGTTTTTTTCCGCCAACCAGCACATCAATCCGACCAACGTCTGCATCCTCCGCAATACCTGCGTCTTCTGCTCCTTTGCCCGGATGCCGAAGGAAGAGGGGGCGTACACACGATCCCTCGAGGAAGTGTTCCATGAGGCGGAGCAGTCCCGCGGGATGCCCACCCGGGAGTTTCACATCGTCGGCGGATTGCATCCCAAGCTCAAGCTGAGCTACTACGCCGACATGATCCGGGGTCTCAAGGATCGCTTCCCGCACGTACACATCAAGGCGCTCACCGCCGTCGAAATCGCCCATCTGGCGCGTATCGAGAAGACGTCGGAGCGCGACGTGCTCCTGGCGCTCCGCGAGGCGGGGCTCACCAGCCTGCCCGGCGGGGGCGCCGAGGTGTTCAGCACGGCGGTGCGTGCCACCATCGCCGAGCGGAAGCTCACCGGCGAAGAGTGGCTGCGCGTGCACCGGGTGGCGCACGAGCTCGGCATCCCCACGAACTGCACCATGCTCTACGGGCACGTCGAAACGGCAGCCGACCGTATCGAGCACCTTGGCCGGCTGCGGGAGCTGCAGGACGAGACGGGCGGATTCCTGACCTACATACCGCTCGCGTACCACCCCGACCACAACGAGCTCGGCGAGGAGATGGGCCGCGTCGGCACCGCCACCACAGGATACGAGGATCTCCGGAACATTGCCGTCGCGCGCCTCTTCCTCGACAACGTGCCCCACGTGAAGACGCACTGGCCGATGGTGACGCCGTTCCTTTCCCAGATCGCGCTCAGCTTCGGGTGTGACGATGTGGAGGGAACCGTGGTGTTCGAGCGGATTTATCACGATGCCGGCGCCCACACCGACTTGCACATGCCGTACATGGAGCTGGTGCGTCTCATTCGAGGCGCCGGCAAGCGCGCCGTCGAGAGAGACAGCCTCTACCAGTCCGTGCGTGAGCAGTTCGACGAGCCGCCGCCCGAGCCATCGCTTCGGCGAGGTGGCGCGCTGCCCGTGGTACACGCCGCATGAGGCTGGGACGCATCCCCTGGATCAACTGCTACCCCATTTACGGAGCGATCGATCGCGGGGTGGTGGACATGCCGGCCGAGCTGGTCTCGGGAACGGCCTCCGAGCTCAATGATCTGCTTGCGGCCGGAGCACTGCAGGTGAGTGTGGTGTCCGCGGTGGAATACGCGCGCAATGCGGCGGCATATCATCTCCTGCCCGATCTGGCGATCACTTGCGACGGGCCGGTGCACAGCGTGGCGCTCTTCGCCAGGCGGCCCGTCGAGGAACTGAACGACCGGACGGTACTGCTCACCGCCTCGTCGCGCACGTCGGTCCTGCTCCTCGACCTGCTCTGCCGCCATCGCTGGGGCGTACGGCCCCGCTTCGCCACCGCCCGCGCCGAAGCGCCCGACCTCTCCTCGCTCGCGGGACTGCCGCACGAGGGCGTGCTCGTCATCGGCGATGCGGCGCTCATGCTCGCCGCGGAGGAGCGGTATCCGGTGCGACTCGACCTGGGCGCCGAGTGGCGGGCGTGGACGGGGCTGCCGTTCGTCTTTGCGGTGTGGGCGGCCAGACGGGAGGCGGAGCTTTCGGGTGTGCGCGAGGTGCACCGGCGGCTGCTGGAGTCGCGGGCGTGGGGACTGGCCCATCTCGACGAGCTCGCCGCCGCCGCCGCCCGCGCGACGGGCGTCACGAGGGCGGTGTGCCGTGCCTACCTGGGCGATCTCGACTACGCGCTTTCGTACCGTCACTTGGCAGGGCTCACCGATTTCTTCCGCCGGCTGGCGCAGGACGGGCTCGTTCCGGACGGCTCGCTCTCGTTCATCGCCGCCGCCTAACTATATGCAACCATGACCACTACCGATCGCACCTCAAGTGAATTCAAGGGCTTTCTCGAGCTCTACCAACACGCCGATCTCCTGGAGCTCGGCCGGCTTGCCGATGCAGAGCGGTGGCGGCAGCACCCGGAGAATTCGGTCAGCTACATCATTGACCGGAACATCAACTACACGAACGTCTGTGTGGCCGATTGCAAGTTCTGCGCGTTCTATCGCCGTCCCAAAGACAATCAGGGTTACGTGCTGAGCTTCGAGGAGATCGGCGCGAAGATCGACGAGTGCAAATCGATCGGGGGTGTACAGATTCTCCTGCAGGGAGGACACAATCCCTACATCCCCTTCGAGTGGTATCTCGATCTCATGCGCTACATCAAGCGCAACCACCCGATCCACATCCACGGTTTTTCGCCGTCCGAGGTCGTTTTCTTCAGCGAGCGATTCGGACTGAGCGTGGCCGAAGTGGTCCGCGAGCTTCACGCGGCGGGCCTCGACAGCATTCCGGGTGGTGGTGGGGAGATCCTGGTGGATGAGATTCGCCAGCGGGTCGCGCGCAAGAAGGCGCAGACGGAGGAGTGGCTGGGCGTTCAGGAGGAGGCTCACCGCCAGGGCATGAAGACATCGGTGACGATGATGTACGGTCTCGGCGAGACCGACGCAGACCGCATCGAGCATCTCTTCCGCGTCCGTGACCTCCAGGCGCGCACGGGCGGCTTCACCGCGTTCATCTGCTGGCCGCTTCAGCCTGAGGGCACCCCGGGGATGTCGCACTACGCAAAGACCGACGCGGTCACCTACCTGCGCACGCTGGCGATCAGCCGGATCGTGCTCGCCAACGTGCCGAACCTCCAATCGTCGTGGGTGACGATGGGCCATAAGGTGGGCCAGGTGGCCCTCCGCTTCGGCGCGAACGACTACGGCAGCCTGATGATGGAAGAGAACGTCGTGTCCGCCGCGGGCACCACGTATCGGACCACGCTCGGCGAGATCGAGCGTCTGATTCGTGATGCGGGCTACCAGCCCTTTCGCCGCCGCCAGGATTACAGTGTCATCGAGGAGCCGGTCGCGGCGTGACTCGCGTGGGGATCGGATACGACTCCCACCGCTTCGTTACGGGGCGCCCGCTCATCCTCGGCGGGGTGACCATCCCTCACGCGCTCGGCCTGGCCGGCCACAGCGATGCCGATGCGGTGGCCCACGCACTGACCGACGCGATTCTCGGCGCCGCCGGGGCGGGGAACATCGGCCAGCTCTTTCCCGACGACGCACCGCAGTGGAAGGACGCCGATTCGATGGAGCTCCTCCGTACCGCACACGAGCTGGTCCGGGGGCGAGGGTACGCGCTGGCCCAGGCCGACCTGACCGTCATCACCGAACAGCCGAAGCTCGGCCCGCATCTCGGCGCCATGGGCATCGCCCTGTCCCAGCGGCTCGGGCTGTCCCAGGGCGCGGTGAACGTCAAGGCCAAGACGAATGAAGGGATGGGATTCATCGGCCACGGCGAAGGACTCGCCGTGATTGCCGTGGCCGTACTGGAGGCCCGCTGATCGAGTCCGTGCTCGCATGGGTCTCGCAGCTTCCCCCCGCCGCCATCTACCTCGTCCTCGGTCTTCTCGCGGCGGTGGAGAACGTCGTCCCGCCGGTTCCCTCCGACGCAGCGGTCGCCCTCGGGGCCTTCCTGTCCAGTCGCGGCGTGACCACGCCGCTGCTCGTCTTCCTCGTCACCTGGACCGCGAATCTACTGGGCGCGGCCGGAGTGTATTTCGCCGCGAAGCGATATGGCCGCCGGCTCTTTGCGTCTCCGACCGGTCGGCGGCTCCTCGCGCCGAGATCGCTGGCCGTCATCGAGCGTGGATACCTTCGCTTCGGAACCGTCGGCATCTTCTTCAGTCGTTTCCTTCCCGGCATCCGCGCCGTCGTCGCCCCCTTTGCGGGTCTGGTGGGTCTGAGCCTCGTTCGCACCTTCGTGCCGATGGGCGTCGCCTCCGCGATCTGGTACGGCGGCATCACCATTCTCGGCACGGTTGTCGGCGCCGAATGGGACCGGATCATGACGCTCATGGGAGAAGTGAATCTCGGACTCGGGATCGCTGCCGGCGTCGCCGTGGTGTCCATTGTCATCTGGCGGCTCATCGTCACGGCACGCCGCCGCCGCGAGCGCGTGTGGCATGCCGCAAAGGACGCGCTCGATCCAGCCGCCCCATCATTCCTGGCGGGCACCGCCATCGCCGAGGGCTCCGCCCGCCAGGCGGCGGCGCTTCTCGTGATCGAGCTGGCCTACTCGGATCCCGTACTCACCCCGGCCGACCGCGCCGCCGTAGCCGCGCATCTCCGCACCACATGGGGCATCGACCAGAGCGCTCCCCCTTCCGCGCCAGCATCGGAGGACGCGCGTCGCACTCGATTCGCGGATTACGCTCGGCGCGTGCGTCAACGGGTGGGCCGGTCGCAACGGATCGAGCTCGTGGAGCGCCTGTGGACCGTGGCGTTCAGTGACGGCGCGATCGGCGCGCACGAAGCCCGGCTGATGCACCTCGCCGGCGAACTGCTCGGTATAGGTCCGAGGGAGCTGGCCGAGGTACACCAGCGGCGGGGTCGGGAGCGCACGTCGTGACCGTCGCGGACCTCCGGGAGCGCGTCGCGACAGACTTCTGGCTCGAAGGATTCCAGGATTTCCTGGCGCTCGAGTCGGGCCACAGCTCCAACACCATCGAGGCCTACGTCCGCGATCTTCGGCGTCTCGGCGAGTTCGCCGCGTCGAAGGGCGTTCGCGATCCGGCGCGCGTGAGTCGCACGCTCCTGCGGGAGTTCGTATACCTGCTCAAGGATCTGGGACTCAGCGCCGCCACGATTCGCCGCGCCATCTCCTCGGTGCATACGTACTATCGATTCCTCACCGGTGAAGGAAGGGTCACGGAGGACCCGAGCGACCGGCTCGCCGCGCCGCGCCGCGGCCGCACCCTGCCGGATACGCTGAGTGTTGCCGAGGTCGAGAAGCTGCTTGCGGCGCCGCACCTCGACGAGCCGCTCGCCTGGCGCGATCGCGCCCTGCTCGAGCTCGGATACGGCGCGGGGCTCAGGGTCTCGGAGTTGTGCGGGTTGTTGCTCACCGATCTCCTGCTCACCGACAATCTCGTGCGCGTGTTCGGCAAGGGTGGGAAGGAACGACTGGTCCCCATCGGCCGAAGCGTCATCGGCGCCGTCTCGGTGTATTTGCACACCGTTCGGCCTGAGATGGACAGGGGCAGGAGCGGCGGACGTCTGCTGCTCAACGCGCGAGGGCAACCGCTATCGAGAGTGGGGGCCTGGGGCATCGTGAAGCGGGCCACGGCGCGTGCGGGCATCGCCAAGCGAGTCACGCCGCATACGCTGCGGCATACCTTTGCGACGCATCTGCTCGAGGGTGGCGCCGATCTCCGCGCCGTCCAGGAAATGCTGGGGCATGCCGATCTTTCCACCACCCAGATCTACACGCACGTCGACCGGGAATATCTGCGCTCGGTGCACAAGCAGTATCACCCGAGAGGGTGAGTGAGCTCCCTCCGCATCGGCATCCTGGCAATAGGCGTCTTGGCCGCCGCAGGATGTGTGCATTATCAGCCGTCCCCGTTGAATCCCACGCTGCAACTCGGCGAATACCGGGCACGCCGGCTGGACGATTCGACGCTGCTCGCCTGGGTGGAGCGATGGACAGGCCACATTTCCCCAGCAGGGTGGACCGACCGCCAGCTCGCCGTCGCCGCGCTCAAGCTGCGAGCCGAGCTTCCGCGCGCGCGCGCGGACTGGCGAACGGCAAAGGCGGGTGAGCGAAGCGCGGGAGGGCGACCTCAGCCCGGCGTGAGTGCGGACGTGGAGCGAGCGGTGTCGGGGAGCAAAGGACAGTCGCCCTGGGTCGTGGCGCTGGCCGGGCTGCTCTCGCTCGAGCTGGGCGGCAAGCGTGGCGCTCGCATGCAGGAAGCCCGCGCGCGCGCGGCGGTCGCCGAGGCCGACCTCACCATCGTGGCCTGGCGCACCGTGATGGCTACGCGCCAGGCGGTACTGCACCTCACGCTCGCGGATTCGGCCCGACAGCTTGCGTCGGTCGAGCTGGCGGGCACGATTGAGGTCGCGGGCCTGGAGCGGGAGCGCTTTGCCGAATCCGCAGTGCTCGCATCCGAGCTGTACCGCACCGAGGCCGAGGTGGAGGTGGTGCGCAGCGCGGCGGCGGCGGCGGAACGCGACCTGATCGAGGCTCGAGGGTCGCTCGCTGGCGCGCTCGGTGTGCCGCCGCGCAGCATCGATTCCATCGCGGTCGCTCCCGCGCGCTCGGCGGGATGTAAGCGGCTCGATGCCCTCGGCATGGACTCGCTGCAGGCCGTGGCGCTCGTCGCCCGGCCCGAGATCGCCCGCTCGCTGGCTGAGTACGCGATCGCGGAAGCTCAGGTCAAACTGCGGGTGGCAAAGCAATATCCTGATCTCGACCTGGGACCGGGATTCATCTGGGATCAGGGAGTCCATCGGTGGACCGTGGCGCTCGCCCTGCCGGGTCTCCTCGCGTTCAGGAACCGTGCGCCCATCGTTGAATCGGAGACGGCCCGCGGCGCGGCCGGAGCGCGGGTACTCGAGACGCAGGAGTCGGTGTTGCGGGAGCTGGCACTCGCGGGGGAGCGATGTCGCGGCGCCCAGGTCATGCGTGCTGCCGCTGATTCGCAGATGGCCACGGCCGCCCGTAACCTGGCTCGGGCGCGCGCAACGTACGGGCGCGGCGAATCCACGAAGCTCGACGGCGCCCTGGCGGGGCTGGCGGTCATTCGGGCCGGGCACGCGCGCCGGGATGCCGAGCGCGACCTCATGCTGGCCGGATGGTCGCTCGAGGTCGCCGCCGGCGAGTGGGGTGGCACCGAGGCCGTGCGCTGGCCCGACCCGCGGGATGAAAATGGCGAGGAGGGAACGCCTCAATGAAGAAGGGAATCGGTGCGGCGGTTGTAATCGCGGTCGTGCTGGTCGCCATCGTGCTGCTGTACCTGTCGCATCGCGGCGAGCGCAATCTCGAAACGGCGCGTGAGGCGCCGGTGGTGGCCCCGAGCCGGGTCGAGGTGATAGACGACGCCGTGCTCGTGGCGATCGATTCCAGCGCCGCGGAGCGCATCGGACTGGAGGTCGCGCCGCTGGCGGCCGGCTCGGGCGCGCAGGAAGCGCGGTTGACCGGCGAGGTCGTCGCCGAGCCCGAGCGTCGCGCCGTCATTCGCGCGCCGGTGGCCGGACGCCTCTCGGTGCCGCAAGGCGCGAACTGGCCGGGCCTCGGCGCCCGAATCGCAACCGGTCAGGTCGTCGCCCAGGTGTCCGACGCGCGTCCGATTGCCGCCCCGATTTCCGGGACCATCACGCGCGTCGGTGCGCAGCCGGGAGCGATCGTCGAGGCTGGACAGGAGTTGCTCGAGATCGTCGACCAGAGTCGCCCGCTCGTGCGCATCGTCTGGACTCTGGCCGGCGACCGGCCACGCTCGACGATCGCGCTTGGGCCCGCGAGCGGAGAGGTGCGGGTCACTGGCCGGCTGGTGGGCCCGTCTCCCGACGCCGACGCCGCTACCCGGCTTCCCACCTATCTGTATCGTGCCGATCACGCGTGGCCGGGGTCGACGCCTGGTACTCCGGTGGCGGCAGTGGTTGCCGCGCCGACCCCGGCCGACGTCTCCGGGCACACGGCCGTGTTCGTGCCCGATCGCGCGGTGGTTCAGTGGGACGGGCTGGCCTGGACATATCTGCGCCGTGCCCCCGACCGATTCGAGCGGGTCCGGGTCGCGACCGATCGACCCGTCTCCGGCGGCTGGATCGTCCTGGGTGGATTGCAGCCTGGGGACTCGGTTGTCGTCAGCGGGGCGCAGGAGCTCCTCTCCGAGGAGTTTCGCGCGCGGGTGACGGTCGGCGACGAGTCCGGCGAGTGACGATCGCGGGCCCCGCATGCTGAACACGCTCGTCGCCAACTCGATTCGACATCGCGGGGTCGTCATCGGGCTCGCCTTGGCGCTCGTGCTGTATGGCGTGGGCACGGTGCTGAACGCCCGCCTCGATGTCTTCCCCGAATTCGCGCCGCCCCAGGTATCCATCCAGACGGAAGCTCCCGGCCTTTCCCCGGAGCAGGTGGAGATTCTCGTCACCAGGCCGCTGGAGGAGGCGATCAACGGCGTCGAGGGGGTCGCCGCCGTACGATCCCAGTCGATTCAGGGACTCTCGGTCATCACGGCGGTGCTCGTCGAGAAGGTGGATATCTATCGTGCGCGTCAGGCGCTCGCGGAGCGGCTGAGCGAGGCGGTGGTGCGGCTGCCCGACACGGTCCAGCCGCCGGTGCTGACACCGCTGACCTCCTCCTCAAGCACCGTGCTCGTCGTGGGCATCACCTCGACGACGCGCACGCCGATGGAGCAGCGCACCTTTGCAGACTGGGTCCTGCGGCCGCGGCTGCTCGCGACGCCCGGTGTCTCGAAGGTGGCCATCTTCGGCGGCGAAGTCCGGCAGCTCCAGATCCAGCTCGATCCCGACCGGATGCGACTGCACGGTGTCGGGCTGGCCGAGGTGACGGAGGCGGCTCGCCGCTCAACGGGCGTGCGCGGCGCCGGCGTGCTCGATGGCGTCAACCAGCGACTCACCGTTCGCGCCGAGGGCCAGGCGCTCACCCCGGCGGCGCTCGGCAACACCGTCGTCCGCGAGTCGGGAGGATCGGCGCTTCACCTGAGCGATGTGGCGCATGTCGTCGAGGGGGCGGAGCCGAGAGTCGGCGAAGGTGCGGTCAACGGGGAGCGGGGGCTCGTCATCGTCGTGTCGGCCCAGCTCGGTGCCAACACCAGGGTGGTAGCGCAACGGGTGGAGGAAGCGCTGCGGCGCCTCGGCCCTGCCTTCTCCGCGGCAGGACTGACGCTACATCCGGCGCTCTTCCGCCCGTCGGAATTCATCGACCTGGCCCTGCGCAACGTCACCAGCTCTCTCCTGCTCGGCGGCGTGCTCGTCGCGGTCGTGCTGTTCATCTTTCTCTCGGACGTTGGTGCGGCCGCCATTTCCCTCACGGCGATTCCCCTCTCGCTGCTGGCGGCGATCGTGGTGCTCGACGCCATGGGTTTCGGTCTCAACACACTCACTCTCGGCGGGCTCGCCATCGCGCTCGGCGAAGTGGTGGACGACGCCATCATCGACGTCGAAAACATCTCCCGCCGGCTCAGGGAGAACCTGCGCGAGGGCGAGCCGCGTCGCGCGGCGAGCGTGGTGCTGGAGGCGTCGCTCGAAGTCCGCGGCAGCGTAGTGTACGCCACGTTCGTCGTGGTGCTCGTGTTCATGCCGGTGCTGGCCCTTACCGGTGTTCAGGGGGCGCTGTTCCGTCCCCTCGGGCTGGCTTACGTCCTGGCCATCCTCGCATCGCTCGTGGTGGCGCTCACCCTCACTCCGGCACTCACGCTCATCGTGCTCGGCCGCCGTGGGCGCACGGCGCACGATTCACCGGCGCTCGCGTGGCTTAAAGCCCGATATGCCGGCCTCCTCGACTGGCTCGCGGACCGTCCGATCACGGTGGCCGCCGCGGCCGCCACGGTGTGCCTTGCCGCCATCGCGACGCTGCCGTTTTTCGGCGCGGCCTTTCTGCCCGAGTTCCGGGAAGGCCATTACCTCATTCACATGTCGGCGGTGCCCGGCACGTCGCTCGACGAATCACGGCGGCTCGGGGCGAAGGTGTCGGAGGCGCTCCGGAAAGATCCCCGCGTCCGCTCCGTCGCGCAGCGC
The DNA here is from genome assembly GCA_039930845.1 of Gemmatimonadales bacterium. Classification (GTDB taxonomy): domain Bacteria; phylum Gemmatimonadota; class Gemmatimonadetes; order Gemmatimonadales; family GWC2-71-9; genus CAVVWJ01. The sequence continues at coordinate 19,593 of JBDTTA010000012.1, forward strand.
ATCGGCCGGGCCGAGCTGTCCGAGGATACCTGGGGCACTCACTACACCGAATTCGAGGTGGATCTCGTCCCGCTCACCGGCGAAAGCGCCGAAAGAGTGGAGGACGATTTTCGTACGCTCCTCACGGGATTTCCGGGAGTGAATTTCGCCATCCGCGGCTTTCTGGCCGAGCGCATCGAGGAGACGCTGACCGGATCGACGGCGGAGCTCGTGGTGAGGGTCTTCGGAGACGATCTCGACAGCCTGGACGTCGCGGCCCGGCGAGTGGCGCGGTCGGTGGCGGCCGTTCCGGGCGCGTCCGACGTGCAGTACGATCCCCCGGCGGTGGCCCCGGAAGTGACGGTCCGCGTGCGGCTCGCCGATCTCCCCGCCTACGGCTTGCGGTCCGATGACGTTCTCTCGGCTGTAGAAACCGCCACGAGGGGCACCCGGGTCGCGCAGACGTTCGACGGCAACCGCAGGTCCGACGTGGTGCTCACCCTGTTGCCCGAGCGGCGGTCCCGCCCGGAAGACCTCGCCCGTCTTCCGCTCACTGCCGATGGAGGCCGGATCGTCGAGCTCGGCCAGGTCGCCGACGTCGCGCGGACCACCGGCCGATTCGTCATCGCGCATCTCGGCGCGCGGCGGGTGCAAACGGTCACCGCCAACGCCTCGGGTCGGGATGTGGAAGGGGTGACGCGCGATATCGAGCGGCGTCTCGCGTCTTCGACGAGGTTGCCGTCTGGCGTCTATTCGGAGGTAGGAGGGTCCGGCACCGCGCAGCGTGAGGCGCGGCGCGAGCTCTTCAGGAACAGCCTGCTGGCCGGCGCCGGCATCGTCATGCTCCTCTGGGTTGCCTTCGGGGAGGGAAGTCGGCTCCTGCTGGTGCTGGCCAATTTGCCGTTCGCGCTCGTCGGTGGCGTGCTCGCCGTGTTCGCGACAGGCGGGTTGCTCTCGCTCGGCTCACTCGTCGGATTTGTCACGCTGTTCGGCATCGCCACGCGGAACGCGGTGATGCTGATTTCGCACTACGATCACCTGGTGCACGTGGAGGGGGAAACCTGGGGACGGGCCACTGCCATCCGCGGTGCCCTCGAACGCCTGGGGCCGATTCTCATGACGGCGCTCGTCACTGCGCTCGGACTCCTGCCGCTCGCGATCGGGAGCGGCGATCCGGGCCGCGAAATCGAAGGCCCGATGGCCATCGTCATTCTCGGCGGACTGCTCACCTCGACCGCGCTCAGCCTCTTCGTCCTTCCCTCGGTGGCGCTCCGATTCGGCCGATTCGAGCGGCGCCCGTGAGCGATGTCACACCCCGATCGACGCCGGATCTGTCCGTTCGAGCACGCCGCCGAGCCAGCCCACGATGACATGGGCCTCGAACGCGATCAGGGCGAGGAACACCGCGGCCCGGGGAATCTCCGACCACCCGGCCAGGACCGGGTGCAGCAACACCTGTACCCCAGTCGCGGCCACAAAGGGAACCGCCATCAGCACGGTGATGATCCCGACGTGCGCGATGATCAGCAGCATGTTCTGTCCGAGCGCCTCGACGCCACCCGCGCGCTCGGGCCCGGGGCGAATCCATGTCGGGAAGAGAATGGCCCCCGCATTCTGAATCAGCATCGAGAGGAAACTGATGGCAGGCAGATAGACCGCTGCCGCCACGAGGCCGAGGGTACGCTCAGTCAGGCTGAGTTCCATCGTCTCGTTGCCGAGGAAGGCGAGGTAGGCCAGGAGGAGCAGCGCAAGCTGCATCAGCGTCAGCACGGCGGCCGATCCTGCGGCTTCCGCCACTATCACCGACCGCCCCGGGACGGGATAGCTGCGCAGCAGATCGAAGTGGGCGAAGTCGGAGCGCAGATCGTTCCGGATCCACTGTGGGCCGACGAACAGCATCACGACCGCCCACATCAGCGCCAGCCAGCCCACGACTCCCGACAGCGCGGTCCCCGCGCCGAACGAGAGGAGCGCGGAGCCAAGCCCGGCGGCGATGCCGGTCACGACGGCCCCACGTATCGGACGCACTCGTACGACGGAGACCAGGTTCTTCCAGAGGATCGCGCCGGCCGGCCATCCCGTCGGAGCGAGACGGAGAATTCGAGGGAGTGGGCGGCGGACCGACGCGAAAAACGGCTGGCGCGCCGAGTCGTTCGGCCGCTCCCTGCGGGCACGGGCCAATGTATGCTCGACCGCCGACTCTTCGAAGGCGGCATCGGAGCGAATCACCCAGATGAAGTGCAACACGAGGATTCCCGCCGCCGGCCAGATCGCATGCACCCACGCCGCGGCGCTCGGTGCCGTCAGCGGGCGCACCATGAGATCGAATGGCATGAGCAGCCAGCGAAGCGGAGGCTGGCGGACGATCGCGGACACGACTTCGAATGCGGCGTCGGCTCCACGCGAGCGAACCGCGGCGGCGAGGTCCGGGGCGGCGTGCCACACCGTCCAGCCCGCCACGACTCCGGCGGCGATGACGGCGACGACGGAACCGGCGCGTCTCCGCAAACCGGCCCTTCCATGCTCCACGACCGCGCTCCGGACGAAGGAGGCGCCGAGACGGTGGAGCGAGAGCGTCGAAACCAGCACCCAGAGGGAGAGCGCCCTGAACCAGGCCGACGCGCCGAACTGCTCGCGGGAGAGCAGGAGCGTCCAGAGCAGGACGTTGAGGAGCACCGGAAGCTGGGAGCGGAGCAGCTTGTATTGAATCAGCCAGCGGCGCGTGACGGGTCCGGCAAAGAGGAACGTGACGTCGGCCGGCGAGAAGACGAGCGCTCGTCGCTCCGAGCCGAACAGCCAGGCCCACATAACCGCGCCGACGACACCGAGCATGGCGAGGAGGTGGACCCACTGCGCGGCGGACGGGTCGGCGCCGCTGCGGGCGGAGCGCTGTTGCTCGGCGATGGCGTAGAGGTAGAGCAGTCCGAGAAGCAGCGCGATCAGGTAGCGGGGAGTGCGGAGCCGGCGGAGCTGACGGAGGAGGCGGTTCCGGGCGGAGCGCCCGGTCAGATAGAGCAATACTCCGATCATTCGGAGTTGGGGCTATCGGCCCCGATCAGACTGACGAAGAGTTCTTCCAGCGTCCGGCCAGCCAGGTCGGGCCTGGCAGCACGGATCTCGGCGATCGTGCCGAAGGCCAGCGCGCGCCCGGCATTCAGGATGAGCAGCCGGGTACAGACCTCCTCTACCAGGTGGAGCAGGTGTGAGCTGAGGATGACCGCGGTACCGGCCTCCGCGCGCGCGACGATTGTCGCCTTCATGCGCCGGATGCCCACGGGATCGAGGCCGGTGAGCGGTTCGTCCAGGAGCAAGGCGCCGGGACGGTGGAGCAGCCCGCAGGCGATCAGCAATTTCTGCTTCATCCCCCGGGAAAGCTCTCCCGGCAGTGCCATCCGCTTCCCCGCGAGCTCGACCTCATCGAGAAGGACTGGAATCTGTGCTTCGGTGTCCGGCACCTGATAGAGCCGCCCGACGAAGCGAAGGTGCTCCTCCACGGTCAGATATTCGAACAGGTGGGGCTCGTCGGGCACGAGGGCGAGAAGTGATTTGGCCGCCACCGGGTCGGTCGCCATATCGTGCCCGCCGATGGTGACGCGCCCCGCGGTCGGACGGAGAATTCCGGCCACACTCCGGATGGTGGTCGTCTTCCCCGCGCCGTTGGGACCCACGAGTCCCAGCACCTCGCCCGGGTCCACCCGAAAGGAGAGGCCCTGGACTGCCGCGAAGTCTCCGTACAGCTTTTCGAGGCCGTCGACCTCGATCGAAACTTTAGCCGGTTCCAGAACGTCTCTCCTTGGAACATATTAGGTCTGGCGGCAATTCCCTGCCGGCACACTCGGAGTGAGCGTATGCGAAACTACTGGGTAAGGATCCTGGTCGGGGCGCTCGTCGTCTTCGCCCTGGGCATGATCGGGGTGACCCTCGTGCGGCACGGCATGGGCAAGGTGAAGGACGTGGTCAGCGGGAGCGGCCCCCTCAGCATTCCGCTCGCGATCATCCCCTTCGAAATCGGCGGCAACAAGTTGGGCACCCTCGACCGCCTGGTGCTCGAGCGCACCGCGCCGAAGAATATCGCCTCGGTGATGATCGAGGTGAAACTCGACGACTCACTGGTCGCGCAGGGATTGAGCGGTTGCCGGCTGGCCGCCAATCTGGAGGCTACGCACCACAACGGCCGCGGAGTCCACGTCAACGCCTCGGCCGACCGGGAGGGCTTGTTCCGGTGCCTTGCCGAAGGTGCGGCCGATTCCACCTTTGTGGAGTTCGGACGCGCGGTGCTGCAGCCCGGCAATGTGGAGCTGCCGCTGTATCTCCCTCAGGAAATGGTGGCCGATCTGCAGCGCGGCACGTACTTCAGCGACTCGACCGACGTTTCCGACTCGATCGCGGGCGCAATGGAGTCGCTCAGCGATTCCCTGGAGGCGATGGGGGACTCTATCGCCGCGGCGCAGGAGCGCAAGATGGACTCCCTCGGTGCGCCAAACTCCAGCTTCGCCGAGTCGCTTCGGGTGGTCGGCCGGCGCCGCGCGGACTCGGTGAAGCTGGGAGCGCTCCGATTGGCGGACTCACTGCGGGCCGCTAACTTGAAGGAGAATGCTTCTCGTCCTCGATAACTACGACAGCTTCACCTACAATCTCGTCCAGTACGCCGGCGAGCTGGGCGCCGATCCGGTGGTTTACCGGAACGATGCCGCCCGCGTGGATGAGCTGCTCGCCCTTCGCCCCATCGCCATCATCATATCGCCTGGTCCCTGTACCCCGCGTGAGGCCGGCGTGTCGGTCCCCCTCGTCCGCGAGGCGGCCCGGCGCGGCGTCCCGGTGCTCGGCGTCTGTCTCGGCCACCAGGCCATTGGTGAGGCCTTCGGGGGAGACGTCGTGCGCGCCGACCGGCTGATGCACGGCA
>JBDTTA010000013.1:0-23874 GCA_039930845.1 Gemmatimonadales bacterium
CCGGGACGCGGGCCATCTCCTCGAGCATGTACTCGCCGATGAGCGCCGAGTGCCAGGAGGTGCCACACGCGGTGATGACGATGCGCTCGACGCCCTTGAGCTGCTCGTCGGTCAGGTTGAGTCCGGTGACGCGCGCGGTGCCCTCATCGTCGAGCAGGTGGCCTCTGAGCGTGTTGCAGAGGCTTTCCGGCTGCTCGCAGATTTCCTTGAGCATGAAGTGCGCGTAGCCGTTGCGCTCCACCATGGCCATGTCCCAGTCGATCTGGTTCACCGGCTTGCTGATTCGGGTCGTTTCCAGATTGCGGACGCGGTAGCCGTCGCGGTTGAGCACCGCCAGCTCGCCGTCATCGAGATAGACCACGGAGCGGGTGTGCTGGAGCAGGGGTGAGGCGTCGGACGCAACGAAGAACTCGTTCTCTCCCACCCCTACCAGGAGCGGCGAGCCCTTTCGAGCCGCCACCAGCACGCCCGGCTCGTCGGCGGAGATGAGCGCGAGGCCATAGGCGCCGTCGACGTCTCTGAGCGCGGCCGCCAGTGCCTCCTCGAGGTTGCCCTGGTAGAACTCACCCACCAGGTGGGCAAGGACCTCGGAATCGGTTTCCGACTTGAAGGTGTGGCCGCGCTGCTCGAGTGCCTTCCGGATGGCGCCGGAGTTCTCGATGATGCCGTTGTGAATGAGGGCGATGCGGCCCGACTGGTCGGTGTGCGGATGGGCGTTGATGGACGTCGGCGCGCCGTGCGTCGCCCACCGGGTGTGACCGATGCCGATCGTGCCCGACGGCATCCTGTCCTTGAGCTCCTGCTCGAGCACCGAGAGCTTGCCAGCGGCCTTCGTGATCTTGAGCCCGGCGCCGTTGATCACCGCGATTCCGGCCGAGTCGTATCCGCGGTACTCGAGGCGTCTGAGCCCCTCGATGATCAGTCCGGAGGCCTGCCGTGGTCCGATATAGCCGACGATGCCACACATCGCACGCGCCTCAATGCAGGAGTTCTCGAGCCGACGTCACCAGACCTTCGGCGTCCGCGGCGGACGGAGCTTCAGCGATCAATCGGACGATCGGCTCGGTGCCGGACGGCCGGACATGGAGCCAGCGGTCACCCCACGAGAGCCTCAATCCATCGCTCTCGTCTGCTTCCGCGTCCGGAAAACGCTGCCTCAGTCGATCGTACATCGGCCGGAGCTCTGGACCGCGGGGACCCTTCGCTTTGACGATGGTGTACCGGGGCGCCGATGCAACAAGCTGCGATACTGTTACCCCAGTCGTGGCAAGGAGATGCAAAATCAAGGCCACTCCCAGGGGGGCATCGCGGCCGGTGTGAAGCGCGGGAAACATGACACCCCCGTTACCCTCCCCACCGATGACGGCGCCACGATCCCGAATCGCTCTGGCCACGTTCGCTTCGCCCACCGGCACGCGAACGAGCGTGGCCCCCATGCTCCTCGCAGCATCCTCAACCACCAGACTGGTCGAAAGGTTCACGACGACGGTCTGGTCCTTTGCCTTTGCGATGCGCCCATCCAACACCGAGCGGATCGCAAAGGCCAGCGTGTAATCCTCACCGATCGCCCTGCCTTTTCCGTCCACGAGGGCAAGCCGATCAACATCGGGATCGACCGCGAGTCCGATTGACGCGCCGGAATCCACAACGACACGTCCGAGCTCCGTGAGGTTCTCGGGTATCGGCTCCGGCGCACGGGGAAAGCGGCCATCGGGCTCGAGATTGATTCCACTCACCCGGCAGCCAAGTCGCTCGAGCAGGGGAAGCATTGCCGGGGCGCCGGCGCCCCGGACACAATCCAGCGCAACATGGAATCGCCGCAGCCGAATCGCTGTGACATCTATCATTGACAGCGCCAGAATGGCATCGAGGTGGCGGGCGATCGCGTCCCCATCCTCCCGCACCTCGCCCAGTCCCTCCCACCCCATCCTCGCCGGGCCCTGTTCGGCGAGTGCCCTCACCCTTCCCCCCGATTCCGCGTCGAGAAAGATCCCGTCGGGGCCGACGAACTTGAGCGCGTTCCATTCGATCGGATTGTGGCTGGCGGTCAGAATGAGGCCGCCCCCGGCACGATGATGCTCCACCGCCATCTGGACCGTCGGCGTCGGCACCATCCCGAGCTCGATGGCATCGACACCCACCGACATGAGTCCTGAAGTCGCCGCGCGGGTGAACATCGGGCCACTCGTCCGGCTGTCCCGGCCGAGCACAACCGCCGCCCTGCCCCCCGCCGCGGCGGAGGGAGACTCGCGCACCCAGGCACCGAAGGCCGCGGCGTACCTGGCGACAAGCTCGGGGGTGAGATCGGTTCCCACGTGTCCGCGCATTCCCGAAACGCTGATCATGAGTGTATCGGACATCGGGACCGGTGCCGGAACGGCGGTCAGATGGAGATGGGGAGGGCTGAGACGTCGCTGAAGGCTCGGAGAAAGGCCTCCACGACCTGCGCATCGAAGTGGGCACCCGCGCAGCGCCGAAGCTCCTCCACGGCGTCCGACGGGGCGCGGGAGGGGCGATAGGCCCGGTTGGTCGTCATGGCGTCGAAGGCGTCCACCACCGCGACGATGCGGGCCTCCGCCGGGATCGCGTCCCCCACGAGCTTGTCCGGGAAGCCGGTGCCGTCCACCCGTTCGTGATGCGAACGGACGATGGACAGGACGACCGGAGACTCGAAGAGAAAGGGAGCGAGGATGCGCTCGCCGAGCGCCGAGTGCTCCTTGATGTGGTCGAACTCCTCGACGGTGAGCGGCCCGGGCTTGTTGAGGATGTCCTCGCGCGTGCCGATCTTGCCGATGTCGTGGAGCTCGCCGCCCAGCCTGAGGTGCTCGAGCCGCGCGCCGGTGTAGCCCAGTTGTACTGCCGTCTTCACGGCATAGCGGGCCACCCGGGCGGAGTGCCCGCTCGTATACGCGTCCTTGGCTTCGAGCGCATGAACGAGCGTCTGCACGCCATTGATCAGCGATTGCTTGTTGAGCCGGTCGAGCTCCCGGACCCGGCTCTCGAGGTTGGCCTGGTAGAAACGATTCTTGAGGACGAGATCGCGCTTTTCCAGCGCCTTGTCGAGGCGGGCCCACACCTCTTCGGCAAGAACAGGCTTGGAGAGATAATCCAGCGCGCCGATCCGCAGGCACTCGACCGCGGTGGACACCTCGGACACCCCGGTGAGCATGATGACGGCCATCTCGGGGTAGAGACTCAGCGCCTCCCTGAGGAAGGCGACGCCACTCATGTCCGGCATATTGATGTCGGAGACGCACAGCGGGACTTCTCCGTGGAGCCGGAGGTACGCCAGCGCTTCCGGACCCGAGCCGGCCTGTGCGACCGACAGGCCGTGCGCCTCGATCAGGCGCGCCAGGGTGCCCCGCACCTGATCGTCGTCATCGACCACGAGGCAGCGGGCCGTCATGCTGCCGGATTGAGGATTGCTCACGGCTCGAAGGTAACCGTGAACGGCCCCCCTCTTCAACCGAACCGCTCGCGCCATTACGCTTCTTTCACCTCCACTCGACACGGCCTCCATGACGCGGATCCTGCCACACGATCACGATTACCACTTCGCCACCCGGTCGGTTCACGCCGGACAAGTCGACGAACCGCTCTCGGGCGCGGTCATGACCCCGATCTATCAGACCTCCACCTACGTGCAGCAGGGGCTGGGGCGGCATAAAGGCTACGAGTACGCGCGTACCCAGAACCCCACCCGCGAGGCGCTGGAACGCAACGTGGCGAGCCTCGAGGGCGGGGAGCATGGCTTTGCCTTCGGCTCGGGGCTGGCGGCGCTCGACGCCGTGCTCAAGCTGCTCCGTTCGGGCGACCATGTGGTGTGCGGCGATAACGTGTACGGCGGCACTCATCGGCTGATGGAACGGGTGTACACCGAATTCGGGGTGCGCTTCACCTTCGTGGACATGCGGGACCCGGCGAACGTCGACCGTGCGGTCACGTCCGCGACGCGCCTCATCTACTGCGAAACGCCCACCAATCCGATGATGAACCTCGTCGACCTGGCGGCCGTGGGAGACCTGACCCAGAGCCGGGGCTACCTCTACGTCGTCGACAACACCTTCGCGACGCCCTTTTTCCAGCGCCCGCTCGAGTCGGGGGCCGACATCGTGCTCCACTCGACCACGAAGTACCTGAACGGTCACAGTGACATGGTGGGCGGCGTGCTGGTGACCACGCGGGACGATCTTGCCGAACGGCTGGGCTTCATTCAGAACGCGGCGGGCGGGGTGCCGGGGCCGATGGACTGCTGGCTCGCATTGAGGGGGATCAAGACGCTCCCGCTCCGCATGCGTCAGCATGACGCAAACGGACGCGCCGTGGCTGCCTGGCTGGCGCAGCGCCGGGAGGTGCGGAAACTGTACTATCCGGGCCTGACCTCCCATCCCCAGCACGACCTCGCCTGCCGCCAGATGACCGGCTTTGGCGGCATGATCTCCTTCGATCTCGGCGACGCCGCCATGGCGCGGCGCTTCGTGGAGTCCACCACGATCTTCGCACTCGCCGAGTCGCTGGGAGGCGTCGAAAGCCTCGTGGGCCACCCCGCCACCATGACCCACGCGTCGGTGCCGCCGGTGATGCGGCAGGCGATGGGTTTGACCGACAGCCTGGTGCGACTGAGTTGCGGAGTGGAGGACTCGGATGATCTCCTCGCCGACCTCGATCAGGCGTTTGCGGCGTCACAGAGTGAAACAAGCCAGTAGCCCCGCCGTAGGTGGGGTGTCACCAACCTCGAGCCGACCAATGACGACCTCCCTGCCCGCACCCCGTCCGCGGCAGATGTTTCCCGAAATTTCCGCCGTGTCGTGGGAGCACCCCGCCGATCGCGCCGCCCTCCAGGCGCTGCGCACCATTCCTGGAATTGAAGACGTCATCCGGAAGGTCCTGGCCTTCCTTGGCGGCGAGCGCGGCGTGCGACTCCTCTTCCAGGGCAACGCGGTGCGCCTCGGGCCCGCGCAGTTCCCCCGGCTCTGGCACATGCACAACGAAGCCGTCACCACGTTCGACTGGCCTGCCGTCCCCGAGCTCTACGTTTCACAGACGCCATTTTTCAACGCCGGGGCCTACGGCATCGATCAGCCGTTTATCGTCATCCATTCGGCCGCGATCGAGTTGCTGGATGACGACGAGCTTCGCGTGCTGCTCGCCCACGAGCTCGGACATGTGATGAGCGGGCACGCCCTCTACCGGACGATCGCCGCCGTCCTCGCGCTGATCAGCCTCGGCGCGTTGCCCGCGCTCGCCGGACTGGCGGTGCTGCCGATTCGGCTCGCCTTCCTCGAGTGGTCCCGCAAGTCGGAGCTGTCCGCCGATCGCGCCGGCCTCGTCGGCGGGCAGGACGTGATCGCCGCTCAGCGCCTGGACATGAAAATGGCCGGTGGCGGGCGTGGAGAAGCCTTCGGTGGGGCGCTCAACGTGGAGGCGTTCATGGAGCAGGCCCACGAGTACGCCTCCTCCGGTGAGGGGCTCGACATCGTGTACAAGCTGCTCAGCACGCTGGCGCTCACACACCCGATGCATACGGTGCGGGCGGCGGAGCTGCAGCGGTGGGTGACGTCAGGCGAATACGACCGGATCCTGCGAGGCGAATACGTCCGTCGCGGCTCGGAGGCCAGCGACCGGTCGCTCCGCGACGACGTGGGCGCGGCCGGCAGTTATTACGCCGGCGAAGCCCGTGAGATCGCGACCCACATGGCGGAGGCGGCCAGACGCGCGGCCGAGCGGGCCCGGGAAGCGTTCCGCAACGCGCAGAAGCAGTCTTCGTGAGGATACTGGTCGTCGGCGGCGGGGGTCGCGAACACGCACTCTGCTGGGCCCTCCGCCGCGAAAACCCCGACGCCGATCTCTACTGCGCTCCTGGCAATCCCGGTACCGCCGAGCTGGCCACCAATCTTCCGATTCCTCCCGACGACATCGATCGCCTCGCCGACGCGGCCGACATGCACGGCATCGACCTGACCGTGATCGGACCCGAGGGGCCGCTCGCACTCGGCCTCGCCGACCGGCTCCGGGCGGAGGGACGCGCCGCCTTCGGGCCGGGAATGGCGGCCGCACAAATCGAAGCGTCGAAGGCCTTCGCGAAGGACGTGATGGCCGCCGCACGGATTCCCACCGCCGCAAGCGAAACCTTCCACGATCTCTCCCCGGCGCTCGCATACGTCGACCGCCACCCGGAGCCGCTGGTGGTCAAGGCGTCCGGTCTCGCTGCCGGCAAGGGCGCCATCGTGTGCCCGACCCGGTCTGACGCGGCGAGCGCCGTCCGCGCCATGCTCGGCGAGGGACGATTCGGCGAGGCGGGACGGACGATCATCGTCGAGTCATTTCTTCAGGGCGAAGAGATCTCCGTCCTGGCGATCACCGATGGCGACGACTTCGTCCTGTTGCCGGTATCGCAGGACCACAAGCGACTGCTCGAAGGCGATACGGGGCCCAATACCGGCGGCATGGGCGCCTATAGCCCGGTGTCGGTGGTAACGCCGACTCTGCTCGGCCGCGTGGAGCGGGAGGTGCTCGGACCGGCGCTGGAGGAAATGAAACGACAGGGCGCGCCGTTCAGGGGGGTGCTGTATGCGGGGCTGATGGTGGACAATGCGGGCACGCCGTGGGTGGTCGAGTTCAACTGCCGCCTCGGCGACCCCGAGACCCAGGTGGTGCTGCCTCTGGTCGCTGAGGGACTCACCGATTGCTTCTGGAAAGTGGCGCACGGAGAGGGTGTGTCTCCCATCCGGCAGCGGGCGGAGGCATCGGTGACGACCGTGCTCGCCTCGAGTGGCTACCCCGACCACCCCACACCCGGCGCCTCCATCGTCATTCCGCCGAGGCTTCCGGATGGCGTCACCGTCTTCCATGCCGGCACTGTTCGGGATGCCGGCGGCGTCCTCAGAGCCAGCGGTGGCAGGGTGCTCAACGTGACAGCCGTTGCGCCGGAATTCGCCGACGCCCAGCGGCGAAGCCGCGAGGGAGCCGAGGCGATCGGGTTCGAAGGCAAGGTGTTCCGCCGCGACATCGGATGGCGCGAGGCGGAGCGCGCGGGCGTGTAGATTCCGGCGCGATGCCAGAGCTCCCCGAAGTCGAAACCATCGTCCGCGACATCCGTCCCTCCCTGCTCGGCCGCCGATTCGGGCGCGTCTCATTGAGTCACGACGACGTGCTCCGCGGCGTCACCCGGCGACGGCTCCTGCGACAACTCACCGGCGCCAGGGTGGTAGATGTCTTCCGCCGAGCCAAGCACGCGGTCATCGATCTCGGCGCACAGCGTCTTGTCGTCCAACCGGGAATGACGGGTTCGCTCGTCGTGCACGACGTCCCGCTCCCTCCCGAAGAATCGCGCTACGCCGTGCTCAGAGCCCCCCTGGACGACGGCCGCGAGCTCGTTTATGACGACGTCCGGCGACTGGGCACGCTGCTGCTGCTCGATGCGCGCGGGTGGGAAGCGTACACGGCTGCGATCGGCCCCGAGCCCCTCGAACCGGACTTCACGCCTGCCATGCTCGGTGCCATGCTTGCGGGCTCGAGGCAGGCGATCAAGAAGGTCATCATGGACCAGCGCTATCTCGCGGGCGTCGGCAACATCTATGCGAACGAAGCGCTCTTCACCGCGGGGATCGACCCGTCGAAGCCCGCAAACACGCTCACGGCCGACGAACACGTCCGCCTGCACGCGGAGATACGCCGGATCCTGACCGCTGCGATCCGCTCGAAGGGCAGCACGGTGCGCGACTACCGCACGGGCACCGGTCTGCCGGGGAACTTCCAGCTCGAGCTGTTGGTGTACGAGCGCGAAGGGGAGCCATGCGTCCAGTGCGGGACGACGCTGGTTGGGACGCACGAGATCGACGGCCGCATTACCGTTTTCTGCTACCGGTGCCAGCGATGAGTCCGCGGCGGTCGCAGCACGCGGTTCCCCTCCCCGCGGGCAACCTCGACGAGCTTCGGACTCGCGTACGTGCGCTGGCGGAGAACCGGCCGGCGGTGTACCGGATGCTCGACTCGACGGGAAGGATTCTCTACGTCGGAAAAGCCAAGCGGCTCCGCACACGGCTGCTCTGCTACTTCCGCGCGGTCTATCCCGACGACAAGGCAGCGCGGATTCTCCATGCGGCATCGAGCATCACGTGGGACTATGTGCCGAGTGAGTTCGCGGCCTGCCTGAACGAGCTGCGGCAGATCCGGCAATACCGTCCGCATTTCAATCATCGCGGCAACATGACGCGCCGCTCGGTGCTCATCAAGATCTCGAATGAGCCGGCGCCGCGCGTGTACGCGGGGAGCAGCGCCTCACGGGATGACGCCGGATGCTACGGCCCGTATCGCTCCCTGGCACGAACCAATGAAGCCGTCCGCACGCTCAACGACCTCCTTGGGCTCCGCGATTGCGCGGCGCGGATGCCCACCATCTTTGCCGGCCAGGGGGATCTCTTCGAGCTCGGGCGCCAGGCGGGTTGCCTCAGGTACGAATTCGGCTTCTGCACCGGGCCGTGCGCGGGATTCGTGGGCGAGCTGGAGTACCGGCGGCGAGTAGAGACGGCGGCGGCGTTCCTCGAGGGACGCACCCTCCAGCCGCTCGACCGGGTCATCCAGTCCATGCAGGAGGCTTCGGCCGCGGGGCAGTTTGAGCTGGCCGTACGCTGGCGGGAACGGTTCGAGCAGCTCGAGTGGCTTCTGGCCGCCACGAGCCGCGCGCGTACCGCGCGCGACCTGCTCACCTTCGTCTATCGCGACCCGGGGACGTTCGGGGACGACCGCGTCTACCTGATTCGTCAGGGCGTCGTTCGAGCCTCATTCCCCTACCCCTCCACACCCATCGAGCGCGAGGCCTTTCGCGCAGTCGTGGCCGAGGAAGCCGAGCGTCCCGACGCGTCGAGCGGACCGCTGCCGCTGGAGTACATCGACGAGATCCTGCTCCTGACCGGGTGGTTTCGCGCGCACCCCGACGCACTGAGACGGGCAACCCCCTATGGGGACTGGCTGAACTGAGCACAGTGTACTGCGAGGAGGACACTCGGAGCCGCGGGTCACACGTCACAATTCGCAGGTCCTTCCGTACCAAACCCTTCCACAACTGCAATGTCTGGCACCGCACCTGCCTGAAGAGAGGGCTCGTGCGCATTCCGCGCGCCTGAGGAACCCATCGAGCAGGTTGGAGGTCCACATGTTCAAAGAGATCGCGATGGCCGGCATCACGGCCGGCCTCTGCCTCACGGCGCCGCTCGAGGCCCAGCGCGCCACCGCAGGCTCCATTCAGATCACTCCCTACGCCGGCTACATGAAGTTCGGGAACATCACGAACGGTCCGCTCGGCACCAGCCTTCGGAACGCGGGCTCCGCCGTGTACGGTGGCGAGGTGAGCCTCGGTCTTTCCCGTTCGCTCGCCCTCGTCGGCAACCTCGCCTACTCGCAGCCCGATCTTCAGATCGGCGCGCCGATTCTCGGCGGCATTTCTGTGGGCCAGGGTTCGGTCCTGCTGTACGATGCGGCGCTCCGGCTGCGCGTCCCCACGGGCGGCGCCTTGCCGATCAGCCCGTTCGTTCAAGGAGGCGCAGGGGCCATCCGCCAGTCGTTCTCGGTGGGCCCGGTGGGCACCCACGCGACCAATGTCGCCTACCACCTCGGCGCGGGCGCGGACATCGCGATCGCACCGCGGCTCGGATTACAGTTGATGGCCAAGGATTACATCGGGAAGTTCGACGCGCGTGAGGCGACAGGAATCGATCTGGCGACGAAGACAACGCACAACTGGGCGCTGAGCGCAGGGCTCAGATTGGGATTTTGAGGGCCATCATGTATTGGCTATTGGCTATTGGCTGTTTGGCTAGTTGCCAATAGCCAGTAGCCGCCCCCTGGGCGGGATCCCGGGCTCCAGCTCCAGGATTCCCGCCGACGGGGGAAGATTGAACCGCCGCGCACCCGCCCCTCCCGGATTCATCACCGTCACCACGACATCCACCAGCGTCAGCAGCGGTCGGTGGGTATGACCGAAGACCAGGATTTCGGCATCGGGAAAGGCGTCGTGGAGCTGTTCGGGATCGGGTGATCCGAACTGGTCGCCGTGGGTGACAACGATGTTGAAGCCGTCGAGCTCGATCGCGGCAACCTGCGGCAGGCGATCCCGCAGCTCCCAGCCATCGGTGTTGCCATACACCGCGGTCACCGGCGCGATCGCCTCGAGCTCGGCGAGCAATGAAGCGGGCCCGACATCCCCCGCGTGAAGAATGTGGTCCACCCCGCTGAACACGTCGAACACCTGCGGCCTCAGCAGGCCGTGTGTATCGGAGATGACGCCGAGTCGCACGGAATGGCGCTCAGGCCGGATCGCCGCCCCAGCGGCGCGCGATCGAGAGGTCGATGTCCAGGTGGTCGAGAATTCGCTGCACGATGAAATCCACCAGCTCGGCTACCTGGGTGGGCCGATGGTAAAAGCCCGGTGCCGCCGGAATGATCAGCGCGCCGGCTTCGGTGACGGCCACCAGATTGCGAAGATGAACCAGGGAGAGCGGCGTCTCACGAGGAACGAGAATGAGGCGGCGGCGTTCCTTGAGGGTCACGTCGGCCGCGCGCTCCACCAGCGATCTGCTCGTACCCCCGGCGATCGCCGCCACCGTGCCCATCGAGCAGGGGCAGATGACCATGCCACTCGTGCGCCGGGAGCCGGAGGCCGGCAGTGCGCCACGATCGTCGTCGGGGAAGACGGTGACCGAGGACCAGTCTCCCCCCGTTGCCTGTCGAAGGGCGTCCACCGAATCGATTTCGCACTCCTCGAGGAGAAGCCGCATGCCGTGGCTCGAAGGGATAAGCCACACCGGAATGTGATTCGATGCCAGGACCTCGAGAAGGCGCACCGCGTACGGAGCACCCGAGGCACCGGTGAGTGCGAAGACGATCGGGTGCCGCGAGGTGTCCGTCATCCGAGCGTCCGGTCGATGAGCGCGAAGGCGAACACGGTGACCGACATGACGCCATTCATGGTGAAGAAGGCCGCATCGAGTCTCGAGAGATCGCCCGGCCGGACCAGGTGGTGCTCGTACGCCAGAATGACGGCGGCCACGACGAGCCCGGCGTAGTACCAGGGTCCGAAGCCCGCGCCGTAGCCAAAGATCGCGAGCGCCGGGATGGTCACCGCGTGGAGCGCCTTCGCCAGCAGTATCGCGTGCGACTCACCGAGCCGGACGACCGCGCTCCGGAGGCCGTTGTCGCGATCGAAGCGCGAGTCCGGCAGCGCGTAGAAGATGTCGAAGCCGGCCACCCACGTCGCGACGGCGCCGCTGACCGCGAGCAGGAGCCAGGGGGGCTCACTCCAGCGTCCCGTGACGGCGAGGTAGCCTCCCACCGGAGCGATGGCGAGGCTCATGCCGAGCCACAGATGCGGCCACCAGGTGAACCGCTTCGACAGGCTGTACGTGAGCACCCAGACGAGCGCGATCGGGCTCAGGAGCAGGCAAAGGGGATTGAGCAGCGCGGCGACAAGCACGAAGATCGCCCCGGCCACCACCACCGACGCCCAGGCCTGCCTCGGGGAGAGGGTACCGCGCGGCAGCTCGCGATTCATGGTGCGCGGATTCAACGCGTCATACGCGCGATCGGCGATGCGATTGAACGCCATGGCCGCCCATCGTGCGGCCGAGAACGCCACCACCACGAGCGCCACCATCTTCGCGCTGACGGAGGCCACGCGCGAGGCGGCGAGGACGCCGAGGAGCGCGAAGGGGAGCGCGAAGAGGGTGTGCGGGAGTTTGACGAGATTGACGTATCGCACCAGCAGCGATTCGCCGGCGAAGGTCTGGCCCTCGCGCATGCCGCCGGTCACAGCCGGATCCCGAGGCTCGTCCACATCTCGTCCACGCGCCGTTTCGTCTCCGTGTCCATTTCGATGAGGCCGGGCCACTCCCGATCGAACCCCTCCTCCTTCCACTTCCGCGTCGCATCGATGCCCATCTTGCTGCCGAAGGTAAAGCCCCGGCTCGCATGGTCGAGCACGTCCACCGGCCCCATGGTGAACCGCACGTCCCGCTCGGGATCGATGTTGTTGAGCGCCACCCACCACGCCTCGTCGGGATCGCGCACGTTCACGTGCTTGTCCACCACCACGAGCACCTTGGCCAGCGACATGAGCCCCTGTCCCCACAGGGCATTCATCACCTTGTAGGCCTGGCCGGGGTACTGCTTGTCAATGGAGACGAAGACGAGGTTATGGAAGATCCCCGCCGCCGGCATGTGGTAGTCCACGATTTCCGGGACGGTGAGCTTGAGCAGCGGGAGGAAGATTCGCTCCGTCGCGTGGCCGAGGTAGTAATCCTCCATCGGCGGCCGGCCCACCAGCGTGGCGGGATAGATCGGATCGCGGCGGGCGGTCATGGCGGTGACGTGCACGCGCGGGTAGTAATCCGCGAGGGAGTAGAAGCCGGTGTGATCGCCGAACGGCCCCTCGAGCACCAGCGGCTCCGCCGGATCGATGAAGCCTTCGAGCACGAGCTCGGCCTCGGCGGGCACGTCGAGCGCGCAGGTGACGGCCCGCGCCAGCTCGACCGGCGTGCGACGAAGGAATCCGGCGAAGAGGAATTCGTCGATGGTCGGCGGAAGCGGCGCGCTCGCGGAGTAGATGCTGGCCGGGTCGCCGCCGATCGCGATGACGACCGGCATCCGCTCGCCGCGGGCCGCCATCTCGCGCCAGTGCGCGGCGCCCACCTTGTGACGCTGCCAGTGCATCGCCAGCGTATCGCGACCGAGGACCTGGACGCGGTACATGCCGACATTGCGGATCTGGCGAACCGGGTCGGTCGTGATCACCATCGGCAGAGTGATGTAGCGCCCGCCGTCGCCGGGCCACGTGGTGAGGAACGGGATCTGCTCGAGGTCCACTGCGTGGCCGCGCAGGATGACCTCCTGGCAGGGCGGCCGCCCGCTTTTCACTCTGGGCGGGAATCTTCCCATCTCCGCCAGCCTGGGCAGGAGGGCCAGCTTGCCGAGGAGGCCGTCGGGCACCTTGAGCTCGAGCATCTCGGCGATCCGGTCGCCGATCGCGTCGAGATTCTCTACGCCGAGTGCCAGGCACATCCGCCGCATCGAGCCGTACAGGTTGATCGCCACCGGTTGCGAGCTTCGCCTGCCATCGTCCAGCACGACGTGCTCGAACAGCAGGGCGGGTCCGCCGCCGGGACTCTTCATGCAGCGATCGGCGATCTCCGCGATCTCGAGACGCGCGCGCACCGGATGCGAGACGCGTGTGAGCTCGCCAATGGCGTCGATGGCCGCGATGAAATGCCGCAGATTATCGAGCGGCATGCTCACCCGTTCCCCGTTCCCCGCTCCCCGTTCCCCGCCGTATCCCCACATGCATGGCGCACACCCCGCCCATGAAGAGCCGGTACGACAGGTCGCCGAAGCCGTTGCCCGCCATGCGCTCGGCGAGCGCCGCCGGCGCGGGGAACGACTGGGTGGACTCTGGTAACCAGTTATAGGCCGTCGTATGTTTGGAAATCAGGCGACCGATCCATGGCATGACACGCCGGAAATAGAATTGGTAGACCCGTCGGAAGTGGCGCTGCGGCGGGAGCGTCATTTCGAGGATCACCAGCCTGGCGCCGGGCCGGAGGACGCGCGCCGCTTCGGCGAGACCGGCATCGAGGTCCACCAGGTTCCGGAATCCCCATCCTACCATCGCCCCATCGAAGGCCCCTGTGGGAAAAGGCAGATCGAGGGCGTCGGCCACGACCGGCTCGAGCCGGGCTGCCTTGTTGCGCCCGAGGGCCAGCATCGCGCGGACGAAGTCCGCGCCCACGATGCGGCCCCGGAAGCCGGGTTGGCCCGCAAGCGCGGCGGCAAAATCGAGGGTGCCGGCGCAGAGGTCGAGATAGATTCCCTCCGGCACCCGTTCCCAATCCAGCCTGCCGACAGCATATCGACGCCAGCGACGATCGAATCGCAGGCTGATGATGTGATTGAGACGGTCGTAGGTCGGCGCAATCGCGGTGAAGACGTCGCGGACATATGCCCGCTTTTCTGGACCGCCAGCGATGGGTAACTCACGATCCGAGGCTAACATAGGAGCTCAATGTAGTCCCGCGGCGAGACCCTTGGCAAGGCGGACACTGGGTGGGTAGCCCGTCCGAGCTCGCGGCACTCACCGACCAGCAGGTGGTGCTGCTCGCGCGCGCAGGGCGCGAGGCGGCCTATCGGGAGCTGATCCGGCGCTACGAGCGGCCGATCTTCGCGCTGCTCTTCCGAATGGTGCGCGACCGCGAGCTGGCGGAAGACCTGTCGCAGGAGACGTTCGTCAAGGCGCTCAACGCCATCGAGTCCTACCGTCCCGAGTTCAAGTTCTCCTCCTGGATCTTCAAGATCGCCAACAACGCCGCGATCGATCACCTGCGCCGGCGCGAGCTCGACACCCTCTCGCTCGACGGATCCCCTCACGCCGAGACGCCGGAGGCGATGCGGGCCACGGCGCTGCAGATCGGCGCGAGGCAGGAATCCCCGCTCGATGCCGTCGAAGCGCGGGAGCTCGGCGGCGCCATCGAGGCCGCGATCGGGCGACTTCGGCCCGAGTATCGGTCGTGCATTCTCCTCCGCCACGTCGAGGGACGGGCATACGAGGAGATCGCCGAAATGCTCAATCTGCCGCTCGGCACGGTGAAGACGTACATCCACAGGGCCCGCAACGAGCTACGACTCGCGCTGGCCCATCTGAAAGAATGAAACCTTCGATGGAAACCGACCGTAGGAGGGTCCACTTATGAACCCCGATTCCGGGCAGCATCTCACCTCTGACGATTTCGATGCGTGGATGTCCGGCGCGCTCGGCCCGGATCTCCGCGAACATCTGGCCGGCTGCCCCGAATGCCGCGAGCGGGCCGATGCGGAAGGCGAACTCGTCGCGCTCATCGCGGCGCTTCCGTTGCTGAGTCCATCCGCCGGCTTTGCCGACCGGGTCATGCAGTCGGTGTCGGTGCCCGATCCCTTCGCGCTGCGCTCCCTCGGTGGCATTCGCCGCCGCATCTTCGCGACTCCACGCACGACCGCGCTCGCCGCGACATTGATCGTGGCGGTGCTCGGCTCGATGACGGCGAGCGTCGTCTGGAGCCTGGGGCACCAGGAAACGATGGCGGCCATGGGATCGTGGCTCAAGGCGGAGGCGTGGCGGGCAGGGTGGATCGCCATCAGGAGCGTGGCATCCAACGTCATCGAGCAACCGTGGTACACCACCCTCCGATCGTCGCTCGACCATCCGGCACAATGGGGGGCGCTCTCGGCGTTCGCCTCGCTGCTGTACATCGCCGGCATCGTCGCGCTGCGCCGTCTGCTGACGGCCCCCGACCCGCAGGTGGCCCATGCCGCGATCTAGGCGCGCGCTCTCGCTGGTGGCCGCCCTGTGCCTCGCCGTCCCGGTGGCGGCCCACGCAGCCCCATCCGACCCGACCGACTCACCCACCACGGCGCTCGTTCACGATTTCTGGCGGCTCGTCAGCAACGTTTCCACGCTCGGACGGCCCCAGCAGGCGCAACAGCCCCGTCCAGCCCCGCAGGCCATCCTCCCGGCGCCACCGGGACGCAACGAGGTAAACCTCGGTGAGCTGAGCAAGCCCATCGAAGTCGAGGAAAAACTTCGCGACGCCCTGCATCCCACTGATGGTACCATGCGGGTGACCGTCCCCGGCGGCACCGCGCGGCTCGGCAATTTCACCGTGGGCACCGACCGACAGATGACGGGGCACCTTCTCGTCGTCCGCGGCGACGCCGACGTCTACGGCCAGCTCCTCGGCAATCTCGTCACCGTCGAGGGGGATGTCCGCGTGCACGATGGCGGCGTGGTGGTGGGAGACATTCTGGCGCTCGGGGGCCAGGTGAGCAAGGAAGAAAAGGGAGAAATCGGCGGCGAGGTGCGCCAGCTGCCTTCGGCCAACGTGCTGGCTCCGGTGGCGTCCGTCGCCGCCGTCACCCCACCCTCGGCCATTGAAACGATCTTCCGCCGCAGCGCGGGCGTCGCCGGCGTGTTTCTCACCCTCGGCGTGCTCGGATTTGGACTCGTCCTCTTCGGCCGGCAGAATCTCGAGGTGGTATCGGATACGGTCTCTCATTCCTTCGGCCGGGCGTTCGTGACCGGGCTCCTCGGTCAGATTCTCCTCCTCCCCACGTTCGGCATGCTGGTGGTGGGCCTGGTGCTCAGCGTCGCCGGTATTCTCCTCCTTCCATTCGCCGTGGCAGTGTACGCGTTGCTCGTCGTGGTGGGCGTACTCGGTGGGTATCTGGCTGTGGCGCATGCGATGGGGGAGACGTACGTCCGCAGGCGGATGGCGCTGGGGTCGATCATGGGCTCGCCCAACAGCTATCGCTATCTGCTCATCGGTCTCGGCTCGCTCGCTGCGTTCTGGCTGGCGTGGGCGGTGTTCGGCTGGGTGCCGGTGGCCGGCAACCTGATCCGCGGCGTGGCGTTCCTCGTCACCTGGCTGCTCGGCACCGCGGGCTTCGGCGCCGCATTGCTGAGCCGCGCGGGAATTCGGGAGAACTTTGCGGGCCGGCTGCTTCCCCCCGAGGCGCTGACCGACGAATATCTCTGGGCCACTCCGCAGTACGGCGTGCAGGCGGCACGACGTCCCGGCACCCGGACACCCACCCGGGGGCTCTGACCGTGCGGGCATGGCTCATCACCGCAATGCTCCTCGTCGGTGCGGCCGACGCCAAAGCGCAGACGATGCGTCCGTTCAGCACCTTCCGGCAATGGCACGGCGAAACCGGCCTGACGGCCCGGCTCGAGTACGCGTCCGGCACCCTGCGCGTGGGACCGGGCAATCCCGACGAGCTGTACCGGATGGACGTCTCCTACGATGAAAATCGCTTTGTCCCGCTGAGCGACTACGACGCCGCCGGCAGCAATGTCGTGCTGGGAGTTGCCGCGGCGTCCGGAGGCGGCGTGCGTCTCGTCTCCCAGAATCAGCTCGGTCAGACGGCGCGCGTCGGGTTCTCGCCCAGGTCCGAGCTGTCCCTCGATGTGGAGCTCGGGGCGGTGGACGGCGATCTCGATCTCGGCGGTCTTCGCGTCACCGATCTCGATCTCTCGGCTGGGGCGAGCCGCGCAACGGTGCGCTTCTCGCGCCCCAACGGGGTCCGATGCAGTGCCGCCAACCTCAGGGCGGGAGCGGCCGCACTCACCGTGAGCGGCCTGGGCAACAGCCGCTGCGACCGGATTGCGTTCGAGGGTGGAATGGGCAAGGTCAGGCTCGATTTCGGCGGAAGCTGGACCTCGAATTCCCGCGTTGAGGTGAGGATGGCGCTCGGAGAAGTGACGCTGGTGCTGCCCCGGCAGATCGGCGTGAGTGTTTCGCTCGACAAGTTCCTGAGCAGCTTCGAGCCGGAGGGGTTGACCCGCCGGGGCACCAGCTACCGTTCACCAGGGTACGAGCAGGCTGCACGGCATCTCGACATCAATGTGTCGACGGCGGCAGGAGCGGTCAGAGTCGAATGGGAAGGGGCCAGGGGGAAGTAAGCCCTCCCATTTCACCTTCCCCGTTCCCTGTTCCCCTTTCCCCGTTCCCCGTTCACCTTTAGTCCATGTCGCCGCTCGAGACTCTGGGATTCGCACTCGGCACGTCATTCGCCTCGGGGCTCAATCTTTACGCCACGGTTGCCGCCGCGGGACTGTTTCAGCGCTTCGGGCTCATCCACCTCCCCGACCAGCTCCAGATCCTCGCCAGCCCGCTCGTCATCGGCCTCGCAGTCGCGCTCTTCGTCGTCGAATTCGTCGCCGACAAGATTCCGTACGTCGACAGCGTCTGGGACGCGGTCCACACCTTTATCCGGCCCCCGGCGGCAGCGCTGATCTCGTACAGTGCGTTCGCAGGGGGCGTGCCAGAGGAATGGCGCGTGGGCGCTGCGCTGCTTGCGGGGAGCGTGGCCCTGACGTCGCACAGCGCCAAGGCCACGACGCGTGCCGCGGCCAACGTGAGTCCGGAGCCCATCAGCAACTGGGCGCTGAGCAGCGTGGAGGATGTCTTCGCCGTGTCTCTCACCTGGCTCGCCGCCAGCCATCCGGTCATCACCGCCTGTCTGGTCGCGCTGCTCGTGGTCCTGGCGATCCTCCTCATCTGGCGTCTCGCGCGATTCTTTCGGCAGGCGTTCGCCCGCCTTGGACGACGTCCCAGCGGTGCCGAGGCTGCTAGCCGAGCCGAACCCTGATCCTCCCTCCCACCCCCATCCCCAGCCGGCGCGCGGCGGAGCCGTCTCTCACGGCGAGCTCGACAGTGCCGCCGGAGCCGAGATACGCTACCAGGCCACCGGTCGGCACGTCTCCGAAGGTGTGCCGCAATGGGCCGATGTCGAGCCCTTCCACCTCGATGGACGCATAGCCCGGCACCAGTTCCGGTGTGAGGTTGGTGATCAGGGTGCCGAATCGATCCACATACAGAATTTCGCCCACGACCGACTTGCCCTCGTAGCGCGGTTCGGTGTAGGCAAGGCGGTGTGGCACGTCGGTCAGCGGCGACCCGAGCGAGGCGATGGCCGCCCCGTTCGCGAGCGCCGCGGCGACCGGGGCGAAGAGATCGCGCGCGTGGAAGGTCGGCGAGGCATTGTCCGGCGTGGGGAGTGTGACGATCTCGACTTCGGTGTCGTGCAGCACGGACGAGAAGACCCCGTTGTCGGGCCCGACGAAGAAATGCCCCTGCGCCGTGAGCGCCACGGCGCGGCGGTCGGTGCCGACTCCGGGGTCGACGACGACGAGATGCAGGGTTCCGGCGGGAAAGCGGTGCCAGGTTCGGCCGAGGAGGTACGCGCCGGAGCGGATGTCGCCCGGCGGGACGGCGTGGGTGATGTCCACCAGCGTTGTACCGGGAGCGAGCGTGAGGATGACCCCCTTGACCTCCGCGACATACGAATCGGCGGTGCCGAAATCGGTCAGCAGAGTGACGAGGGCCATTGGGTGTCCCGAGGGACTACCCCCTGAGAATGGGAAGAGACACGCCGGGGCGGGCGGTCTTCTGCTGCAGATCTTCCGCGATGGCGCGGAGACTCACCGCCGCCGGACTCTCCGGCTCGGCGATGAGAATCGGCGAGCCTCTGTCTGCCTGCTCGGCGAGGCCAGGCTGGAGCGGAACCGTGCCGAGGAGAGGCGCGCCGATTTCCGCCGAGAGCCGGGCGCCGCCGCCGGAGGAGAAGAGCTCGAACCGGCGCCCCGATTCGGGATCGACGAAGGCGCTCATGTTCTCCACCACGCCGATCAACGGCACACCCACCCGCTCGAACATCTTCGCGCCTCGAAGCGCGTCTCCGACCGCCATCTCCTGTGGGGTGGTCACGATAATCGCACCGGAAACGTGAGTGGCCTGGACGAGCGAGAGCTGCGCGTCGCCGGTGCCGGGAGGGAGATCGACGATCAGAAAATCGAGCTGGCCCCATTCGACATCGCGAAGGAACTGCTGCACGACCTTCATGATGATGGGGCCGCGCCAGATGGCGGGGGCATCCCGCTCGACGAGAAAGCCGAGGGACATCAGACGGACGCCGTGCGCCTCGAGCGGCTGAATCCTGCCGGCGATGACGGGTGGCTTGTCGAATACGCCGAACATGCGCGGCACGTTGGGCCCGTAGATGTCGGCGTCCATCACGCCGACGCGAAGTCCCGCCTGGGCCAGCGCGATCGCGATGTTGACGGCGACGGTGGACTTCCCTACCCCACCCTTCCCCGACGAGACGGCGATGATGCGGCCGAGATTGGGCTGCTCCGGTGCGGCGGACGGCGCGGGGGGTGAAACCGGCACGGCGCCCGTGGGGGCGCCGTGGGTGACGCGCGCGGGGCCGGCGGGATTGGACACCGTGATGCGGATGCCCTCCCGGCGAACGCCCTCGACGCCCTGAATCGCACTGCGCGCCTGGCGGACGAGCACGGCAGGATCATCAGAGCCGAGAAGAAAGGTAAAGCTCACGTCACCGGCAGGCGTCACGGTGAGATCGCGGATCATGCCGGCGGAGAGGAGATCGTTCTCGACCCGGGGATTCTGGATCGCGGCGAGGGCCGCGGTGACGCGCGACTCCAGCGATTCGGCCACTAGACTGCCTCCACGTGCTTGACCTCGGGCACCATCTCGCGCAACCGGACCTCGATTCCCTGCTTGAGGGTCACGGACGACGCCGCACAGCCGTGGCACGTACCACCCATGCGGAGCAGCAGGACCCCCTCCTGCTCGTCGAAGTCCACCACCTCCACGTGTCCACGGTGTGAGGCGATGTACGGACGCAGCGTGTCGAGTGTCCGTTCGATTCGGTCGATGGTGTCCATGGCTCCCCGCGGTGCAATTCCTACTACCCTACTCGGCAATATAGGACCCCCCAAGACCGGGTCAACATCCGGTCAGCCCCCGTCCGATCGATTGGGACCGAGATAGGCCCGTGCGGCACCGAGTACCTCCGCCTGCACCTCGGACAGGGAGCCGGGAAGGGCGATTCCGGCCGCCTTGGTATGTCCGCCGCCGCCGAACCGGTTGGCAAATTCGGCGACATCGACGTTTCCCACCGAGCGAAGCGACACCTTCACGCGACCCTGGCTCATCTCCCGGAAGAGCAGCGCCATCCGGATGCCCTCGATGGACCTGGGGAACTCGACCACACCGTCGAGATCGTCGGTGGACACGCCGTGCCGTTCAACCGCGCCAGGAGGCACCGTAACCCATGCGAGACCGTATTCGGGCTCGACCACCAGGGTCTGGAGCGCCTCGGCGAGGAGCCGCGGCCGTCCCTCGGGCGCCCGGGCATACACCTCGAGGTAGATCTCCTCCGGGTCGACTCCCGCCTCGAGCAGCTCGGCGGCCACTCGGAGCGTGCGGGGCCGCGTGTTGCTGAAGCGGAACCCGCCGGTATCGGTGAGGATGCCCACGTACAATCCCCGCGCCGCTTCCTGCGTCATGGTCCAGCCGTTGGCGACGGCGACCTCGAAGACCAGCTCCGCCGTGGCAGCGGCCCCGGCATCGAGGTACCGCGGCCCCTCGGGGAGCACGCCGCCGCTGACGTGATGGTCGATACAGGCCGTCGGTACCCCCCGGGTGCGGACCGTCTCTCCGAGCATGCCGAGCCGGTCGAGGTCGGAGATATCGAGCACGACGATGAGATCGGCGCGGCGAAGCTCCTTGATCGCTTCGGCGGTCCGGTCCACCCCGGGGAGGTCATCGAACAGGAAGGCGAATCGCGGCGGCGTGGCCGTCGGATTGGTGATCGCGACGTCCACCCCCCTGTCCCGCAGCAGGTGGGCAAGGCCGGCCTCGCTGCCGAGCCCGTCGCCATCGGGGTTTACATGTGTGGTGAGGCAGACCCGCCGGCCGGGCACGATCGCGGAAGCGAAGGCCCGGGCGGCGGCAATACGATCGGGAGCGAGAACAAAGGGCATGGGCCCAAAGTTAACCGGCTACCGTCCGAGCGCTGCCTCCTTCTGTACCTTCGAGTGGTGGCGCCCGTAGAAGAAGTAGATGACCAGCCCGATGGCCATCCAGACGATCAAGCGTGCCCAGGTATCGACCGGGAGGCCGATCATCAGATACACGCAGGCGATGATGCCCGCGAGCGGAACGAACGGCACAAGCGGCGTGCGGAATGGCCGCGGTCGCTTGGGATCGGTGTAGCGGAGCACGAGTACGCCGGCGCAGACGATGGCGAAGGCCAGGAGTGTGCCGATGGAAACCAGTTCGCCGAGGAGGCCGATCGGCAGCAGGCCGGCGAACGCCATCGCCGCCACACCGGTGAGCAGGCTGGCGACGTAGGGCGTGCGGAACTTCGGATGGACCTTGCTGAACACTGGCGGCAGGAGCCCATCCTTCGACATCGTATAGAAGATGCGCGGCTGGCCGAGGAGCATGACGAGGATGACCGACGACAGACCGGCGATGGCGCCGATCTTCACCACGGGGCGGAGCCAGGCGAGCGCCGGGCCGGCCGCGTTGATGCCGACCGCGATCGGATCGGGCACGTTGAGCTCGGTGTAGTTCACGATGCCGGTGAGCACCAGCGCCACCGCGATGTAGAGCACGGTGCAGATCGCGAGCGAGCCGAGAATGCCGATCGGCATGTCGCGCTGCGGATTTCGTGTTTCCTGTGCCGCCGTGGAGACGGCGTCGAATCCGATATAGGCGAAGAAGATCACTCCCGCGCCGCGCACGATGCCATCCCACCCGTACTTCCCCGGGCCGGCCGCTGGCGGGATGAAGGGCTCCCAGTTCTCGCGGTTGATGTACGCGAGCCCGAAGCCGATGAAGAGAAACACCACGGTCAGCTTGATGATGACGATGACGTTGTTGAACCCGGCCGTCTCGCTGATGCCGACGATGAGCAGAATGGTGATCAACGCCACGATCACCATGGCGGGCACGTTGAGGACGGCGCCGGTGCTCGACCATCCCTCGGTGAAGAGGCGCCAGATGTTGAGCCCGGCGTCCGGGGGCGTGGTGTGGATGTACGGTGCCGAAGTGAATTCGGGCGGGATGTTGATGCCGAGGTCTTTCAGGAAGGAGACGACGTATCCCGACCATCCGACCGCCACCGTCGAGGCGGCGAAGAGATATTCGAGAATGAGATCCCATCCGATGATCCACGCGAGTAGCTCGCCAAGCGTCGCATAGCCGTACGTATACGCCGAGCCGGCGACCGGAATCATCGCGGAGAATTCGGCGTAACAGAGCCCCGCGAACGCGCACGCGGTGCCGGCAAGGATGAACGAGTAGACGATGGCGGGCCCCGCGTAGGCCGCCGCGGCCTGGCCTGTCAGAACGAAGATGCCCGCGCCGATGACCGCACCGATGCCGAGTGCCACCAGGTTGACGGGGCCGAGCACACGCTTGAGGTTCTGGTCGCTGGCGACTTCCGCCTGAAGCGCCGACAGGTCCTTGCGACGGAAAAGATTCATGGGGCACTCATCGGATGAAGTGGGCGGACCACCGGTAACGGGGCTCCGCTGAGGAACGGCCGGACGACTGACCTGACGGTGAACGACGGAGAATCGGGTGTGATCAAGAACGGCAATGAAGTTCAGGCGCTGTAGTTCGGAGCTTCCCGGGTGATGGTCACGTCGTGGGGGTGCGATTCGCGCAGACCGGCGGAGGTGATCTGGATCATCTCCACGTCGCACCTGAGCTGTCCGATACTGCTCACCCCGCAATAGCCCATCCCGCTGCGCAGTCCTCCGACCATCTGGTAGATGACGTCGGCGACGGCGCCCTTGTATGGCACCCGGCCTTCGATGCCCTCGGGTACCAGCTTGCCGGCGGTCATCTCGCCCTCCTGAAAGTAGCGATCGGCCGAGCCATCCTGCATGGCCGACAGGCTCCCCATGCCTCGTATCATCTTGAACCGCCGGCCCTCGGCGAGCACCGACTCGCCCGGGCTCTCCTCGGTGCCGGCGAGCATCGAGCCCATCATGACGCAGGAGGCTCCGGCGGCGAGCGCCTTGACGACGTCGCCCGAATATTTGATGCCCCCGTCGGCGATGATCGGGATGTCTTCGGCGCCGCGCAGCGCATCCATGATCGCGGTGACCTGGGGAACGCCGACGCCGGTCACGACGCGTGTGGTGCAGATGCTTCCCGGACCGATGCCCACTTTCACCGCGTCGACCCCGCGGCGAACGAGCTCACGAGCGCCCGCCTCGGTGGCAATGTTACCCGCGATGAGCTGCACATCGGGAAACGACTCGCGAAGCTGCGATACGGTGCGCAGCACCCCTTCGCTGTGGCCATGCGCGGAATCCACGACGAGGACATCCACGCCCGCATCGATGAGACCGCGCGCCCGTGCCGTGGCATCCGAGGCTCCGCTCACCGCGGCGGCGACCCGGAGCCTGCCGTGCTGGTCCTTGTTGGCGTTGGGGTGCTCGCGGCGCTTGAAGATGTCCTTGACGGTGATGAG
>JBDTTA010000014.1:0-23562 GCA_039930845.1 Gemmatimonadales bacterium
TCTTCGCGCACGTGCCGATGATCCTCGGCGCGGACGGCAAGAAGCTGTCGAAGCGGCACGGGGCGACCGCGGTCGGTGACTACCAGGACCAGGGCATCCTCCCCGCCGCGATGCGGAACTTCCTGGCGCTCCTTGGCTGGTCCCCTGGAGGCGACCGCGAAATCATCCCGGCAGACGAGATGATCGCGCTCTTCACCCTCGAGGGCATCCAGAAGAAGGCCGCCGTCTTCGACACGACCAAGCTCGAGTGGATGAACGGACAGTACCTCTCCGCGCTGCCGGCGGCGGAGCTGCTGGAGCCGGTGCAACGCCAGCTTGGCCTGATGGGTGTTCGCGCCGACGGCGTCGACCTCCGGCCGGTCATCGACTCGGTGAAGGCCCGCTCGCGCACCGTGCTTCACGTGGCCGAGCAGGTGGCGGTGCGCCTCGATCCTGCTCGCGCCAGGCTCGACGGCAAGGGGGAAGCGCTCCTCACGAAGATGGGACCGGCATTCGCCACCAATCTCAAGCAGGCTGCCGACGTGCTCGACGCGCTCGTGCCAGCGGAGTGGACTGCCGAATCGATTCTCGCGGCGCTGAAGTCGATGGCCGAGACCGGCGGGCTCAAACTGGGCGACGCTCTCCAGCCCATCCGTGTCGCACTGACCGGCTCCACCGTGTCCGAGCCGGTCAATGAGCTCCTCCACGTGGTGGGCCGTGAGCGGAGCATCGCACACATCCGTCATGTGGCGGACCGCGGGAGACCGGGCGAGTCCGCGGCGTGAACGCACGCGCGGTCGGGCTGGTCGCCCTGGCCGCGCTCGCGGCGTGTGGGGGCCCACCCACTCCGCTACAGCCGGCGCCCGCTCGTGATACCGTCCCGATACCGCTCCCCCGTCCAGCGCCCGCACCGCCTGTCACCCCTCCGCCGGCGCGCATCCATGCCCCGGTGCGCGTGACGTTCGTGGGCGACATCAATCTCGGCACCCTCTCCCTTCCGGACGGCGTCCCACCCGACAGTGGCCGCGGGCTGCTCGATGCCGCGCGGCCGGCGCTGCGCGGCGACCTGGTCGTCGGCAACTTCGAGGGCGTCCTCGGGGACTCGGCGGTGACCACAAAATGTGGAACGAAGCCGCGTCAGGTGGGCTTCCAGGCGGTAAAGGACAGTGTGGCCCATCCGCCGATTCCTCGACGCCCGCACCGGAAGCCGCCGAAGGAGAAAGCTCCGAAGGGTCCGGGGTGTTATGCCTTTCTCACCCCGACAGGCTTGGCGCCCCGCCTGGTGGAGGCGGGGTTTACCCATCTCAATCTCGCCAACAACCACGCCAATGATTTCGGAGCGGCCGGCCGGGCCACGACCGACTCGGTCTTTCACGAGCTGGGGATCACACTCTACGGGCCGCTGGGCAGCATCGCCATCGATTCAGTTCGCAAAGGCAGCGGCCTGACCGTCGTTGGGCTTATCGGCTTCACGACCTATCCCTTCGCCTACGATCTACTCGACGTCGAGCGGAGCGCCGCCGTGGTCGACTCGATACGGCCGCTCGTCGACCTTCTTCTCGTCACCTTCCACGGTGGTGCCGAGGGCATCGCGGCGCTGCACACGCCGGACGGAGCCGATTCGCTCGGCCACGAGCAGCGCGGAGAGTTGCGGCGCTGGGCGCGCGCGGTCATCGAAGCGGGTGCCGACGCGGTCGTCGGACATGGTCCGCACGTGCCGCGCGGAATCGAGTTCTATCGCGGCGTGCCGATCGTGTACTCGCTCGGCAACTTTCTCACCTACAGCGGATTCAATCTCTCGGGGCCGCTCGGCCTCACCGGCGTGCTCCAGCTCGACTTCTCCGCCGGGCAGCGTCTCGATGGGGCTCGCCTCATTCCCATGGTCCAGCGCCGGCTTCGCGGCCCCTCCCCCGACCCTACCGGCGCCACGCTCAGGCTGGTACGCCGCCTGTCCGCGGAAGATTTCCTGGTAACGGGCGCCGTCATTTCCGGTGACGGGACCATCTCCGCCGACCCGTGAGCTTGCACCTTCCCGACAATGGTAGTTACTGATTCGCAATGGACGATGAGACTCCCCAGCCCACCGCGATCGCCGCGTCCGAGGACCCCGTGCAGCTCAGCGTCGCCCTCGTCGAGGACGAACGGGTGCCCGAAGGGATGGTGTGCATGGGAACCTTCCGCGACGGGAAGCTGGTGGCACGCTCCGTGGTGCCACCCGAGGCGTGGGAGCAGATCGTGGAGCTCAAGATCTTCGACGAGCCGGTCCAGGTGGTATTGGTAGCCCGGGCGGCGCCGCCGGGGCTTCAATGCCAGCTCTACGCCATGGTCGAGCTGGAAAACGCCGAAGAGGAGGATTCCGAGGAGCCGTGGGCCAGCAGCGTGCCGCGGCCGGATTTCGAGGAGTCAGCGGGCGCTTCGGACGGCAGCGAGGAAGGTCCGGCGGTGGCCCCGATTCCCCTCGGCCATATCGTGCGCTTCGACCGCGACAGGGTGCACCCGGAGAGCCTGCCGCTCGAGGCCGCCAACGTGCTGCGGAAGATCATCGACGGGGACACGTCCGAAGTCGTGGACCGCGCCCTCTCAGACCTGCTGGGCCTCTAGAGCTGCGGCCCCAGCAGCGCGGCGAGCCTCTCCACCAGGCGTTCTCCCACCGGTCGCCGTCGCCACGCCTCGATCGTCACGCCACGCGATTTCGCCCTGTCCTGCTCGAACACGTCGGCTTGCCCCTTTGCGAAGACCGGGTCGAGAATGTTGAGATTGGCCTCGTCGTTGAGCCGGAAGGAGCGGCTGTCGAAGTTGGTCGAACCCACCGACGTCCACCGGTCGTCGACCACCATCACCTTCACGTGGTACATCGTGGGCTCGTACTCGTAGATCGCGACACCCGCCTCGAGCAGCTCCCCCCATGATGCCCGCGACGCCTTGCCCACCACGAGCGCGTCGGTGTGCCGGCCGGGGACGATGACCTCCACCTTCACTCCGCGCTTCGCCGCCGACACGAGCGTCCTGACGGACAGACGGTCCGGCACGAAATAGGCGTTGGCGATGCGCACGCTCTCGGTCGCCGAGGCGATGGACAGGAGATACATCAGCCGCGCGCTTTCGCTCGCCTCGTCCACGGAGCTCTTGAACACCTGCGCGACCTGCCCGCCGGCGGGCTCGAGCGGTGGGAAGTAGTCGTCGCCGTGAAGCACCGTCGCCCGCGTCTCGATCCAGTTGTCGAGAAAGGCCGACTGCATCTGGGCGACGGCGGGCCCTTCCAGCTTGAAATGGGAGTCGCGCCAGTGGTCGGGGTCCTGTGCGCTGCCGAGCCATTTGTCGGCGATCCCGACCCCGCCGGTGAATCCCACCGTGCCGTCGACCACCAGGAGCTTGCGGTGGGTGCGGTTGTTGAGACGCCGCAGGGTGTACCAGCGCGGCGGATGATACTTCACGAACTCGACGCCAGCCCCCACCATTTCCTTGATCATCCCCTGGTCCATCTTTCCACTGCCTATCCAGTCCACGAGTACGTGCACCTTGACGCCGGCGCGTGCCCGCTCGCTCAGCACATCGGAGAACGCCTTGCCGATCGACCCGGACCAGTAGATGTACGTCTCGAATGCGATCGAGCGCCGGGCCCCCGCGATGGCGCCAAGCATCTCGGGAAAGATCTCGTCGCCGTTGCAGAGCGCCGTTACCCGGTTGCCGGGAAGCAGCGCGGGGCCGAGGAGGCTGCCCATGGCGCGGGCGAACTCCGGATCGGCCACCGCGTACAGGTGGCCGAGCTGATGATCGATCTTCTTGACGGAAAACTTGAGGTTGACGAGGAGCAGGAGCGCGAGGGCGCCCGCGAAGGCGGCGAGGATGATTTCCATCTATACGAAGATGCCGGCCCGAAATCGCCAGATGCGCCCGAGAAGGTCGTCGAGATACCCGCCGGCAATGAATGCGTCCACTGCCGCCGACGTCGCCGCCGCGTTGGTGCCCCAGAGCGCGGCGCGCCGAAGCTCGCCGTCGAAGTCGAGCTGGATGAAGATCCGCTCCTCGACGCTGTGGACCGTCGGCAGCAGCGCGGCGAACTCCTGCGAGACGCCGTTGGCACCGGGTCCTCCGATGGCGATGGTCGGGTTCATGTGAAAGATCCGGTTCTCCAGATACCACAGATCGGCCACGACGACGGCGCGACGGTAGGCGTGGCCGGCGCCGCGGGCATCGATTTCCGTCTTCAGGCGGTAGGCGAGCGGCCGGTCCCGCTCTTCCGACGTGATGGAGGAGCCGGTCACGAGCACGACGGTTTCTTCGGTGTCGACCAGTTTCATGGTTCCGTCTTCCCTGCACTGTGGGTCATGGCGTCGGCCGGTTCTCGGGTGCCGGCGCGGTGCGTTGATTGGCCTCGAACTCCTGCTCGCGCTCCTTTCGCAGCCGCATCTCCTTGATCATCTCCTTGAACTCCTCGAGGGTCTCCGAGCGCTGGGCCGCGTACTGCAGGTCGGTGCGAAGATCCATGAGATGATTATACGCGCGATTCTGGTCGATGTTCCCGCCGCCGGAGAGCGGCAGAAGCGCGAGCACGGCGGCCGGGATCTTGAGGCCGGCGATGTAGATGTTCTTGCCGTCGATGCCGAATTTGCTGCCCGCGATTTCCTTCGTCCAGCTCGGAAGGCCGACGTTGCGCGCGGCGGGGTCGCTCGCGATGGAATCGAGATAGCCCTGCACGATGGCCGTCACCGCACTGTCCACCAGCTCAACGTGTCCCTTCGTGAGCCGGGCGGCGAGGTCCTTTGGCGGCAGGGGCAGCGCCCGCACCCAGAGGCGTCCGTCAGCCAGATCGGGCCCGCTGATTCCGGTTGGGGCGCGGCGTGGAGGCGGCGGTGCCCCGCCGGTGTCGGCCGGCGTTGGCCGTGGTCGTGGCAGGGGCGTCTCGGCGATCACCCGCGGCTCGCGGCGCAGCAGCGGACGCGTCGCGCGTCCGGCACTCACGCCGGCGCCCTCCCGCCCCGCGGCTCGTGGCACGTGAAAGGGCGTCGGCACCACCGCGGGACCGGAAGCAGGCGGTGCCAGGTAGATGACCTCGCCTGGCCGAAGCGGCCGGACCGGCGGGCGGCCATCGATCCAGACGAAGAAGAGCAACCCGTGCAAGGCGATGCTGGCCGCGACGGCGATCCGCGACCAGCGAGGGACGGGGGGCAGTCGAATTTCAGGGTGTCGGCGCAAGCTCTCCCCGCTGCATGGCGGCGAGGGTACATCCCAGGCGCTCGGCCGCGGCGCGGAGGCGCTCGGAGCCGACGGTGAGCGCGATGCGGAAGAACCCTTCCCCTCCGGGGCCGAACCCGCTCCCCGGCAGGACGAGCGCACCCGTCTCTTCGAGCGCACAGCGGGCGAACGTGGCCGACGGGATCCCGGCCGGCAACGCGATCCACAGGTACATCGCCGCCTTCGGCGCCTCGAGGGTGAATCCCGCCTGCCGGAGCGCGGCCACCGACGCATCGCGACGCCGCTCCAGCTCCGCGCGCACCGGCTCCACCAGCTCCTCGGCGCGGTCGAGCGCCGCGGCCCCGGCCCGCTGCACGGCGAGGAACGGCCCGGTATCGACGTACGACTTGACGCGCGTGAGCGCGCCGATCAGATCGGCGCTTCCCACGGCAAAACCGAGGCGCCAGCCGGTCATCGAAAAGCTCTTGGAGAGCGAGAAGAACTCGACGGCGACGCTCCGTGCGGCAGGGATTTCGAAGATGCTGGGCGCGCGATAGCCGTCATACGTGAGATCGCAGTACGCGTTGTCGTACGCCAGGAGAATGCCGTGCTTGCGGCACGTGGCGACGGTCCGCTCGAGATACTCCATCGGCGCGACCGCCGCGGTCGGATTGTTCGGGTAGTTGACGAAGACCAGCTTCGTCCGTCGCAACACGTCGACGGGCACGCGATCGAGATCGAGGAGGAACCCATTCTCCGGCCGGAGCGGCACGACGTGCGGCTCCGCGCCCGCCAGGAGCGATCCGCCGATGTACGCCTGATACCCGGGCTCGGGGACGATCGTCACGTCCCCGGGATTCACCACGGCGAACGGCAGATGCGAGAGCCCCTCCTTGGAGCCGATCAGCGGCAGGGTCTCGGTGGCGGGGTCGAACCGCTGCCCGAACCGCCGCTCGACCCAGCGCACGGCGGCCTGGCGAAACGCCGGAAGCCCCTGCTGGAAACCGTACTTGCTGTACGATGGATCGCGCAGCGCCTCACCCATCGCGGCAACGGCCACCGCCGGGGGCGGGGTGTCATTGTCGCCGGCGCCGAGATCGATCACGTCCATTCCCGACTCGATGAGCCGGCGCTTGATCGTGGGGATCTCGGCAAGAGGGTAACCTGGGAGGGAACGCACGCGCTGGCTGAGCTCGATCATGTCCGGTTGCCGTCCTGCACAGGGTTTGAGAGAATGCCCACGCCAGGGATCTCGACTTCGACCATATCGCCGGCATGCAGCCGCGCGGTGCCCGCCGGCGTTCCGGTCGCGATCAGATCGCCGGGCTCGAGCGTCATGACGCCGCTGATGAACGAGAGGAGAAACGGGATGGAGAAGTGCATGTCGGTCGACTTCCCGCGCTGGCGCTCGTGGCCATTCACCCGGCAGATCACCTCGAGGTCGCGCCAGTCGAGTCCGTCGCGAACACCCGGCCCGATCGGACAGAAGGTGTCGAAGCCTTTGGCCCTTCCCCATTGCCCGTCGGTTTTCTGCAGGTCGCGCGCGGTCACGTCGTTGACGCACACATACCCGGCGATGGCACGCTCGGCTTCCTCCGGATCGGCATTGCGGAGCGTTTTGCCGATCACCACGCCGATCTCCGCCTCGAACTCGACCTGACTCGACGCGGCGGGAAGGCGAATTGGATCGCCCGGGCCGATCACCGCGCTCGGCGGCTTGAAGAAGAGCATCGGTACCGCCGGAACCTCGTTGCCCAGCTCCCTGGCGTGGGCCGCGTAATTCCGGCCGATGCAGACGATCTTGCCCGGACGCGCGGGCATCAGGCGATCGCCCCGATACCGTGGCGGGCAAAGAAGTCCTCACACCGCGTCCGCACCTGCGCCCAGCTTCCCACGACGCGCTCCGCCCGGGGCAATCCACAGAGCAGGAGCCTGCCATACTGCTTGGTGACGACACGGCTGTCGAGCAGCACCACAACACCCATGTCCGTGCGGCTCCGGATCAGTCGGCCGAACCCCTGCTTGAGCTTGAGTGCCGCGTGCGGCAGCAGATAGCTCATGAAGCCATCCTGTCCCTCCTCGGCCAGCCGCTCCAGTCGTGCGGCGGTCACCGGCTCCGAAGGCACCTTGAAAGGTAGCTTGTTCAGAATGAGGGTGCGGAGCGCTCTTCCGGGCACGTCCACCCCCTCCCAGAACGAGTCGGTGCCGAGCAGAATGGCGTTTCCCGCTTCGCGGAAGCGACGCAGCAGTACGTCGCGCGGCGCTTCTCCCTGCACCAGGATCGGCCACCGGCTGCCGAGCGCCACGCGCGTCTCCTGCGCCGCGCGTCGGAGCGATGCGTGGCTGGTGAAGAGGACGAACATGCCCCCATCCGACGCGTACGCGAGATCGCTCACCACCTGCACCACCGCGGTGGCGTGCGCATGCTCGTCTTCGCGCGGACCGGGCAGATCGTTGGGAATCCCGAAGAGACACTGCGACGGATAGTCGAACGGCGAGGACAGGATTTCCCTGACCGTCACCGGCGAGTCCTCACCCGAGAGGCCGATACGCGACTCGAGAAAGGCGAACTCGCCGCCGGCGGCCAGCGTGGCGCTGGTGATGATCGTCGTCTCGAGGCGGTCGAACAACAGCTCGCGCAGGATGGGCGCGAGGTCGAGCGGCACCGCGTGAAGCCCCACGTGCATCCCTCGCGCGTTGCGTTCCATCCAGCGCACCGTGGCCGGCCCGCCGCCCGCGGGGCGCAGCGTCCGGTTGAGCCCATCGGACACCGACTCGATGCGCCGTACGACGGCCCGAAGCTCCTGGAGAATGGGCCCCCGGCGCTCCGTCTCCTCCGATTCGGCCAATCGGTCGGCAATCGTCTCCACCGTCTCGGCGAGCGACCGGAACGACGTGAGCGCGGTGTCGAGCTCGATGCCGAGCCCGGCGGCCCAGAGCTCGTCATGCACGAAGTCGTCATCCAGACGGAGTTGTCCCGCGGGCACGCCGTCGAGACGCTCATAGAGCCGCACGAAGAGCGAGTCGGTCGCGCGGCGCGCGGCACCGAGCGCCGGCAGAAGCCGTCCGGTGAGCAGGTCGAGGCTCGCGCGGCTCAACAGGTCGCTCCGCCCGGCGAGCTCGCTGGCGAGCGTGGGGGCCAGCCCGCGGCCATTGCGCTCGAAGCGCGAGAGCAATCGCCGTACTCCGCGGTTCGTTACCTGGATGCCGAGATGATTCGCCGCGACGTCCTCGAGATGGTGCCCCTCGTCGAGCACCAGCCGGCGATACGGGGGAAGGACGGCGGCCTCCTCCCAGTTGTCCTGCACCTGGCGGACCGACAGGTCGGCGGCGAGGAGATGGTGATTGACCACCACGACGTCCGCCTCGGCGGCGCGGCGGCGCGCGCGAAAGAGGAAGCACCGATCGAAGTGCGGGCACTTGAGCCGGCTGCACAGATCTGCTTCGGCGCTGACTTCGTCCCACACTTCCGGCGACGGCACCACCGCCAGGTCGCTGAGCGTTCCATCGGCGGTGTGCCCCGACCACTCCGCGATGGCCATCAGCTCATCGAGCTTGTCCGGCTCGAGCAACGTTCGTTGCGCCCCGACCGCCTGATTGAGCCGGGCGATACACAGATAGTTCCGCCATCCCTTGAGCAGCGCGAACGTCGGGACGTAGTCCTCGGTCGAGAGCGCGCGGCGCAGCAGCGGGAGGTCCTTCCCGACAAGCTGCTCCTGCAGATTGATCGTGTTGGTGCTCACCACGGTGCGCTCACCGTTGGCGCGCGCCCACTCGAGCGCCGGCAGCAGGTAGGCGAACGACTTGCCGACGCCGGTACCCGCCTCGAGCAGCAGGACGCCGCCATCGTTGTATCCGTCCGCGATGTGCGCCGCCATGTCGCGCTGGCTGCGCCGGTCTTCGTACTGCCCCAGCTCCGCGGCAACAGGCCCGTTCTCGCCGAGGAGCTCGACCACGTTGAATGGATCGATCCGCACCACCGGACGGTCGCGCGGCACCTCCACGACCACGTACACCTCGGTCGCGTCGTTGTTGATGATCGCGAACCCCACCCCGGCATCGTGCAGGCTGGCAGCGACGTTCAGGTCCGGGCCGGACGGGTCGAGGCGACCACCAGGATGGTTGTGGAGCAGCATCTCCCCACGGGCCGCCGCGGCGGGAAGTGCCAGCACCATGTCCACGGTGCCCCGGGCCACGGCCCGGGCCGCGGTAATGACGCCGTCGCGGTCCACCTGGGCCAGGAAGGAGACCTCGCGTCCCCCCGCTGCGGCGATCTCCGCCGCGAGGGAGGCGCGGACCCCCGGCGCGAGCCGATCGGTCACGTCTTCAGTTCTTTCTTCTTCGCCGCTGGAAAGAGGACGTTATTGAGAATGAGCCGGTAGCCCGGCGAGTGCGGGTGCAGCGAGAGGTCGGTGGGGACGTCGCCGATCTGGTGCTGCGGGTCTTCGGGGTCGTGCCCACCGAAGAAGGTCCAGGTGCCCTGCCCGTGCCCTCCATGAATGTACTTGACCCAGGGCGCGCCCGGCTCGTCAGCCAGCACGGTCACGCTCGGCTTGAGCGTCCGTCGGGTGAACGACGTCGTCAACCCATAGAAATCGGGAACGACCTGGCGGTGGTTCTGCACCAGCATCGTGGCCACCGGATCGATTTTGGCGCTGAAATTGAAGAGCGTGAAGGAACCGAGCTGCTGCCGCCGCTCCGGCGAATTGACCTGGTGGCCGTCGATGTCCGAATAGACCGGCACGGTGGGGCTCAATTCCAGCTCCGCGTTCTGGAAGGCAAGCGCCTCGTCCCAGCGCATCTTCGACGAGGCGGCCGGATCCATCGGCGTGCCGTCGGCATACGCGGCCGCGATGTCCACGCCATCGGCGGCGAGCGCCAGATCGAGCGTCTCCGTCGCGGTGCACATGGCGAAGAGAAATCCGCCCCTCTCGACGAATCGCGAAATCGCCACGGCGACCGCACGCTTTTCCGCGGGAACCGATGGGAAGCCGAGCCGGCGCGCCACCTCGCGATTGCGCTCCACCATTTCGACCAGCCACCCCGAGCCGGCGTAGTTGAGGAAGAACTTGGAGTACTGACCGGTAAAGTCCTCATGGTGCAGGTGCAGCCAGTCGTGCGTCTTGAGCCGGTCGTCGAGCACCTCACCGTCCCACACCTTCTCGAACTTCACCCCGGCATAATTGAGGGCCATCGTCACCGCATCGTCCCAGGGAGGAGCGTTGGGCGGTGCATACACCGCCACCTTGGGCGCCTTCTCGAGCGGCACGGCGTCCATGTTGCCGTTCTGAAGCTGGCCCCGGATCCCGACGACCTGGTCATCATCGAGTGACTCGGTCGTGACACCATTCAGGGCCGCGTCGCGCCCGGTGGCGGCATCGGCGGGAATGAGGAAGGACCCGCTGCGGTAATTCAGCAGCCACTCCGCCCTTCCCCCGCGCTCCAGCAGGCGATACGCCAGCCCGTACGCCTTCAGGTGATCGGACTGCGCATCGTCCATCGGTACGAGCAGCCAGGGCGCGCCGAGGCGGAGCCGCGAAAGCGTTACGAGCGGCGAAAGGGCGAGCAGCCCGGTCCCTCCGTGGGCAAGGAAGTCGCGCCGCTTCATGTCTTGGGCACGGCGCCGCGCGCCTGGTCGAGCCGCCGCCGCGCCTGCGGCACGAGGGCGCTCTCGGAATAGGTGAGAATCATGTGCTCGAGTTGGGCCACGGCCTCCGCCGGGCGGTTCTGCGAGAGCAGAAGCTCGCCCAGCGCCAGCTCCGCCGCGGGCGCCGTGGCGGGAGCATCAGCGGCGGCAGCGGCGTGAAAAAGGCGCTCCGCATCTGCGCCCTCCCCCCGGGCGGCGAACAGTTTCCCGGCAAGCAGGGCGATTTCCGCCCCGCCCTGGGCGGCGGGAAGCTCGCGAGCGACCGGCTCGAGCGCCGCGGCGGCGCGGCTGGTATCGCCCTGCTCGAGCAGGAGCATCGCCTTGCCCAGCGCCGGCAACGAGTCCGACTCGATCGGCTGAAGCAACGCGAGCAGCGCCGTCCGGTTCGTGGCCTCGGCGCGATTCCCCGCATACGGACCGGCCTTCCTGAACTGCTCCACCGCGCCGGCGATGTCACCCCGGAAGAGCCGGATCTTTCCTGACATCGCCATCGACTCGACCGTGCTGTCGGGCCCGAGCGCCGAATCGGCCTCGGTGAGCTTGCCGTCCTGGAGCCATCCCTCCACGAGGCGGAGGCGCAACGAGGAGAACTCATCATGCGAAAGGGATGGACGCGCGTCGTCGAGCCGTTTCGTCGCTTCGTCGAGGTGCCCCTCCCCGATCAGCACCTGGATCAGTGCGGCAGCGGCGCCTGCGGCGACGCTCCCGGGAGGGCCGTGATCCTCGGCCAGCCCGGCGAGCATGTGTCGTGCAGCATCTCGATCGCCAGCGGTGGTGTACGCGCGCGCCGCCTCCAGACGCAGGCGTGACCGATCGGGATCGGCGGATCGCTCGGAGAGGGCCTCGAGTCCGTGGGCGAGGGCCAGCCTGGCCTCGGGCGTCTGCTGCGTGCGAAGCTGATCGATGAGCCCTCGCAGCGCCTCGGCGGAAGCCGCGCGGCCGTCGGGCAGCGCCGACAACAGCGCGTCGAGGCCGCCCGCGGGGTCTCCCCAGCGAACCCGCAGCTCGGCTTCCATCCGCCGGGCAATGTCATCGTCCTCCCCGCGGAGCGTGCGCAGCAGCTCCGCGTGCGCAGATTCCGGGGCCTGCGCGACCGCAGCCACCGCCCCGAGCCGGTATCCAGGCAGCCGCCGCACCGCCACCAGCCATTCACGCAGCGCCGTTGTGTAGTCGCCGTCCATGGTGGCGAGCTGGGCCCGCTCCGCCGCGAGCGCGTCGGGTCGGTCGAGGCGCTGGCGTCCGATCGTATAGGCCTCGATCGCGCCCTGGCGATCGTGTCGGGTAAGCGCAGCCGCCCCCCATTCCCGGTACGGCGCCTCGTCCGACGGCGCCGCACGGGCCCATCGCTCGGCGATGGCGCGCATACTGTCGGGCTCATCGGCCGCGGCCCAGGCCCTGATCGCCACGCCGTACGCAACGCCGCCGGCGGAATCCGCCGCGAGCGCGGCGCGAACCTCAGGCAGGAGCTCTCCGGTGCGATTGAGCGGAACGAGAACGCGTTCGAGGCCGAGAAGTGCGGCTGGATCGGCCGGCTTGCCGGCGAGGATCGCACGATAGGCATCGGCCGCGGCGCCGTACTCGCCACGTCGCTCGAGGTCGAATGCGCGCGAAATGCCTGTCTGCTGCGCGCACAGGGGGATGGCGCCCAGCGCCAGTGCCGCGATCACGCCGGCCATCGCGCGCAGCCTCATGGCGATTCCCCCGTGGACAGGCGCCGGAAGTAGTCCACCACCAGTCGCCGCTCCTCGGGCGAAAACTGTTGCAGCTCCTCCCACGTCGGAATGCGCAACTGATCGCCCTCGCTTTCCAGCCGAGCCCTCAAGGCGGGCGGGAGATGGATGCTGTCGTTCGTCGAGGTAACGCTCTGCCGCTCCTTCCGCTCGTCCTCTTCCTGCCCCTGCAGCGTCCGTCCGGCGTCCAGCATGCGGCGGAAGAGCCGCTCCTGGCGCTCGACCACCTGCCGGTCGAGCCGCCCCGACTCGAGACGCCGTGCCAGGTCCTGCGCCTCGTCGGCCAGCTCGGCGGCGCCAGGAAGCTCCCCCTGGCCCTGCAGCTTCCGCAATTCCTCGGCAAGCGCCCGCTGGCGGCCCGCCAGGCGACGCAACTGCTCCTGGACCGCGCCGTTGCCCGCCATCGGAAGGAGACCGGCCCCATCCTTGCCGAGTCCTCCCTGCTGCTGGGCGAGCTGATTCATCCGCTCGATCGCTTCCGCCAGGCCGGACCCCGATGCCGACGACGACACGTCGCCCCGCGCCTGGAGCAGTTGATAGACGGCCGAGTTGAGCGCGTCCACCGCGCCGCCGGCCTGGTCGGCGCCTTCGCGGGTATTGGGCGTGCTGTTGGCGATCGCCTCGCGCACCTGCTGCATCTGCTGCTGGGCCCCGCCGAGCGCCGAGCCGATACCAGGGGGCACCAGGGCATTCTTCCCCGAAGCTTTTCGCATCTGGTCGATCAGACGCTGCACCCCTTCCTCGATCGAGCCCTGCTCCGCGCGCACGACGCTCCCCGGCTGGTCGCCCGACTGCAGCGATTGCTGCACATCCAGCTC
Source organism: Gemmatimonadales bacterium (assembly GCA_039930845.1). Taxonomy (GTDB): domain Bacteria; phylum Gemmatimonadota; class Gemmatimonadetes; order Gemmatimonadales; family GWC2-71-9; genus CAVVWJ01. Next base: position 13,350 of record JBDTTA010000014.1, read on the forward strand.
CCGCTCGGCGAGCCGGCTGGTTTCGGCGAGCGCCTGATCGAGGGCGGCAGTCACCTCGCGTCGCCACGCCTGCTGGATACCTTCGCGCTCCTGCTGGAGCCGATCACCCAACGGATCGAGTGACCTGGCCGCCTGCTCTCCCTGCCGCGCTGCGTCCTGCCGCTTCCCCGCCTGGCTCGAGGCCGCCGCGTCCTGCATCTGCGCCCCGGCCTGCTTCGCCTGTGCCGCGACCGAGTCGAGTCGCTGGCGGCGATCGTCCTGGCCGATCGATTTGCCGAGTCGCTGGAGGGAGGCGCGCAGCGAGTCCGCGCGCTTCGCGAGCTGCCGCTCGGACGCCGCCGCACGGGAGGAGTCCGCACGGGCCACCTCGGAATTCCATGTGCGCTGCTCCTGCGCCAGCTCCTTCGACTCCTTGCCCAGATTGGCGAGATCGCCCTCGATGGCGGCCCGCCGGAACAGCTCACGGCTTCGCTCGAGCGCCTCACGAAGCTGGCGCTGCGCCTCCGCCAGGCGCTCGAGGGCGTCCTTGGTGCGATCGGCGTCGAGATCCTTGAGCGCCTGCTGGAGCGCGGACAACCGGTCGCGGAGCTCGGGCGTGAGCGCGCGATCGATCTGCTCGCGAAGATCCGACAGCTCGCGCTGCCAGGCGGAATCGTTGATGCCCGCCGCTTCCGCATTCTTGCGGAGCGCCTCGATCGAGCGCTTCAGCTCCTCCGCCTGCTTGATGAGTTGCTGCTGCGATTCGGCCACGTTCTGCGCGTGCTTCGATTCCTCGAAAGTCAGCGGCTCGCCGGTCCGCTCTCCCGGTCGGTCGGTCGATCGGACACGCTCGCGGCCGAGATCTTCGGTTTCCCGCTCGATCCGCTTGCTCGCCGCAGTGACCGAGTCGAACTGCGTCCCCACGGCCTCCGTGGCGGCGCGTTGCGCGGCACGCACTTCCGTCATGGTCGGAAGACGAAGGACGTACTCGCGGGAGCGCCCCGTCTGCCGCCCCGGCGTATTGTCCGCGGCGATGGCGCAGTAGCGGACGGTATCGCCCGGGAGGAGACCGCGATGGTTGAGATCGAGCGTGGGGGAGAGAATCGCCCGGTCATTCTGGCCCTCGGGAAGCGTCAGCGTCTCGCGCCGCGCAGGATCGGTCCCACCGAGAACGCTGATGCGCCGGCTCTCCAGCACGACGCGGGTGATCCCATGGTCGTCGCGAACGTCCACCACGAGAGGGACCATCAGATCGAGTGGCGCGATCGTGTCGACCCCCGGCACCGGAACCTCGACGCGCGGCGCGCTGTCGGCGACGAGGCGCACCGGGAGGCGTACCGTGTCGCCCGCGAGAGGCGCGCCATCCACGGTGGCGAGCGCCAGCCGGTACTCGCCCGACGCCGCCGGCACGAAGCTGCCGCTGAAGTGGCCGGCGCGAACGTCCAGCGGCTCGGCGCGTCCGCCGGCCGACCACGACGCGCGTGCCAGCGGCGCCGTTGCCTCACCCCGGGTGTCGAGCCGGGTGCCCGCGGGGAGCAGCAGGGTGTCGCCCCCGGTCGGGACCGGCTCCGCGTCGAGGCCGAGATACGCGGGGTAGTGGGCGGTAACGATCACGGAGCCGAGAAAGACGGGAAGGCGCACGCGGACCGCGAGCGTGTCGGACGAGCGGCTGCCACTGGTGGCGCGGACAAAGATGTCGCTGTGCAGCGCTCCACTGGTGACCGTTGCGCGGCCGGCCGAATCGAGCCGAACGCCCCGCGGCCGCCAGCGCTCTCCCGGGGCCCGCACCCACAGTGTGGCCACCTGCCGGCCGACCGCCTGCACCGCGAGGTCCACCGAGTCCCCACGGTTGACCGTCGAGCGGGCAACACTCAACCGCACCGGGGCGATCGTGGCCTCCCATGCGCGGGCCGGGTGCCAGAGCGCCGACGCGGGGCCCCGCGAGGGACCCACCGAGACGAAGGCCATCAGCCCGGCGAGCAGCAGGAGACCGCCGGCAACGCCCATGAGCCGCACCGTCCGGGAAAGCGACTCGAGTCCCCGCGCACCGCGCGCGGCCAGTTCGTCCGCCTGGGCGCGATCGGCCATGGCAAGGAGCGAATCGCTCGTGCCCGCCGCTGTCTCGTCGAGCAACGACGTCAGCGCGCCACGTCGCCACGACCCGCCGATCTCGAGCGCACCGGCGATTCCGCCGCTGGAGAGTCGCGCCCGAGTGCTCCACACGAGCCAGGCAATACAGAGCAGGACGACCGCGGAGAGGCTCCACGCCGCGAGCACCCACCAGGGCGCGGTGACCCAACCGAGCCGCACCAGCCACGCGCCGGCGCCGAGCAACAGCGCGACGGCCCCGATCGCGAGCGCGAGCCATCCCGCCCCCGCCATGCGGCGCAGCGGTCCGCCGAGCCGGCGCAGCGCCGCTGCGGTGGCGGGCGCCGTCACCCGCCGTATCCCACGGCGTAGGCGAAGAGATTCACTCCCATGCGGAGCGCCGCCTCATGCTTCTCCGGGGGGTCGTGATGCACCTCGAAATCCTCCCAGCCGTCGCCCAGATCGGACTGATACGAGTAGAAGACGGCGAGCCGGCCGTCGAGGAAGATGCCGAAGCCCTGCGCCGGCTTCCCGTCGTGCTTGTGGATCTTGGGAATGCCCTTCGGAAAATCGTAGATCAGGTGGTAGACCGGATGGTCGAGCGGCACCTCGACGAGCGGATGGTCGGGAAAAAGGCGGCCGAGCTCACGCCTGATCGAGGCGTCCATCCCGTAGTTGTCGTCGGCGTGGAGGAAGCCGCCCTGCTGCAGGTAACGCCGCAGCGTGGCGAGGTCGCGATCGCTCCAGTGCACGTTGCCGTGCCCGGTCATGTAGATGTAGGGCACGTTCCAGAGATCGTCGTCGCTCAGCGTCACGACCCGCTCGGCCGGCGCAACCCGCAGTGTCGTCCGGGTGCGGATGGCGGTGAGCAGATTGGGCAGGCTCGACGGGTTGGCGTACCAGTCGCCGCCGCCATCGTAGTGGAGGCGCCCGATCGCCATGACCGGCGCGCCGCCCGTCCATGCCGAAGCCGGCACCGCCGCGACGGCGAGAACGGCGGCCAGCCAGCCACGAACGATCACGGAAGCTCCATCACCAGGCGATACGCTTCGTTGCGGGGAATTCCCAGTGCCTCGGTCAGGCGACGGACGATCTCCCGCCGGCTGATCCCCTCTGCCAGCATGATCGTCGCTTGCTCCACCGCCTCGGCAGTCCGATCCGGCGGCGCCGCGGGGGCTCCAGCGCCTTCGAGGACCACCGTGATCTCCCCCCTGGGGGCGTTCTCCGAATAATAATCCGCGAGCTCCCCAAGCGGACCGGCCCGGAACTCCTCGTGCAGCTTGGTCAGCTCCCGGCAGACCACGACCCTGCGATCGGCGCCGGCGGCGGCGACCAGATCGCGAAGCAACACCCCGAGCCTCGGCGGCGCCTCGAAGAAGACGACGCTCCATTCCTCGCCCGCCGCACGTGCGAGCAGGCGTGCCCGCTCGCTCCCCTTGCGCGGGAGGAATCCGAGGAAGAGGTAGCGGTCTGAGGGGAGCCCGGCGGCGGAGAGTGCGACGGTAACGGCGGACGGACCAGGAATGGGTACGACGATGTGGCCGGCGGCGCGCGAAGCAGCCACCAGATCCGCGCCGGGGTCACTGACCGTGGGCGTGCCCGCGTCCGTGACGAGCGCGACGTCGCGGCCTTCGCCCAGGATGGCGAGGAGCGCGTCGAGCCGGCTTTCCCTTGAATGTGCGTGGTAGCTCAGCACCGTCGGGCTGGCGCCCAGGTGGGCGAGGAGCCCGCGGGTGCGGCGGGTATCCTCGGCGGCAACGACGGGGACCGACCGGAGCACCTCGATGGCGCGAGCCGAGAGGTCCCCGAGGTTGCCGAGAGGCGTGGCGACGACGAAGAGGGTTGCCGCGTCGACCTCAGCTCAGGTGCTGCTTGATCTTCCCTTCGAGCGTCGCCTTCGGCACCGCGCCGATTACCGTATCCACGTGCTGGCCATTCTTGAAGAACAGAATGCTGGGAATGGACCGGACGTTGAATCGCATGGCGGTCCGCTGGTTGGCGTCGACATCCACCTTGGCCACCTTGGCCCGGCCGGCGTACTCGGTCGCGAGCTGCTCGAGGATCGGCGCGACGATTTGACAGGGGCCGCACCACGTCGCCCAGAAATCGACGAGGACGAGCCCGTTCGCCTGCTCGATTTCGCTGGCGAACGAGGCGTCGGTGACGTGAAGGGACTGCGCGTTCGTCGTGCCCATGATGTTATTCTCCTAGGTGTTGATGCCACTTCTCATTTCGGCCGGAGTGATCGCGTGGCGGACCGCCCCCGGATAGCCCATGTCGGAGTCGCCGTGCCCGATCTCGACGCGGCGCTCACGTTTTATCGTGACGTGCTCGGCCTGGAGCCGCATCCTCCCGAAATCGCCGATGGAGCCCGCATTGTCGCACTGTCGTTCGGCGAATCGGCGGTGGAGCTCCTCGCTCCCCTGGAGCAGGACAGCCCCATCGCGAAGTTTCTCGCGCGCCGCGGTCCCGGCATCCACCACATTTGCTATCGCGTGCCCGATCTCGATGCCGCACTTGCCTCCTGCCGGACCGCCGGCTATCGGCTGGTCGACGAGACTCCCCGGCTCGGCGCCGGTGGCCGCCGCATTGCGTTCGTGCATCCGAAAGCAACCGCGGGCATACTCATCGAGCTCACGGAGTAAGATAACCAGACGGGTATCTGGAAGTTCCCGGGCAGTTACCGCGACGTGCTCGTGTCCGTCGTCGTGGGATCGCACGGTCGCGCCGGGTTGCCCGCGGCGGCGACGTCCACCGAGTTGACGATCCAGGAGCTGTCGCTGAGCTGGATGACCTCGAAGGGCACGGTCCAGGTACATGCCGAGCGCCGGAGTTGCGCCTGGATGGCATGTCGGGTGGGGTTGGCCGCGGGGGTATCGGTGAGAATGCGGGAGTCGTCGTGCCGGAGGTACGCCTGCATGATGATGATGCGGCGCTCGTAATCGGATGGCTGCCTGGTGCGTGAGGAGGGCCCCGACGCCGATCCCCAGAGCGAAGCCATCGCGGCCAGGTTGCTGTCGCTCACGGCCTGCAGAAACCCCGTTACCGCAGCCGAGGGGCTGGTGGACGGGTGCACTGCACCCGGTCCCGCCGCCGCGCCGCCGCAACCGAGGAGGAGGAGCGTTGCACCGAACCACCGTCGCTTGATCACAGGTATCTCGCTGGACGAATGTTAGTCTGCGAAGCTAAACGGCTATCGGAACCCGGGCAATGAGACCCATCAGGCTCTACGTCAACATCGATCACGTCGCCACCGTGCGTCAGGCTCGGCGCACCGACGAGCCCGACCCGTTCGAGGCCGCGGCGCGCTGCATCGCCGGCGGCGCCGACGGCATCACCGTGCACCTGCGCGAAGACCGCCGGCATATCCAGGAGGAGGACGTGGTTCGGATCGCACCGGCGGTCACGGTGCTCAACCTGGAGCTGGCGACGAGCGACGAGATCGTCGCGCTCGCCTGCCGGCTTCGTCCGTACCAGGCCACCATCGTCCCGGAACGCCGGGAAGAGGTGACGACGGAGGGGGGACTCGATCTCACGCGGCCAAACCCGCGCATGCGCGAGACCATCCGGGCACTCGAAGCGGCGGGAATCCGGGTCAGCCTCTTCATCGATCCCGATCTCGCCGCCCTGGATACGGCCAAGGACCTCGGCGTGCCGGCGATCGAGCTGCATACCGGCAGATACGCGAACACCTGGCGAGAGAGCGAGGCGGCGCTTGCGGAGTTGCGCCGGGCCGCCCGGCATGCTTCCGACATGGGCCTGGCAGTCCATGCGGGCCACGGGCTCACCTATCGGAACGTCGCGCCGGTCGCGGCGATCCCTGAAATCGAGGAGCTCAATATCGGGCACAGCATCGTCAGCCGCGCGGTGATGACCGGCATGCAGCCGGCGGTCAGCGAGATGCGGGCCTTGGTGCAGGGTGCGAGGCACTGATAGCTTGTCTGCATGACGAATCCCCTCGCCAGCTCCGACTTCTTCGCCCTCGAGGCCGGCGAGTCCCTCGATCGCCTTGCCGCGCTGGCCGGCCGGGAGTCGCCGCCGGCCGCCGATGAGCTGCTTCGCACGGTCAGAATCCTGCGCGGCTCGGCACTCATGGCGGGACAGCATCAGATCGCCCGGGCCGCCATGAGCCTGGAGGCGGTGGCTCGCGCCCGCCGCGAAGGAAAGCTCGAGTGGGATGCGGCGACGCGAGAGCAGATCGGGCGGGCCGTCGAGGATTTTCGTCTCCTGATCGGGCGGGCGCGACAGTGGGAGGACGCCGACGCGGCGCGCGCGGCGCGGCTGACCCACGACCTGGACCTCCTGGCCGGTCGTAGCGCTACCGACAGGCCGGCCGAAACCAGACGCGAGGAGCTCAATACGGGCGTGCGCGCATTCGTGGCTCGTGAAGGTGCCCTGATCGCCAGTGCGCTCGATCGCGCCGCGCGCGCGCTGCGCTCCGAACCCACCGACCGCGAGCCCCTCTACGCCGTCGTTCGGAAAATGCAGTCGCTTCGCGGGCTCGCGGAGCTGGGCGAGTTGGCCCCCCTCCCCGAAATCCTCGACGGCATCGAGCTCGCCGTCGGCGATCTCACTCGTCTCTTCGCGCCGCCGCCCGGGGTGGACGAAGTGATGGCCGCGGCGGCCCACGCCCTGACACGGATCTCGCGGGACATCGCCGATCGAGGCCGCCCCGAGCCCGATTCGGAAGAGGCCCGGCGCTTCACCGAGCTGCTGCTGCGCGCCTTTGCCGTCGAGCGCGACGTGGTGCCGATCGAGTCGCTCTACTTTACCGGCGATCCCGAGCCGTCCACCCCACCGGTGTCCCAACCCCAGTTTTCCGCTCCGGCCCCGCTGGGACCGCTCGAGCTCGTGAGCCACGGCGAGCATCTCTGCCAGAGCGCCGATCTGATCGGCCGCGCGACGTCCGCTATCGAGCGCGACCTGCGGATGTATCATCTCCTTGGCGCGCTTCGCTCCGTGGGCGGGCCCGGACCCGATCCGGTCGCCAGCTCGCTCGGCGTCTTCGCGCGCTCGGCGCGCGAAGCATTGGCGGCCGGAGTCTCCGCGCATGCGTCACAGGCCTTTGGCGATTGCCTCCGCGAGGCGGGAGAGTTGCTTCGTGCCGTCGCCGATGCCGATGACCGGATGGTGATCTCTCGCCGAATCCTCGATGCCGCGTATCGCCTCGACGGGCTCCGGATGGGCGAGACCGGCGTCGCAGCTACCCCCGTGCCCATGCCCCACCCGCGGCCCGAGACGAAGCCCCAGCCCGAGGCTGACATCGTCCCCATCGACACCCTCCTCTACGACGAAGCGCCGGTGGTTGTCGCCAAGGAGCAGTCGCCGATCGTCCCCATCGAGTCGCTCGCCCCGGACACCCAGGGTGGACTGGAGCGCAGTTACCGCACCTCCGACCGTCTCCGGGGTGAGCGAGTGTCGGGCACGCCGAGTCTCGAGGGTCTCATGGGACGGGCACCCGCCGCGGTCACCGACGAGATCGAGACGGTGGAAATCGGCGTCCTCTGCTACAGCGGCCGCGCCGCGCTCGTCCGGGCGGCGGCCATCCGCCAGCAGCTTGCCGACGAGCTCGAGCGCAATGGCGGCCTCGAATCGATTCAACCGCTGCTGAGGGAGCTCCTCGACCTGGTGCCGCTGGCGCTTGCCGAGTCGTGAGGTGACCTCGGAAGGCGCGGGGGCCAAACGCATCCTGTCGGCGGTCCTCGGCATCGCGCTTTCCATCGGGCTCCTGCTGTGGGCGATGCGGGGGGTCAATCTCGCCGATGTGGGGGCGCGACTGCGCGCCGCGCACACGATGCCCCTGTTCATCGCCACCGTGATCGCAACGGCCACGTACCCCCTCCGCGTCTTTCGCTGGCTTCTGCTGTTGCGTCGTGACGACGATGGACCACTCTCCGCCATGCCGCTGTGGCACGCCGTCGCGATCGGCTTCATGGCCAACAACATTCTTCCATTCAGGGCCGGCGAGCTGGTGCGGGTCTTCGCGGCGGCCCGGTTGACCGGCTCGCCGTTCGGCACTGTGCTCTCGTCCGTTGCCGTCGAGCGGATCTTCGATGGCCTCGCCGTCGTGGCGCTCCTGGCCATCGGTCTCATCGGTTCCGATCTGCCGGCGGGCGTGACGGTCGGCGGGGTGTCCGTCGCGCGTGCGGCGCAGACCGCGGGCCTGCTCGCGGGGCTGGCACTCATCGCGGCGATGTTGGTCGTCGCCTTCCCGCTCGCCGCGGAGGGATTGGTGCGACGCGCGCTGCCCACGGGGCGCATCACCGACCGGATCGTGTCCATCATCGAAGGGATCAGGCTGGGGCTGACCGCGCTTCGCTCACCGAGCCGGCTCGCGGGTGTCGTGTGCTGGTCGCTGGTCATCTGGATGCTGAATGCGTTCGCGTTCTACGTGGCGTTCGCGGCGTTCGATATTCCGGTCAGCTATGCCGGCGCGCTCGTGCTGCAGGGTGTACTCGTGGTCGGCATCTCCGTGCAATTCTCGCCCGGATTCGTCGGACAGTTCGAGGCGGCCATCGTCGCCGCGCTCGCGCTGTACGGCGTTCGGAACGACGTCGCGTCGTCGTATGCCATCGCGTATCACACGGTAACCTTCCTTCCCATCGTCCTGCTCGGCTTCTGGTCGCTGGCGCGGAGTCCCGTCGCCATCGGCGACCTCCGCCGAACCCCCGCATGACCGCGCCGGCCGTCACGATGCCGGCACATGCCAAGCTCAACCTCTTCCTCAGGGTCCTCGCCCGCGAAGGCGACGGCTTTCACGGCATCGAGACGCTCTTCTGTCTCGTGAGCCTGGCGGACACGTTGCGCGCCGAGCGGCGCGAGGGGCGTGGCGTGACGATCGATGTGACGGGAGGTGACGCGGGACCGGCCGGAGAGAATCTGGCGCTGCGCGCGGCCACGATGGTACTCGAGGCGACCGGCCACCGTTTCGCGATCCATCTCTCACTCGACAAGCGCATTCCGGCAGCCGCGGGGCTGGGCGGCGGCTCGAGCGACGCAGCTGCCGGCCTCACGCTCGCGAATCATCTGGCGGGAAATGCGGTACCGCGTCATGAGCTGCTGCAGTTCGCCGCCAGGCTCGGCAGCGACGTCCCGTTTTTCTTCAGCGGCGCACCTCTCGCGCTCGGGTGGGGGCATGGGGAGCGGCTGCTCCGACTCCCGCCGCTGCCGTCCGCCCCCGTCCTCCTCCTCACCCCTCCGACTCCAATCCGCACCGCGGACGCCTACGGCTGGGTGGACGCGGCCCGGCAGTCGGGTGGACGCCGCGGGGCCGTCACCCTCGACCACGACGTGCTCTCCCGCTGGGGGGACGTGGGACGGATGGCGGGCAATGATTTCGAGTCGCCGGTCTTTGGCCGCTTCCCCGCCATCCGCGCGGCGTTCGAGGCACTCGTCTCGACCGGCCCACTCCTCTGTCGCATGAGCGGATCGGGTTCGACGCTGTTCGCGGTCTACCGCTCTCCGCGCGATCGCGACGATGCCTGCATGATGCTCGGCCGCAAACACGGCGCGCTGACGGCGGTGGAGACCGCTGCGCATCCCGCCCCGGGACCATCCCCCGCTACTTGACCCGCACGATCTTGGCGACCGACGGCACACCCGTCGAATCCACCAGGAACAGCAGGTAGTGGCCGGGCGGCGTCCGGTTCCGGATGTCGGGACCGGTAACGCTCAGCGTCGTCCCGCTGCGGGTGAACGAAAGCGTGCGATACCGCTGATTCATGTCGAACGCGTGAGTGACGGAGCCGAGCCGTATCAGACTGACTTTCGCGATCGACGCCGCCTGCGGGCTCTGTACCTGGACAATCTTCTTGTAGGGGAGCGTGGCCGGCGCCGAGCTGATGACCGGTCTCGCGCCCGCAAAGAGATACGGCGGTGAGAAGATCTCGGCGTTGCGCTGATCGGGGGCGCCGGCGGCGTCGCCACTGCCGGTGTGAAGGACACGTCCGTCGGGCAGCAGCAGCGAGGTCGCGTGATAGCCGCGGGTGATGATGTTGCTGGCGAGCGTGGTCCACTGTCCGGAGGCAGGGCTCCACAACTCCGCCGCGTGGGCCCCGGTGTCGAGATCGCTGAAGCCGGGGCCGCTCACCCCGCCCGTGACCAGCACGTCGCCGGTGGGAAGCACGGTCGCGTTGAGGTGACGCCG
>JBDTTA010000015.1:0-23230 GCA_039930845.1 Gemmatimonadales bacterium
CCTCCGAGGTGCTGATCAACACCGCCGCCGTGGCCGACAACATCCGGGACATCGAAAAGGCGCTCAACATCCCCGACCTCATCGCCGAGGGAACGGTCTCCTACGGCATGCAGTCGTTCGACCAATCGCTGATGAAGTGGTTCAAGGACGGGATGATCTCCTACGAGAGCGCGCTCTTCTACTCGACCAATCCGAGCGAGTTCGCGCTGCGGGTTTCCGGCGTCGACTCCGCCTCCGACCGCAAGTTCACCGAAATCTCGGGGCAGTCGGTGTCCTCCGGCGCGCTGGACCTTACACCCTGATGTTCAAGAAGGTGCTGGTCGCCAACCGCGGGGAGATCGCCTTGCGGGTGATTCGCGCGTGCCGGGAGCTCGGGATCGCCACGGTGGCGGTCTACAGCGAGGCCGACCGCGAATCGCTGCACGTGCGCTTCGCCGACGATGACGTGTGCATCGGGCCGCCGCCCAGCCGGGCCTCCTACCTCAAGATCCCGAATCTGATCGCCGCCGCCGAGATCACCGGTGCCGACGCGATCCACCCCGGCTACGGCTTCCTCGCCGAGAACGCCGAGTTCGCCGATATCTGCAAGGCCTCCAACATCACCTTCATCGGGCCCAGCGGCGACCAGATCCGCCAGATGGGCGACAAGGCCACGGCGCGGCGCCTGGCCCAGGAGGCCGGCGTGCCGACGGTGCCCGGCTCACCGGGGACGATCGACGATGCGGAGCAGGCGCTGGAGTTCGCGCAACGCATCGGGTTTCCGGTGATCGTCAAGGCGACGGCGGGCGGCGGCGGCAAGGGGATGCGGATCGTGGAGGATCCCGACAAGTTCTCCCAGCTCTTCGGACTGGCCCAGAACGAGGCGCTCGCCGCGTTCGGCAATGGGGCGGTGTACGTCGAGAAATATCTCGAGCATCCGCGCCACGTCGAGATCCAGGTGATGGGCGATTGCTTCGGACGCGTCGTCCATCTCGGCGAGCGCGATTGTTCGGTGCAGCGGCGCCATCAGAAGCTGATCGAGGAGAGCCCGAGCCCCGCGCTCAGTCCCCTCCTTCGGGAGCGGATGGGCGACGCGGCGGTGAGCCTCGCTTCCAACATCGGGTACGTCGGCGCGGGCACGGTGGAGTTTCTGCTCGACACCGACGGGCGATTCTATTTCATGGAGATGAACACGCGGATCCAGGTCGAACACCCCGTCACCGAGATGGTGACGAGCTTCGACCTCGTGAAGGAGCAGATCCGGGTCGCCGCGGGGCAGCCGGTCAGCTTTCAGGGCGACGGCCGGTTCCTCCGCGGCCACGCCATCGAATGCCGGATCAACGCCGAGGACCCGTTCCGGAATTTCCAGCCCTCGCCGGGACTCATCACGGCCTATCACCCGCCCGGCGGCCCGGGCGTGCGAGTGGACACGCACGTCTACGCGGGCTACACGGTGCCGCCCTACTACGACTCGCTGCTGGCCAAGGTGATCGTGCACGGCTTCGACCGCGCCGAGGCGCTCACGAGGATGGGCCAGGCCCTCGACAGCTTCATCCTCGAGGGAGTGACGACCACCATTCCCTTCCTCTCCAGGGTCATCCGCCACCCCGAGTTCGTGGAGGGGAAGGTGGACACCCGCTTCCTCGAACGACAGCCGCAACTCTTTCGACAGGACGTATGAGGCTCGACGTCGTCTTCACACCCGCCGGCCTCACCTCGATCGAGGTCCAGGGCCGGACGGTGTTCGTCATTGATATTCTCCGCGCGACGACCACCATGTGCGCCGCGCTCGCCCACGGCGCCAAGGCCGTCATTCCCGCCGCCTCGACCGAGGAGGCGCTCCGCCTGGCGCAGACCATCGGCAGCGAGGATCTCCTGCTCGCCGGTGAGAGGAACTGCGTTACGATCCCCGGCTTCCATCTCGGCAACAGCCCGCTCGAGATGCGGGAAGCCACCGTGCGCGGCAAGACGCTCATCGTCAGCACCACCAACGGCACGAAGGCGCTGCTCGCCTGCATGGGCGCGGCCGCGGTGTATCCAGCCGCCGCCGTCAATCTCACGCTGGCCGCCGAGCGTGCGAGCGAGGCGATCGCGAACGGTGGCGAGCTGCTCATCGTCTGTGCCGGAAGAGACGGCGGCTTTGCGCTGGACGACGCATACTGTGCCGGGCGCCTGATCGCGGCCGCGCTGGGCAGCCGGAAGCCCCACCACGCGCTCAACGATGCCGGTCTGGCCAGCCTCGACCTCGTCCGCCGCTACGGCGACCGCTGGGAGCGCCCGCTCATGTATAGCCGGGGCGGCCGCGAGCTCGTGAGGCTCGGCTTCCGGGACGACGTACTCGACGCGGCGCGCTTCGACGCCTATCCGGTGCTCCCGCTCTTTCACGAACGCCGGGTCACACTCCAGGCCGTGCCGGTATGACCCCCGACGCACGCCGCCGCCTCAGCGCGCTCACCGCGCTCGTTCTCGGCCTGTTCGTCGGCCTGACGCTGCTGCCGATTCCGATCACGGGCCCGGTGGGCAGTTACGTGGGACACGGGCTCTGGCAGGTGCTGGGCGCGGGCGCCCTGGGCATTCCGCTGCTCGGCATCGGGCTCGCGCTCGCCGGCTTCGATCGGCTCGGCAATCTCGACATGAAGCGCGTGGCCCTGCTCGTGGTCGGCCTCAGCCTGCTGGTTCCCTACATCATCGGTGTGATCGCGCGGGTCCATCCCGCCGACCTCGACGTGGACGTCGCCCAGCGGAGCCCGGCTGCCCTCGCCGCCGGTGTGCTCCCGGGCTTCTTCGTCGAGACGATCTCCTCCCACGTCGGCGTGGCGGGCGCGGTACTGTTCGGCTTCCTGGCCCTCTCGGCGCTGACCCTCGCCACCTTCGCCTGGCATCCTCTCCAGCGCCTGGAGCGGCGCGCCCCCGGGCCCGCGGCCACGACCGAGCCGGGCAAGCCAGAGAAGAAGAAGCGCGCCACCGAGGCGCCGAAGGCCGAGCCTGAGCCGGCGGTGGTCGCGGAGGCGAAGCCCCCCAAGGCCAAGGCGGCGAAAAAACCGGAGGCCCGGCGGCCGGCCGACAATGAAGCGCTCGGCCGCGTCTGGGAGGTGGAGGACAAACTCACCGAGCCTCCCAGGAAGACCGGGGACGCGGGCGAGGCGGAGCTCGACGAGCTGCAGGAGCGCCTGGAAGGGACGCTCGCCGAGTTCAAGGTCGAGGGCGACGTCGCCGGACGGACCACCGGTCCGGTGGTCACGCAGTATGGCGTACGACTGAGGCCGGGCGTCAAGATGAATCGTCTCGTGGCGCTGGCCGACGATCTTGCCCTCAAGATGAGCGCGCGCTCGGTCCGGGTGGCGCGCATACCGGGACGCGACATGGTGGGCGTCGAGGTGCCCAATCCGAAGGCGCGGATCGTGCTGATGCGCGAGCTGCTCGAAAGCGACACGTGGACCAGCGAGGAGCGGCTGCTGCCGGTCACCCTGGGCCTCGATCTCGAAGGCCGCCCGGTCATTGCCGACCTCGCCAAGATGCCCCACCTCCTCATCGCCGGTGCGACCGGCACGGGCAAGTCGGTGGGCATCAACGCGATCATCACGTCACTGATCTACCACTACCAGCACAAGGAGGACCTTCGGCTCATCATGATTGACCCGAAGATGGTGGAGCTGTCGATGTACAAGGATCTCCCCCACCTCCGGCATCCGGTCGTGACCAACAACAAGGAGGCGGCGCGGGCACTCCGGTGGGCCGTCAACGAAATGGAGCGGCGATACGCCCTGCTCGAGGCCAATGGTGCCCGGAACCTGGTGGACTTCAACCGCAAGGTGCGTGAGGGCAAGCCGCTCCGTCATCCGCTGGTGAAAAAGGCGACACTCACCGACATCGCCGCCGAAGCACCGGACACTCCGCCACCTCCGCCGGCGACGGTGGAGTACACCGAAGGCAGATTGCCGCTGATCGTCATCGTGGTCGACGAGCTCGCCGATCTGATGATGACCGTCCAGGCCGACGTCGAAACGCCGCTTGCGCGGCTGGCCCAGAAGGCGCGTGCCGTCGGCCTCCACCTCATCCTCGCCACCCAGCGGCCGTCGGTAAATGTGATCACCGGACTTATCAAGGCGAATTTCCCGAGCCGCATCGCCTTCCGGGTCGCCTCAAAGGTGGACAGCCGCACCATTCTCGACCAGAACGGCGCCGAAGCACTGCTGGGGAAGGGCGACATGCTCTTTCTCGAGCCGGGCAAGAGCGAACCGATGCGGCTCCAGGGCGCGTACATCTCCACGGAGGAGAGCGAGGAGATCATGAAGCGCTACCGCGAGTGGAAGGTGGAACGCGAGCATCGGGGGATCGTGGAAGCGCAGGAAAGCAATATTCTCGACGAGGTGCCTGAAGGCGCCGGTGGCGAGGACGGAGCGCAGGAGGCGGGCGAGCGCGATCCGCAGTTCAAGGAGGCGGCCATCGCCTGCGTGCAGAACCAGGGCGGCTCCACCTCACTGCTGCAGCGGAAGCTCGGCATCGGCTATGGGCGCGCGGCACGGATCATGGACCAGCTCGAGGAGGCGGGAATCCTCGGACCGGCCAACGGCAGCAAGCCCCGCGATGTCCGGGTGGGCATCGAGCAGGTGGACGAGTACTGCCGATGACCAACCCGGTGTGGCTCACCCTCACCGTCGCGGCACTCGCCGTGGCTCCCATGACGCGGGCTGCCGCGCAGGCCGATCCGGCCGAGCAGCTCGTCGGCGCATTGCTCGGCAAGACGCCGCTGGAAGACGATCTCGAGACGCTCACCGACCGGATCGGCGGCCGGCCCACCGGCTCCCCCGCGAACCTGCTCGCCGTGGACTGGGCGCTCGGACGGTTCAAGGACGCCGGTATCGATGCGCGGAAGGAAGCATTCCAGATGCCGATGCTGTGGCTCGAGCGATCGGCCGGCGCATCGGTGACCGGCGATGGCGTGAGCTTCTCGCCGCGTGTGGCCGCGTTGCCCTTCTCCACCCCGACACCCAGGGGCGGGCTCAGCGCCCCCCTGCTGGACGCCGGGTCGGGACGGCCGGAGGACTTCACCGCGCTCGGTGCACGGGCAAAGGGCGCATTCGTGCTGGTTGAAACGGAAGAGCTCACCGACATCGACGGTCTCTTTCGTGAGTACAACGCGTCGGCGGCCATCGAGGCGCGCGCCATCACGGCGGGGGCCGCGGGACTGGTCTACATGTCCTCGAGGCCGAACGATCTGCTCGCACGGCACAACGCGTCGCGCGGGGCCAGGAACGACCGCCCGATGATGATGATGGAGCGGGACGGTGCGGCGCGGGCGTTGCGGCTGCTCCGGAACGGAGTGCAGCTCACCCTCACCGCCAGGCTCGACATTCAGACCGGCCCTGCGTATGAGAGCTACAATGTCGTCGGCGAGATCCGCGGCAGCAGGCACCCGGAAGAGTTCGTCGTGATCGGCGCCCACCTCGATTCATGGGACCTGGGCACCGGCGCGCTCGACAACGGCGCCAACGCGATGATGGTGCTCGATCTGGCTCGGCAGATTCGGCGGCTCGGCCTCACGCCGGCCCGGACGATCCGCTTCGTGCTGTGGAATGGCGAAGAACAGAATCTCAACGGCTCCTATGGCTACACCCTCAGTCACGCCGCCGAGCTTGACCGGCACGTGATGGCGTCCTCGTACGATATCGGCACGGGACGGATCACCGGATTCTTTACCGGCGGGCGCGCCGACCTCATCGCCCTGCTCGACCGCGCGCTCGTGCCGGTGGCCGGGCTGGGGCCATTTTCGCATATCAATGCCCCGGTGGTCGGCACCGACAACTACGACTTCATGATGCAGGGCGTGCCCAATCTGGTGGGCAACCAGGAGTCCGCCAATTACGGCCCCAACTACCACGCACGCTCGGATGAGTTCGGGCGGGTCGATCTCCGCCAGCTTCGACTCAACGCGGCCATCGCCGGCGCGGTCACGTGGGGATTCGCCACGCTCGATTTTGCTCTCCCGCGGCAATCGGCACAGCAGGTGGACTCCCTCGTGCGGGCCACCGATCTCGCCGATCAGATGAAGATGTTCGGCGTGTACGATGCGTGGGTCGCGGGCACGCGGGGCCGGAAACCGTAATCGAAGCGCACTCCGGCTCAAGGCAGTCCGTACACCACAATTCGCGCGTTTGACGTTTCGAGCTGCCAGGTCGTTGGTGCGTGAAGTCCCACCGCCACGGCCACCAGCTGCCGCCTCCCCGCCTGGTACGACACCACCCCACCGCCGATCGGCTGCGCCGTGGACGCCTGCCAGAGGAGGCGGCCATCCGCCGCGTCGAAGGCCAGCACCTCACCATCCAGATCGCCCGTGAAGACGACGCCGCCCGCGGTGACCGTCACGCCGGCGACGAGTGGTGTCGGTGACGCATACCGCCAGCGCACGGTACCGGCATCCGCATCCACGGCGGTGAGCCAGCCGCTCCGCACCGAATCGGGCCGGCCAAAGGGCTGGCGCAGCTTCGAGGAGCCGGTCCATGGGAGTCCCTTTCTGCCACGAACCTTCTCCGGAGGGGACACGGTGACGGTGGTGCACCAGTCGATCGAGTTGACGTAGAGGAGATTGGTCAGGGTCGAATACGCCGGCCCGTTCCACTCGATCCCCCCATTCACGCCGGGACAGAACCGCGTGCCCTGCGCCGTGAGCGGGGCGTCGATGTTGTCGATGGTGGTCACGGCGGTGGCGTAGCGATGCGCCAGCGAGCGGCGGTCGACGCCGTAGAGATGCCCATCCTTGCCGCCCACGGCGAGGATCTCGCGGCCACCCCGCGTGGTGATCAACGCCGGAGCGGCCGCGACGTCCCAGTCGTGGTAGTCCTGTTCGAGGATGGGATACGACCGCAGCAGCGCCCCGGTGCGGGCGTCGAGCGCCACGACGGAATACGCGTGAAGGTTGCGTCCCTCGCGCACCTCGGGAAGAAAGTCGGGCGCGGCATTGCCGGTTGGGACATAGACGATACCCGTGGCCGAGTCGACGGTATACGTCGTCCAGGAGGCCGAGCCGCCGCGCGGGAACAGCTCCGTCTCCGCCGGCCACGTGGCGCCCGCCGCACCGTGCCGGGCGATGAGCTCCGTGCTCCACACCACCCCGCCGGTTGTCCCGTCCAATGCCATCATCCGTCCGGTGACGCCAAAGTTGTCGCCGCCCGCATTCCCGATGAAGACGAGCCCACCCCACGCCGCCGGCGCGGCGGGAAAGGTCTCGCCCACGGAGGGATCGCCGGTGACGACGTTCCAGATCTCCTCGCCCGACGTTGCATCGAGCGCGTACACCCGGCCATCGTTGGCGCCGCGATAGAGGCGGCCGTCGGCGTAGGCGACACCCCGGTTCACCTTGAGGTCGTACGGCGGGGCGGGGGCGTACGCGTAGGTGTGCTTCCAGCGGAGGGCGCAGGTCGCGGCATCAATCGCGTAGGTGTTCCTCGCGGTGGTCACGAAGAGCACGCCGTCCACCACGACGGGGCCGGATTCCATCGCCGCCCGCTCACCGAGGTCGAAGGTGCAGACCGGCTGAAGCGTGTGCGCGTTCCGGGGAGTGATCTGCTCGAGCGGCGAGAAGCGTGCGCCGTCGGGCGTATTGTTGTAGCCGCTCCAGTCGGTGGCCGGCTGGGGACGTGCGGGCATTGCGTGCGGTGGTAGCGCGCCGCGCTCGGTATGGCTGGTCCCGGCAGCGCGAGGCACGGAGGGCGGCTTGAGAAAGACGAGTCGCGCGCAACCGGAGACGAACACGGCGAAGAGAACGAGGCGCGCGCGCATGAGGGAACATGCGGGGCAGCCCCGCGTCATGCTGTGACACGGCCCACCTCCCGCGAATCAGCGCCCCCTGACCGGTGAAAACGATTGCCACGGGTCGACGGGTCGACGGTACACTCGGCCATGCGCCAGGGGCGGAGTTTCATCCCCACAGTGGAGTGGGAAGATGCCCGCCAGGTCCGCGGCATGGCGGGTGAGCGGGTGGCGTGGGCCTTTCTCACCGCCTGCGGCTGGGACATCGAGGCGCACCGGTTCCGATGGGGGCGGCACGATCTCGATCTCATCGCGCGCCGGGAGCGGTTGGTGGCCTTCGTCGAGGTGAAAACGCGCCGGTCGCTCGCATGCGGTACGCCGGTCGAGTCGATCGGCTGGCGCAAGCGGCTCACCATCGGCCGGCTCGCCGAGCTCTGGCGGCTCCGCTACGGCCGGGTGGGAGACGAGTACCGGTTCGATGTCGTGGCGGTCCGGGAAACGGGGCGGGGCCGGTACGATATCGAGCATGTGGCGGATGCTTGGCGGTTGATCAGGTGACCTGAAATCAGCCACGTCAGAACTATTGCTTCGGAGAACGTTCGGCTTTAGATTGGTCAATCATACTTCTGTGTAGTAAAATCAGTCACTTCAATATCAATTCCAATGAGGACGCCAATGCCCGCCGACGAAACTCGCCTCGAGGCCGACCGCCGCAAAGCCCTGGGCCTCGCCATCTCCCAGATCGAGAAGCAGCTCGGCAAGGGCTCCATCATGCGCATGGGCACCGACTTTCCCCGGGTCAAGGTGGCCGCCATCCCCACCGGCGCCATCAACCTCGACGCCGCCACTGGCGTGGGCGGGGTCCCTCGCGGACGCATTACCGAGATTTACGGACCGGAATCGTCCGGCAAAACCACGCTCACCCTCCATCTCGCGGCCAACGTCCAGAAGGCCGGCGGGGTCGCCGCCTACGTCGATGCCGAGCATGCGCTCGATATCGACTACGCCAAGAAGCTCGGCGTCAACATCGAGGAGCTCCTCGTCTCCCAGCCCGACACCGGCGAGCAGGCGCTCGAAATCGTCGAGATCCTCGTGCGGTCCGGCGCGGTCGATCTGATCGTCATCGACTCGGTGGCCGCGCTGGTGCCCAAGGCGGAAATCGAGGGTGAAATGGGCGATAGCCATGTGGGGCTCCAGGCGCGTCTCATGAGCCAGGCGCTCCGCAAGCTGGCCGGCGCCATCAATCGGTCCAACTGCGCGGTGGTCT
The DNA here is from genome assembly GCA_039930845.1 of Gemmatimonadales bacterium. Taxonomy (GTDB): domain Bacteria; phylum Gemmatimonadota; class Gemmatimonadetes; order Gemmatimonadales; family GWC2-71-9; genus CAVVWJ01. The sequence goes on from JBDTTA010000015.1 coordinate 8,996, forward strand.
TCATCAACCAGCTCCGCGAAAAAATCGGCGTCATGTTCGGCAACCCCGAAACCACCACGGGTGGCAAGGCGCTCAAGTTCTACGCCTCGCTCCGGCTCGACATCCGGCGCATCGGCCCGGTCAAGGAGCGCGAAACGGTCGTCGGCAATCACGTGCGGGTCAAGGTCGTGAAAAACAAGGTCGCGCCGCCGTTCAGGCAGGCCGAGTTCGACATCATGTTCGACGAGGGAATCAGCCATACGTCGCTGCTGGTGGATCTTGCCGCCGAGGCCAACATCATCCAGAAATCGGGCGCCTGGTACTCCTACGGCGATCAGCGCATCGGGCAGGGCCGGGAAAACGCCAAGCTCTTCCTCCGCGACAACCCGCCGCTCATGGCCGAAGTCGAGGTCAAGGTGAAGGAACTGCTCGGCGTTCATGCCGTGGTGGCCGGCGCCGGCGCGGAGGACGACGAGTGACCTTCCCGGCCATCACCGCGCTGGAGCCCGATCCCAGGCGTCCGGGCACGCTTCGGGTGGAAATCAACGGAGCGCGCTTCGGCGCGGTGCCCGAGGAGGTCGCTGCGGCCGTCGGTCTGGCCCCCGGGCTTGCCGTGGACGACGAGCTTCGCCAACGGCTCGCCGTCGCGGCGGATGAGGAAGCCGCCTTCCGCACGGCGCTGCGGTCGCTCGAGCGTCGCGCGTTCGCGGGGCACGACCTCGGCCGCCGGCTCCGGCGGAAGGGGCATCCTGGCGCGGCGGTCGATGCGGCCCTCGCGCGCGCCACGGCCCTGGGGCTCCTCGACGATGCGGCATTCGCCGTCAATTACGTCCAGACGCGAACCGCGCGCGGTCGCGGGCCGTCGCGCCTCGCGGCCGATCTGATGGCCATGGGCGTCGAGCGGTCGCTCATCGACCAGGCCATCGGCGCCGAGTGGAATGACGCCACCGATCGCGCCGGCGTGCCGCGTGCCCTCGCCGAAACGCGCGCGGCACAACTCGGCAATCTTCCGAGGAGCGTCAAGCGCCGGCGCGTGCTCGCCTTTCTCGCCAGGCGGGGCTTCAGCGGGCATGAAGTGACCGACATGGTGGGGAAGGTGGTCGGGTGAAGCCAATAGCCAACAGCCGATAGCCACCCTATTTTCCCCCCCATGCAGTCCGCCACCATTCGCCGGCTCTTCCTCGATTTTTTCGTCGCCAAGGGGCACCGTGAGGTGCCTTCTTCGTCGCTGGTTCCCGCCGACGATCCCACCCTCCTGTTCACCAATGCCGGCATGGTGCAGTTCAAGCGCACCTTTCTCGGCCAGGAGCAGCGCGACTATGCACGCGCCACGACGTGCCAGAAGGTGGTGCGCGCCGGTGGCAAGCATAACGATCTCGAGCAGGTGGGCCACACCAGGCGGCACCACACCTTTTTCGAGATGCTGGGCAATTTCTCCTTCGGCGACTACTTCAAGCGGGATGCCATCGCGTATGCCTGGGAATTCGTCACCAGCCCATCGTGGCTCGGCATTCCCGCCGAGCGGCTGCGCGTCACCGTGCACCACACCGATGACGAGGCCCGGGCCCACTGGCGCCAGGTCTCCGGTCTTCCCGAGCACCGCATCTACGGGCTCGGCGACAAGGACAACTTCTGGCAGATGGGCGATACCGGACCGTGCGGGCCGTGCACCGAGATCTTCGTCGACCTCGAGTGGCGGCCGGGGGACGCACCGGTCGAGCTCACCCAGAAGGAGTTCGAGAGCCAGGCGGAGGCGGGACGATTTCTGGAAATCTGGAATCTCGTCTTCATGCAGTTCGACCGTTCCGCCGACGGGATCCTGACACCGCTCCCCAAGCCGTCCGTCGATACCGGCGCGGGGCTGGAGCGCATCGCGGCGGTGATGCAGGGCGAGGATGACAACTTCCACTCCGATCTCTTCCTGCCGCTGGTGGAGCGGGTCGGCGAGCTCGTCGGCGCGGCGTATGATCGGTCGGGTGAGAACCGCGCCTCCTACCGGGTCCTGGCCGATCACGCCCGGGCGGTGAGCTTTCTGCTCGCGGACGGCGTCTACCCGGGCAACGAGGGCCGCGGCTACGTCCTCCGCCGGATCCTGCGCCGGGCGGTACGGCACGCGTGGCTGCTGGGCCGCCGCGAGCCTACGCTCGCGACGCTCACCTCCGTGGTCGTCGAACAGCTCGGCGGCGTCTACCCCGAGCTCGTGGCCAAGGCCGGCTACATCCACGAAATCACCGAGACCGAGGAGCGCCGCTTTCTCGAGACGATCGACGGCGGGCTCGGCAGGCTCGAGGAAATCTTCACGTCCGGCGCGCGCACCATCACGGGCGACGAGGCGTTCAAGCTCTACGATACCTTCGGCTTTCCCATCGATCTGACGGAGATCATCGCCGGCGAGCATGGGGTCACGGTCGACCTCGAGGGCTTCGAGCGGGAGCTGGACAAGCAGCGCAAGCGCTCGCGTGAGGCGCGGATTACCGGAATCGGCACGCTCACGACCTCCCTGAAAGCTGGCATGAGTGGCTCGGCGGTTCACGTCCCCAAGCCCGGAAAGTGGCGCACGCTCAAGCGGGGCAAGCAGAAGTTCGTCGGGTATCAGCGCACGGAAACCGACACCGACGTGCTAGCATTCCGGCAGGAAGGCCCGCGCGTCGAGTTGATCCTCAGGGAAAATCCGTTCTACGTCGAGTCGGGCGGCCAGGTAAGCGATGTGGGCGCGGTCAGCGGCCCAGGGTGGTCGCTCCCGGTCGATACGGTGCGGAAAGATCCGAAGGGCACAATTGTCGGTGGAATCTTCGAGGCGCCATTCGATCCCGCCACGCTGCACGCGGCGGTCAACGCGCCGCGCCGCCATGACATCGAGCGCAACCACAGCGCCACCCATCTGGTGCATTACGCGCTGCGGAAACATCTCGGGCCGCACGTGCGCCAGCAGGGAAGTCTCGTCGAGCCCGAGCGCCTGCGCTTCGATTTCTCCCATCACGGACCGATCGGCGCGGAGGCGCTGCAGCGGATCGAGAGCGAAGTGAACGACCTCGTACTCGAAAATCCCGCGGTGGTGACGCGTGAGATGGCCTATCCCGACGCGCTCACGCTCGGGGCCATGGCCTTCTTCTCGGAGAAGTACGGAGACGTCGTACGCGTCGTGCAGATGGGTCCCTCGATCGAGTTGTGCGGCGGCACCCACGTCCGAAGCACCGGGCAGATCGGCATCTTCCGCTTTGCCGGCCAGACGGGTGTGGCGGCGGGCGTACGGCGCATCGAAGCGGTCACGGGCGCGGGAGCGCTCCGGGCGGTGCGCGATCTTGAACAGCGGCTGGCGCAGGTGGCCGACGCCCTCAAGGCGCAACCGGAGCATCTGGTCAAGCGGCTCGAACAGTTGATCGACGAGCGGCACCGGCTCGAAGTGCGGCTGGCCGACGCGCTCAAGTCGGGTGGTGGGGCGGCCATCGGTGGCGAGGAGGCGGAGGTGAATGGTGTGAAGGTGACGATCGCGAGCACCGCCACCGATGATCGCGACGAGGTGGGACAGATCGCCGACCGATTCCGCGAGGGAAAACGGAACTCCCTCCTCGTCCTCTTCAGCACCGGCGGACGGGGCGCGATTCACGTGACCCTTACCGACGATCTGGTGAGCGCCGGCCGGAAAGCGGGCGATCTCGTCAACCGCATCGCTGCGCTGAGCGGAGGCAAGGGCGGGGGACGGCCGCATTTCGCCTCTGCCGGGGCGGGTGATCCCGAGCGTCTGCCTGCCGCGCGCGCCGGGGCTCCCGGCGTCGTCTCGGCGTGGCTGGGCAACGGAGGCTGATGATGCTGGCCGACTGGCTCGATCGCCACACCAGTCGGGCCCCCCCCGCGCTCCGCGCCCGTGTCCGCCAGCACGCGCTCGCGGTCGACGCATCGGCCAGCGCGCCGGCGACACTTGCGGAGGCCGGCCGACATGCGCTCGATCTCGTGGTGGACCATCCTGGTGACCGGTCGGTGGCGCTCGACCTGCTCGCCGCCGATGCCCTGATCACGCTCGCGCTCCTGGCCCATGCGCAGGCATCGCCTGAGCATCTCGGCGATTTCGCGTTGGGGCTGTTGCTCGCCGGCCGGCCGCTGGCGTGATCGACCTTCATTCGCATCTCCTCCCCGGCGTCGACGACGGCTCGCGGTCGGCGGAACAATCGGCCGGCGTCCTGAGGGAGATGGCGCGAGTGGGTGTCACCGACGTGTGCCTGACGCCGCACATGCGGGCCACCCAGGTGTTGGCCGGTCCCCCCGACGCCCACGAGCGTGCCTTTGCCGAGCTCACGGCGGTCGCCCCGGACCTGCCCCGGCTGCACCGCGGCGCGGAGGTGATGCTCGACCGCCCCCTGCCGCCCGATGCGCCCGGGATCCGGCGCGTCACACTCGCCGGCACCAGGTACATCCTCGTCGAGTTTCCGCGCATGGTCGCGCTCGGTGCCATCATCAACGCACTGACGCGCATCCGCGAGTCGAACCTCCTGCCGATCGTCGCCCATCCCGAGCGCTATAGTTGCTGCACCCCTGATTCGGTGAAACGCTGGCGGGACCTGGGCGCCTGGATGCAGCTCGACTCCACGACGCTGTTGCGCTCATCGGCGCGCGGCGTCAGGGTTCGCGAGCTGCTGGAGCACGGGCTGGGCGATATCATCGCGGGAGACAATCACGGCGACGGGCGCACGGTGGCGATGGGATTCAAGTTTCTCACGGCCCAGGAGGGGGCGCGGCAGGCCGAGCTGCTCACGGTCACGAACCCCGCTGCGATCCTGAAGGACGAGCCGTTGCAGGCGGTCCCTCCCCTCAAAATCAAGCAGTCGCTGATACAACGCCTCCGGGTGCTGTTCGAGGGAGACGAGTGAGCCGCGCCATGGTCGAGCGCGAGCTGGACGAGCTGGCCCGCGTGGTGAATGCATGCAAGGCCCTGGGCGATGGCATCACCGCGCTGGCCGGCCGCTACGCCGAGGTGCTGCGGAGCGGAGGCACGATCTATTTCTGCGGAAACGGCGGGAGCGCCGCGGACGCACAGCACATCGTCGCGGAATACGTCGTGCGCTACGCCAGGAAACGGCGGCCGCTCGCCGCCGTGGCACTCACCACCGACACCTCGATTCTCACCGCGGTGGGCAACGATTTCGGCTTCGAGGCGATCTTCGCCCGCCAGATCGAGGCGCTCTGCGCGCCGGGCGACCTCCTCGTCCTGCACAGCACGAGCGGCCGGAGCGCCAATCTCCTCGCCGCGGCGCGCGCGGCGCGCGGCATGGGTGTCGGGACGGCGGCATTCGTCGGTGCCGCGGGAGGCGAGCTGGCGGGACTCGTGGACGAGGCGGTCGTCGTCCCCTCGGTCTCGACGGGCCGGATTCAGGTGCTGCACCTTGCCCTGGAGCATTTGATCGTGGAGCTGGTCGAAGAAGCGCTGACGCCGCCCGAATGATCTCCCTCGAAGGAAAGTGCGCGCTCGTCACCGGCGGGAGCCGGGGCATCGGCCGCGCGGTGGCGCTCCTGCTCGCCAGTGCGGGCGCCGACGTCGCCATCACCTGCCTGAGTCGTGAGGCGGACGCGCAGTCGGTGGCGGCAGAGATTCGCGCATGTGGACGGCGAGCCGTGGTCATCGGTGGAGACCTCGCGGACGCGGCGGTCTGTAGCCGCATGGCCGACGCGGTGCGTGGTGCATTCGGTCGGCTCGATCTCTTCGTGGCCAACGCCGGCATCTGGCCATCGGAGGCGGCCCCGCTCGGCGCGCTTTCTCTCGATCGGTGGCGCATGACGCTCGCCGCCAACCTCGACGCCACCTTCCTCAGTACGCGCGCGGCGCTTGGACTGATGGGGCCGGGCGGCCGAGTCGTGCTGGTCTCGAGCACCGCGGGGCAGCGGGGCGAGGCCTTTCACGCGGACTACGCCGCCACGAAGGGCGCGGTCATCGCGCTCACCAAGTCGCTCGCCATCGAGTACGCCCCGGACATCCTCGTCAACTGTGTGGCGCCGGGATGGGTGGACACGGAGATGTGCACCACGGCCTTTGCGGGTGAGGGGCGAGAGTCGGTCCGCCGGACGATTCCGCTGGGGAGGATCCCGCCACCGGAGGACATCGCCGGGCCGATTCTCTTTCTGTGCAGCGACCTCGCGCGACACATCACCGGCGAAGTGCTGAACGTGAATGGGGGGAGTGTGCTGTGCGGGTGATCCATCTCCTCTTTACCGGTGGCACGATCTCCATGCAGCGCGACCCCGCCGCGGGCGGCAACGTGCCGGCCCATGGCGGAGAGACTCTGGTGGAGCTCGCGCCGGGGCTCGATCGTGTCGCTCCCTATCGCATCGAGAACTGGGCGAAGCTCCCCGCCTGTCACCTGGGGCCTGATCGGCTCTGGGCGTTGCGGGAGCGGGTGAGTGAGGTCGCCGCGTCGGGGGAGGTGCGCGGGATCGTGATCACCCACGGCACCGATACCATCGAGGAAACGGCGTATCTGCTCGACCGGACACTGGACCCGGCCATTCCCGTCGCGATCACGGGCGCGATGCGCACGTCGAGCGATGCCGAATGGGATGGGCCCCGCAATCTCATCGACGCGGCTGTCGTGGCGGCGAGTGAGGCAAGCACCGGCCTGGGAACGCTGGTCGTGTTCAACGGCGCCGTGTTCGCCGGGCGGACGGCGATGAAAATGCACGCCACCGACGTGAACGCCTTTGCCGCGCCGCATGCGGGGCCGGTCGGGGACGTGGTCGAGGGCAAGGTGCGGTACGGGCACCAACCGGTGCGACCGGCTCGGCTGCAGCCGGCGGGACTGACGGCGCGTGTCGCGCTGATCGCGCTCGTGGTGGGAGACGATGGCGTGCTCCTCGACTTGGCCAGACCCTCGCACGATGGCGTAGTGATCGTCGCCTTCGGCGCCGGAAACGTCCCACCAGGCTCCGTGCCCGCGATCGGACGCTGGCTCGACGCCGGCAAGCCGGTGGTCCTCGCCACGCGGTGTCCCTACGGAGAAGTGGCTCCGATCTACGCCTTCGAAGGCGGTGGCGCTCGTACGGTGGCGATGGGGGTGCTGCCGGCGGGGGCACGTACGCCCCCACAGGCGCGCATGGAGCTCGCGCTCGCGCTTTCCTCGGGCATGCCGTATGGCGCGGCATGAGTCTGCCCGCATCGCTGCCGATTCCGGATGAGGTGCTCGACATCGCCCGCACGCTGGAGGGGGCGGGATACGAAACGTGGTGTGTGGGTGGCGCGCTGCGCGACACGCTGCTGGAGCATCCGCACTCCGACTACGACCTGGCCACGGCGGCCACGCCTGCCCAGGTACAGGCGTTGTTCAAGCGAACGGCGCCGGTGGGCGAGAAGTACGGCACCGTCGGCGTGCTCGACCGCCACCGCGTGGTGCATGAAGTCACCACCTTCCGCCAGGATGTCGCCACCGACGGGCGCCATGCCGTGGTGAGCTTCGGGGTCTCGATCGACGACGACCTCGCCCGCCGCGACTTCACCATCAATGCGCTGGCCTACCATCCCATCCGCCACGACTGGCGCGATCCGTTCCGCGGCGAGCCCGATATCCGCCATGGCGTCGTGCGGGCGGTCGGCGATGCGGCGCAGCGCTTCCGCGAGGACTATCTCCGCATTCTTCGCGCGCTCCGCTTTGCGGCACGGTTCCGCTTTTCGATCGAGCCCGACACCTGGGCCGCGGCCGTCGCGGGAGCCGACGGGTTGACGCGCTTGTCGGCGGAGCGGGTGCGCGACGAGTGGTTCAAGGGGCTCGCGTCCGCGCACTCCGTGGCCGAACTGGTGAAGCTCTGGCGGGAGAGCGGCGCCGCGGCACACCTGATCCCTGAGCTCGAGCGCGTCTCGAGCGAGCTGCTGGACAGGGCGTCGGCGGTCGGGCCGTCGCGCCGCGACCCGATTCTCCTCACCGCACTGCTGTCGGCCGATCCCGCCGCGACGCTTCGGAGGCTCAAGGCGTCCGGCGCGGAAATCGATCGGGTCGCCGCCATCGCGGCGGGCCCCGAGTCGCCGGCGGGCCCGGACGACACGTCGGTGCGGCGCTGGCTGGCCGCCACCGGCCGGGCGGCCGACGATCTCCTCGCGATCTGGTCCATGCGCCACGGCGGAACTCCGCCGTGGGCCGAGTCCGTCGCAGGCATCAGAGGTCGTGGCGAGCCGTTGACCCGAGGTGCCCTGGCCATCGGCGGCAGCGATCTCCAGGAAATCGGCGCCACCGGCAAGCGCATCGGCGAGATCCTCGCGGCACTGCTCGAGCGCGTCCTCGACGATCCGTCGCTCAACACGAGGGAGTCGCTGCTCGCGCTCGCGCGGGAGATGCTGTGAGCCCGCTGGCCTTTGCCGCCGCGGCCGCCCTCGGCAACATCATTGGCGCGATGGCGGTCGTGCGCCACGAGCGCAGGAGCCTCCAGGCCATTGACGCCGGTCTCGCCTTCGGCGCCGGCTTCATGCTCGCGGTGGCGCTCCTCGGCATGATGCCGGAGGTGCTGCGCGGAGAGAGTGCCACCGCCCCGCTCTACGTGCTGCTCGGCTACCTCGCCGTGCATCTCGCGCAGCACGTCTTCACGCCCCATTTCCATTTCGGCGAGGAGACGCACCAGGTCTCCGCCACCGCCGGCGTGTCGGCGCTCCTCGGGCTTACGCTTCACACCTTTTTCGACGGCGTGGCCATCGCCAGCGGGTTCCTCGTCTCCGGCGAGCTCGGCATCCTGCTGTTCCTGGCGGTGTTGCTGCACAAGCTGCCGGAGGGCGTCACCATCGCGAGCGTGATGGTAGCCGGCGGGCAGACGCGGGCGCGTGCGCTCGGCGCCGCCGCGGTGCTCGGCCTGGCCACCATCCTCGGGGTGGTGCTCACGGAGCGCATCGCGCCTCTCGCCCGGCACGGGCTCGCGATTTCCGCCGGTGTCACGCTCTACGTCGCCGCGTCGAATCTCGTGCCCCAGTTCCAGGGCCGTCGCGGGTGGATCACCGCCGTCGCCTTCTTCGGCGGAGCGCTGAGCTTCTTCGCCGTCGAGCGCCTGCTGGCGGGGTGGGTGTCCTGATGCCGCGCGGTCGTCCCCCCGCCGGCGCCGAGGAATCGCTGTTCGCCGATCCGTCCATGCAGCCCCTCGCGGCGCGGATGCGGCCGCGAGCGCTCGATGAGTTCGTGGGACAGGAGCACGTACTCGGGCCGGGCAAGCCGTTGCGCGAAGCCATCGAGCGCGGTGTTCCCGGGTCGATGATTTTCTGGGGACCGCCCGGCACAGGGAAGACGACGCTCGCCCGGCTCGTCGCGACCACCAGCGCACGGGCGTTCGTGCCCTTCAGCGCGGTGTCGGAGGGAGTGCCGAGGATTCGGGAGATCGTGGCCGCCGCGCGAGGGCGGCTCGACTCGGGGGGCTCGGGGACAATCCTCTTCATCGACGAAATTCACCGGCTGAACAAGTCGCAGCAGGACAGCCTCCTCCCGCCGTCGGAGGACGGGACGCTCACCCTGATCGGCGCTACAACCGAGAATCCGAGCTTCGAGATCAACGGTGCGCTGCTCTCGCGGACACGGGTCTTCGTGCTGGAGCCGCTCGCGGCGGAAGACCTCGAGACGCTGCTCAGGCGCGCCCTTACCGATCCCGAGCGCGGTCTCGGCGAGTCGCACCTCGAGGCGGACGACGACGCCATCGAGTCGATCGCGGTGGAGGCGGATGGAGACGCGCGGCGCGCGCTCACCGTGCTCGAGGCCGCCGCGGCGCACGTCGGCGCGGGCGGCAGCATCACGATGGAGGTGGCCCGCGAGGCGATGCAGAAGCGCTTCGCGAGATACGACAAGGGAGGCGAGGAGCACTTCAACCTCCTCTCGGCGTACCACAAGTCGCTCCGTGGGAGCGATCCCCAGGGGGCGCTCTACTGGATGGCGCGCATGCTCGACGGCGGGGAAGATCCGATGACGCTGTTTCGCCGCGCGATCGCGATGGCGGCGGAAGACATCGGCCTCGCCGACCCCAACGCGCTGACGATCGCGGTGGCGGCGCGCGACGCCTTCCACATGCTCGGTCCGCCGGAAGGATTCCTCCCGCTCGCCGAGATGACGATCTACCTGGCCACCGCCCCCAAGTCCAACAGCGCGAAGGTGGCGCTCGGCAACGCGATGGAAGCGGCCCGGAACACGCCTGCCGCACCGGTGCCGATGCACATTCGAAACGCGCCCACCGGCCTCATGAAGGAGCTGGGGTACGGCCGGGGCTATCAGTACGCCCACACCTCTCCCGACGCATACATTCCGCAGGAATATCTTCCCGACCAGCTTCGCGGCACCGTGCTGTATCAGCCGGGCCCGTTCGGCTACGAGCGACGCATCGCGGAGCGGCTCGAGTGGTGGGAACGGCGCAAGCAGGGGACCGGCGAGGGCGGCGAGACGGGCAAGGGAGAGTCCGGGCCCGATTCCGGTTGATCGCAGCGGTTATATTCCCGGAGGGTAGCAAGGCGTGATTCCGCCGGGTTTCCGAGAGGGGGAGGCAAGGCATTTCGACGAAGACACCGATTCAGGTCCGCGATCCCATCGAGCGGGCCGTGCTCGTGGCCGCTCCCCGCAAGGGATCCACCGACGCCCGACACATCACAGAACATCTCGAGGAGCTGACCCGCCTCGTGGACACCGCCGGCGCCGAAGTCGTGGGCCGGATTTCCCAGCACATCGCTACCCCGAATCCGGCCACGCTGATCGGCGAGGGGAAGGTGGAAGAGGTGGCCGCGGCCGTGGCGGAGGTCGGGGCCACGCTGGTCATCTTCGATGATGAGCTGAGCCCGGTACAGGGCGCCAACCTCGAGCGCGAGCTCAAGGTCCGGGTCATGGATCGTCCCGAGGTCATCCTCGACATCTTCTCCACCCGTGCCCGGAGCCACGAGGCCAAGCTCCAGGTGGAGCTCGCCCAGCTCGAGTACCTGCTGCCGCGACTCACGCGGATGTGGACCCACCTCTCCCGCATCCGGGGCGGCATCGGTCTCCGAGGCCCGGGCGAAACCCAGCTCGAGACCGACCGCCGGATCATCCGGAAACGCATTCAGTCGCTCAAGGCCAAGCTGCTGGGCGTCGAGCGGCACCGCGAAAACATCAGGGCGGGGCGCGACCAGATGCTGAGCGTGGCGCTCGTCGGCTACACCAACGCGGGGAAGTCGAGCGTCTTGCGCGGCCTCTCCGGACAGCACGAGATCGTGGTCGAGGACCGGCTCTTCGCGACCATCGACACCCTCACCCGCGAAGTGGAGCTGGGCGAAGGGCAGCGCGCGCGGGTGACCGACACGGTGGGCTTCATTCGCAAGCTCCCCCACCATCTGGTCGCCAGCTTCCGCGCCACGCTCGAGGAGGTGCGCGGGGCGGACCTGCTGCTGCACGTGGTCGACGCGAGCCACCACGACTGGGAAGGGCAGATGCACGTGGTCGAGCGCGTGCTTGCCGAGCTCGACCTGGCTGACCGGCCGATTCTCCCGGTGTTCAACAAGATCGACGCCGTGCCCGATCCCGCCGGCTTTGCCGCGCGGGTGCGCGAGCTCTATCCCGGCGCCGTCACGAGCACCACCATGCGCACCGACGGACTCGCGGCGCTCAAGTCAGTGCTCCGGGACCTCGAGCGCGCCGGCCGCCCCACGGTGCGGGTGCGGTTACCGGTCACGGACGGCGCCCGGCTCGCCGCGCTGTATCGCGAGGGCGAAGTCCTCTCTCGCGAGGACAGGGAGAGCCAGTGCGACGTGGTCGTCCGGCTGGATTCGTGGCAGGTGGAGCGGCTGAAGAGCGAGGGCGTTGAGGTGACGGAACAGCGGGGAATGGCGAACAGGGAACGGAGGACGGGGTAGCGGTAGGAAAGACGGGGAGGACGGGGAGGACGGGAAAGTCGGCAGGGCAGCAAACGCGGGACGCGGAGAATGACGCCGGTCCCGTCCTCCCCGTCCTTCCCGCTTTTACTTCTCCCCGCTCAGCACCTGCTCGAGGATGAGCCAGCGATTCATGCCGGCGAATTTCTGGTGCATCTTGGTCGTCGGTGACCCGCCCGCTGCCTCATCTTCCTCGATCTGCAGATCGGCGAGGGCGTCGATCCCGCTCTTCAGGAACTTCCTGAGACCCTTCTCCATCGCCATGCCGGCGGTGCGAAAGTTGAAGAGCGTCGAGAACTGCAGCGTGAAGCCGAGATCGGCGAGCTGCTGATTGGTGATCAGCGCCCCGGCCTTCTTGTCCTTCCCGAAGTACAGCGATGGTGAGAGGTTGAAACCCAGTAGCTGGTCGGGGTAGTACTTCCGCACGCCCTCGGCGAACTCCTGTGGCTGCTCCAGCCTGGTATTGTTGAACTCCGGCCAGATCACGTCCACCCCGAGCTCCGCCGCCTCCCACGCGTCCTCCACCGCCATCTTGACGCCACCGGCATCCTGGTCGGGGAGGGCACCGTCCACCGAATCGGTGCGGGCGATGATCACGACGTCGACGCCGGTTGCTTCCGCGGCCGCCTTGATCGCCTTGAGCTTGGCCAGCCACGCTTTCCGGGGCACCAATACCTTGCTCCGCTTCTGCTTGCCGACGTTGACGATGTGGCCACACGTCCGGTTGGAAGGATCCTGGTTTTCGAGGTGCACGCCGGCGGCGCCGACCCGGATCAATTCGGTGGCGAGAGTGAAGGTCTGGGTCGGGCCGCCGAAGCCTGCCTCCATGTCGACGAAGGCGGGCGGAGCGTCGAGCATTTCCTTCCCTTCGGTGTCGAACCAATGGGTGTTCCGGGCGCCCTCGATGCCTTTCCGCATCTCCAGAACCAGCTCCACCATCTGGTGCGACTGGTAGATCCCGATGTCGGGGTACATGCTCTTGGTGGCCGCGAGCTGCCAGCCGCTGCCGTAAAGCGTCTTGAAGCCGAGGCGCGTCATGATCGCCGAGGAGAAGGCGTCGTAGGCACCGGCGGTATGCAGAAAGCTCCCGTTGGCCCGGGCCTCCAGGAGGAGGCGGCGGAGCTTGGCGGCCGGGACTTCGGATTCTGGCGGGGCGAAAAGTTTGTTGACCAGGTCGGCTGGGTAGGTTGCGTGGAGCGAGATCGGGGGAGTCGCGGTCGCCATGGTGGTCTCCTCAAGGGCCGAGCCGCCCCGGTGACCCCGAGCCGCTGGCGGGGGCAGGGAGCGGGAGTTTGTGAAACTATTCACATGATAGCATCGGGGCTGGAAATGCGCCAGAGTCGGCGGGATGGTGGGAAGGGCGGGAAAGACGGGTGAGGACGGGGAGGAGTGGAATGATTGGCTTCCACCTTCCCGTTCGGTTCGCCCTCCCGCCCGTTCCCCGTTCCCCGTTCCCCGCCTAGATTTGGGCCGTGATTTCACCGGACCCCTTCCTCTGAGACCCATGTTCATCACCAAGCCGTTGATCGAGGACCGGAAGATCAGGTTCGCGCTGGTGGGGTGCGGCCGGATCTCGGCGAACCACTTCGATGCGCTCGAGAAGCACGCCGATCGGGTGGAGCTTGTCGGTGTCTGCGACATCGACCACGACGCGCTGGCCCGGGCCGAGGCTCGCACAGGCGCGCCCGGCTTCACCTCGCTCGACGCGATGCTGGCCGGGACCGACGCCGATATCGTCATCATCGCGACACCGAGCGGGGTGCACGCCAATCAGGCGGCCCAGGTGGCCGCCGCCGCGCGCCACGTGATGACCGAAAAGCCGATGGCCACCAACTGGCAGGACGGGAAGCGGATGGTGCACGCCTGTGACGACGCGGGGGTGCACCTCTTCGTGGTCAAGCAGAACCGGCGCAACGCCACCCTGCAGCTCCTCAAGCGAGCGGTGGACAAGAAGCGGTTCGGCCGGATCTACATGGTCAACATCAACGTCTTCTGGAGCCGGCCGCAGTCGTACTACGACAGCGCGAGCTGGCGCGGCACCTGGGAGTTCGACGGCGGCGCGTTCATGAACCAGGCGAGCCACTACGTCGACCTGCTCGACTGGCTCATCGGGCCGGTGGAGAGCGTCCAGGCCTACACCGCCACCCTCGCCCGGAATATCCAGGTCGAAGACACCGGTGTGCTGAGCATCCGCTGGCGCACCGGCGCGCTGGGCTCGATGAACGTCACGATGCTGACATATCCCAGAAACCTCGAGGGGTCCATCACCATCATCGGCGATACCGGCACCGTGCGCATCGGCGGCGTGGCAGTGAACAAGATCGAGCACTGGATGTTCGCCGACGCCGACCCCGATGACGCCGCCGTCGAGCAGGCGAGCTACGAAACGACCTCCGTCTATGGCTTCGGCCATCCCCTCTACT
>JBDTTA010000016.1:0-23095 GCA_039930845.1 Gemmatimonadales bacterium
TTCCCCGTTCCCCGTAGCTTCCCTGCGTGACTTTCCAGCGCAAACTGCTGCTCGGCTTTTCGCTCATGGTCCTCCCGGCGCTGCTGGTGGGAGCGGAGGCCATACGGAGTAACGTGCTGGAGCGCCGCGCGCTCCAGGCGCTCGGCGAGAGCATGTCGCGCACGCGGACCTACGCCGAGCTGGAGACCGCGATGTTCGATCAGAGCGAGATGGTCTGGCGACACCTCAGCGGACTCGACCCGACGGCCCGACACGAATTCGAGCTGACAGGGGAGGTCGTGAACTACTGGCAGCAGCGCTGGCGGGCGGAGCTCCGGCCCGAGGAAATGGCCATGGCCGATGGCGTCGCCGCCATCCAGAGCCAGATCGTCGAGGTGTCGGACAGCATCTTCAAGCTGGCCGACGCGGGGCATCGCGATTCGGCCTACCGCCTCGCGCAGCGCGAGCTCAAGGGCCGGCTCCAGCCGGCCCTGACGGCGACGAACCGGGAGATCTACCGCCGGGCCCGTGAATCGAGTGTGCGCGGCGCGTACAGCCGCCTCGAGGAAATCCTGAAGGAAGAGGGGCGATCCCTGGTGGCCATCATCGTCCTGGCGATCGCCGGCGGGCTTGCGGCCTCGTGGCTCATTGCCCGAAGCCTCGCGCGACCGGTGCGCGAGCTCACGGAGGCGATGGCCGTGGTGGGCTCGGGCCAGCTCGAATATCCGATCGCCGTTGCGTCGCGCGACGAGATCGGCGACCTGGCCCGCGCCTTCGCGCGCATGACCCGGAGTCTCAATGATTCGCGCGCGCAGGTGATGCAGGCGGAGAAGCTCGCCTCCATCGGGGAGATGTCGGCCGCGGTGGCCCACGGCCTTCGCAATCCGCTCGCGAGCCTGCGCGCGGCGGCGCAGCTGGTGCGGCGCCATCCCGCGTCCCCCACCGCCGGAGAGCACCTCGATGCCATTCTCGAGGAGGTCGACCGGCTGGATCGCCGCATCAGTCACCTGCTCAGCTTCAGTCGTCCCGCCCCGTTTCACCCAATGCCCGAGAGTCTTCCGCGTCTCGTGGACGAGGTCCTGCCCGCCTTCGCCGGACCGCTTGCCGAGCAGCGCGTCGAGCTCGAAGTGGACATTCCCGCTCATCTGCCGAGCGTGCGTGTGGACCCGGTGCAGCTCGAGCAGGCGATCCTGGAGGTCGTTTCCAACGCCCTCGACGCGATGCCCGCCGGTGGAAGACTCCGCATTGCCGCGTCGGAGCTCGTCGGCGGGAGCGAATCGAGCGAAGTGGTGCTGGAGGTGACGGACACCGGCGCCGGCATTCCCGAGGCCGCACTGGCGTCGGTGTTCGAGCCGTTCTTCACGACGCGGCAGGAAGGGACCGGACTCGGGCTCGCCATCGCCAAGCGCTACGTGGAGCAGAATGGCGGGCGCCTCGAGATCGAAAGCGGCGCCGGCAGGGGCACCACCGTGCGGCTCCGGCTGCCGGCGGTCCCACGATGAGCGGATCGACGGTGCTGATCGTGGACGACGAGCGCACCCTGGCCCGGGCCATCAAGGCGTTCCTGACCGAGGCGGGATACGAAGCCGAGGTGGCGGGAGATGCCGAACAGGCGCTCGCCATGCTCGAGACGCTGCGTCCCGACGTGGTGTTCAGCGACATCCGTCTGCCGGCCATGAACGGCATCGAGCTGCTCCGGCGTATCCGCGAGTTCGACCCGGCGATTTCCGTCGTCATCATGACCGCGCACGGCACCATCGAAGGCGCCGTCGAAGCCGTCAAGCTGGGTGCGTTCGATTATCTCAAGAAGCCGGTCGATCTCGAGGAGCTCAAGTTGCTCGCCGATCGGGCCCGCGAGACCTCGCTGCTCAAACAGGAGCTGTCCTACCACCGCCGTCAGGCGGCGCGGGATATCCCGATGGCGGGGATCATCGGGCGCTCCCCCGCACTCAAGGCGGTGCTCGACCAGGCGCGGCAGATCGCGACGCTCGCCGAGACCCCGCCGGTCCTGATTTCCGGCGAAACGGGCACCGGCAAGGGGCTGATCGCCCGGACGATTCACGCGGCGAGCGCGCGCGCATCAAAGGCGTTCATCGAGGTGAACTGCACCGCCATTCCCGGGACTCTCATGGAGTCGGAGCTCTTCGGGCACGAGCGGGGCGCGTTTACCGATGCCCGTGAATCGCGCATGGGGCTCTTCGAGGCGGCAGAGGGAGGTTTTCTCTTTCTCGACGAGGTCGGAGACATCGAGCTCGGCCTACAAGGGAAATTGCTGAAAGCCGTGGAGGAGCGGAGCGTTCGGCGGGTCGGCGGCAATCGCGACCGGCGGATCGACGTCCGGATTCTCGCCGCGACAAATCGCGACCTCGAACGTGCCGCGCGCGAGGACCTCTTCCGCCGCGACCTCTATTTCCGCCTCGCCGTGATCATCCTCCACCTGCCGCCGCTCCGCGAACGGGGCGAGGACGTGGTCCTCCTCGCCGAGGAATTCCTGAAACGGTTCAGCGCGAAGTACGGGAAAGAGGTCGGGCGGCTCGACGCCCGCGCCCGCGAGCTGCTGCTCGCCTATCCGTGGCCGGGCAATGTACGGGAGCTGAGCCACGTCATCGAGCGGGCGGTGCTGTGGAGTCGGGGAGGCGCGCTCGACATCGAGTATCTGGCACTGGCGCGGCCCGCCAACGGAGACCCATCAGCGGCGGCCGAGCGCGTCGCTGAGGTTGCTCCCGCTGGCGCGTTCGAAAATGCTGCCCCGGGGCCCCCGCTCGGCACCGATCTCGAAGCCTGGGAAAAGTCGCTGATCCTGCAGGCACTCCGGGAAAGCGGCGGCAATCAGACAAGGGCCGCGGCCCGGCTCGGTATCACCAGGGACACGCTGCGATACCGACTGAAGAAGCACGGATTGGGGTAGCATGCGGGGTGGGTGATATTACCCAACTGGGTTACCTGACCCAGCCATGGACGATCGCGCTGTGGGCGGCTCATTGCGATCGCACAGTCCGCAAGTCATTTGCTCCCAATAGCTAACCACCAAAAGCCAATCGCCACAGTTTCCCGGCACACCCTCTGCATAGTGGAGGGCGTCGTCGGGTATTCCTCAGACCGACTGGGTGAGTCCACCCATCTCAAAGTCTCTGGGCCTCGGCCCGCCTACTACACACCGGAGGACGCAATGACCTGGACCAAGCCCGAAGCCGAAGTGGTCGCGGTAACGATGGAAGTGACCGCATACGTCGCGACGCTCTAAAGAACCGCACTAAGCAGAGGGGCTCGCGAAAGCGGGCCCCTCAGTCTTTATAGGTTCTCGTGCACATCATCCTCCTTGGTACCGCAGCCGGCGGCGGATTTCCCCAGTGGAATTGCTGGTGCCCCTCATGCCGGGTGGCCCGCAGTGAGCCGGGTCGAGCCGTCCCCAGGTCGCAATCTTCCGCGGCGGTGAGCGCCGACGGTCGTCGGTGGTTCCTCCTGAATGCCTCGCCCGACGTTCGCGAGCAGTTGAGCCGACTTCCAGCGACGGTGCCCGAAGGCTCGCGCCACGTACCGGTCGAAGGCGTCGTTCTCACCGATGCGGAGCTCGATCACACGGTTGGAATCATGCTGTTGCGAGAGGCCCGGCATCTTCAGCTCTGCGCCACGCCAGCGGTGTTGCAGGTGCTCGAGTCCGACTCGCGAATACTTCCTGTCACCCGCGCCTTTGCGGAGGTCAAGGTCACAGCCATGACGCCCGGCTCCGGAATTCCGCTCTGCGATCGCGACGGCGGCGACGCCGGTCTCTGGATCGAGAGCTTCGTGGTGCCGGCCGGCCCGCCGCGTTTCGCCACCGCTGACACGCCTGGGCACACCGTTGGCCTCATGGTCACGGACGGCGCGAGCGGGGCCTCCTGTGCCTTCGTCCCCGGCTGTGGCGAGCTCGACTCGGCGATGCTCGACCGGCTCGGCCACGCCGACCTCGTGCTGTTCGACGGAACCTTCTGGACCGACGACGAGCTGATCCGCCTCGGCATCGGCGAGCGTACCGCGCACGAGATGGATCACCTGGCAATCTCGGGACCGAATGGCAGCCTCGATCGTCTGTCCGGGCTCCGGAGCCGTCACAAGGTCTACACGCACATCAACAACACCAACCCCATGCTGCTCGAAGATTCGCCGGAGCGCGCGCTCGTGGAGAGCCGCGGACTCCGCGTCGGCACCGACGGCATGCGGTTTACCCTCTAGGACGATCATGACCGCGACCCTCGTTGCCTCGAAGCTGGCCACGCCGCCCCCGCCGCCGTTTCCGCGGCTCGATCGTCCGCTCAGCCCCGCGGAGCTGGAAGCGGCGCTCCGGTCGTTCAACGGCTCGTACTACGTGCAACATCCGTTTCACCAGCTCATGTACGAGGGCCGGCTCAGTCAGCGGCAGTTTCAGGGATGGGCCGCGAATCGCCTGGCGTACCAGCGCGTCGTGCCGCGCAAGGATGCCGCGATCCTCTCCAACTGCCCCGACCCCGACGTGCGCCGCGAGTGGATCCGGCGGATCATCGATCACGACGGCACCGAGCCGGGCACCGGCGGCATCGAGCTCTGGATTCAGCTCGGGGTCAATCTGGGTCTTCCGCGGGAAGAGATGGAGGACGAACGGCACGTCCTGCCGGCGGTCCGGCTGATCTGCGAGTCGTACGTCACCTTCTGTCGTACGAAGCCGTGGGTCCAGGCGGTGGCGTCGTCGCTCACCGAGCTGTTCGCGCCGAAGATCCATCATCAGCGCATCGAGTCGTTTCCCAGATACTACCCGTGGATCCCGCCCGCCGGTCTCGACTACTTCAAGAGCCGGCTGGTGCAGGCGCCGAGAGATGTGAAGCATGGGCTCTCGATCGTGCAGCGGCATTGCACGACCGTGGAAACGCAGCGTCAGGCGTTCGAGGCGCTCGCCTTCAAGCTCGACATGCTCTGGGCGATGATCGACACCATCCACAACGCCTACAGGGAGGAGTGAGCGTGGAGCTCACGCTCGCTTCGCGTCCCGCGCTCTGGCGCCTGGCACGGCTGGAGTACGACCCCGTCCGCAAGCGGCCCGTCCTGCTCTACCCCGAGGGCGCCGTGTTGCTGAATGAGACGGGCGGCGCCATCGTCGAGCTGCTGGACGGCTCGCGGACGATCGCCGACATCGTCGAGCTGCTGGGCCAGCGCTACGGCACCGACGTCACCGCTGACGTGACGGAGTATCTCTCGGTTCTGGCCCGAAGGGAGTTGATTCGTGACGTCTGACCATCCGACCACTCTGCTCGCGGAGCTGACGCACCGCTGCCCGCTGCACTGCCCCTACTGCTCGAATCCCCTCGAGATGGTGCAGGCGGCGGGAGAGCTCTCCACCGAGGACTGGAAGCGTGTGTTCACGCAGGCGCGCGCGCTCGGTGTGCTGCAGCTCGGCCTCTCCGGCGGCGAGCCGCTCGTGAGGAAAGATCTCGAAGAGCTTGCGGCGCATGCGCGCGGGCTCGGCCTCTACAGCACCCTCGTCACCTCGGGGCTGGGACTCACTCGCGCCAGGGCCGAGCGGCTCAGAGACGCCGGGCTCGAACATATCCAGATCTCCATTCAGGACTCCGATCCGGCAGTCGCCGAGAAAATCGCGGGCGTGAGCTCGGTCAAGCAGAAGCGGGCGGCGGCGGCGCTCGTCAAGGAGCTGGGGTTCGCGTTCACCATCAACGTCGTGCTCCATCGCGCCAATCTCGACCGTATCGGCGAGATCATCGACCTGGCGGCGAGTCTCGGCGCCGACCGGATCGAGCTTGCCAACACCCAGTACTACGGCTGGGGGCTGGAGAACCGCGCCTCGCTCATGCCCACGCGAGAGCAGGTCGAGCGCGCGCAGGCCACCGCCCTCGAGGCGATGGATCGCTATCGCGGAAAAATGCAGCTGCTGTTCGTGCTGCCCGACTACTACGAGAAATATCCCAAGGCCTGCTATGGCGGCTGGGGCAAGCTCTATCTGGTCATCTCGCCGGACGGCAGGGCACTCCCATGCCATGGTGCCACCCAGATCACCACGCTCTCCTTCGACAACGTCCGCGAGCACTCGCTCGAGTACATCTGGCAGGAGTCGCCGGCTTTCCAGGCCTTCCGCGGCGATTCCTGGATGAAGGAGCCGTGCCGGAGCTGCCCGCGCAAGACCGTGGATTTCGGCGGATGCCGCTGTCAGGCGTTCGCGCTGACCGGCGACGCCGCCAACGCCGATCCGGTCTGCATGCTCTCTCCCGACCGCGCGATGATCGATGCCGCCATCGGCGAGCCGCCCGATGTGCTCGAGTACCGGTATCGCACCCTCGCCACCGAGCCGCAGCGCGCGTGAGCTCCCCGGCCCCCGCGATCGAAGCGGATGGGTTGGGGCGGGACTACAACGGCGTCCGCGCGCTGGGCCGCCTGAGTCTCACCGTGCCTCGCGGGGCGATGGTGGGTCTCCTCGGTCCCAACGGCGCCGGCAAGACGACGGCCATGCTGCTGCTGGCCACCCTCCTCGCACCCAGCCGCGGTTCGGTCCGCATCCTTGGATTCGACACCCGACGCCATCGATCCATCGTCCGCAGGCGCCTCGGCCTCGTCTTCCAGGAGACGAGCGTGGACGGGCTGCTCACCGTCGAGGAGAACCTGCGATTCGCGGCCCGGCTCGCGGGACTCGGTGGCCGCGCCGCCACGGCGGCGGTCGCCGCAGCCATCACGGAGGCGGGACTTGCCCCGCGCGCCGCTCAACTCGCGCGGCAGCTCTCGGGAGGGTGGCGCAGGCTCGTGGACGTCGCCAGAGCCACCATGCACCGCCCCGATCTCCTCATCCTCGACGAGCCGACCGTCGGCCTCGACCCCGAGCACCGTGAGCGGATCTGGGCCATCCTCGAGGACCACCGCCGGCAGCACGGAACCACCATCCTCTTCTCGACCCACTATCTCGCCGAAGCCGAGCCGGCCGACCGGGTAATCCTCCTCGCCCGCGGCGAGGTCGTGGCCGACGGCGCTCCGCTGGAACTTCAGGCCTCGGTGGGAGACGAGGTGGCCGAAATCGACGGCGCCGGCGCGGAGCACCTGGTGGCGCTGCTCCGGGACCGGGGCGCCGTGGTGGGCGCCCGGCGCACGGAGCGCGGGTTTCGCGTCGGCCTCCGCCGTGGCGGTGTGCGCCCGATGGAGCTCGCCGCCGGCGCGCGGGACATCGAGCGTCTCGCCGTCCGGCCGGTCACCCTCGAAGACGTCTACTTCGCGAAGACCGATGCGGAGCGCGCATGAGCGCGCTGAGCACCATCCATGCGATTATCGCGCGCGACCTGAGGCGCTCGTCCCGGCAAACCGGCCGACTGCTGGGCGGCATCGTTCGGCCCTTCATGTGGCTGCTGCTGGTGGGGACCGGCTACAACGCCATTGCCCGTATCGAGGGAGGGCTGCCGTACCAGGCGTTCGTGTTGCCGGGGATCGTCGTGATGGCCGCGCTGTTCGGGGGAATGCTGACCGCGATCGCGACGGTCTATGACCGGGAATTCGGAATGCTCCGGCTCATGCTCGCCAGTCCGGCGGGAGTCCCGGTGGTCCTGGCGGGGCGGGCGGCGGCCGCGACGCTGGTGGCGGTGATGCAGGGAGGGATCGTGCTCGCGTGCGCGCCGTTCCTCATGGAGATATCCCTTGCCGAAGGCGCCGCGGCGGCTGGAGCGCTGGTCCTCGGCTCGGCGATGAGTGCGACGCTGGGACTCCTGGTGGCCGCCCGCCTCCGCTCGGTAGAGAATTTCGCGGGGGTCATCAACATCGTGCTCTTCCCGCTGCTCTTCGTGAGCGGGGCGCTCTATCCCACGGCGGGCATGCCCGCCGTGCTGCGCCGGCTGGCGCACGTGAACCCGGTGACGTACGCCGTGGATCTGATGAGGCACACGATGCGGCAACCGGCGGAGTTCGGGGTCGAACGCGACGTGGCGGTGCTGCTCGGAGTCACGGCGGCGGCGTTCATTCTCACCGCGCTGCTCTTCGATCCGGAGCAGCGCTTCGTGGGTAAAGCTAGGCCTCGAGCATGAACGGGTAGCGGTAGTCCTTTGCCGGGGCGAACGTCTCCTTGATGCTCCGCGGAGAGACCCACCGCAGCAGATTGAGCACCGAACCCGCCTTGTCGTTGGTGCCGCTCGCGCGGGCGCCGCCGAACGGCTGCTGGCCCACCACCGCGCCGGTCGGCTTGTCGTTGATGTAGAAGTTGCCGGCCGCCTGGCGCAGCGTGCGCGTGGCCTCGGACACCGCCGCGCGGTCCTGCGAGAAGACGGCGCCGGTGAGCGCGTAGGGACTGGTCCGGTCGACCAGCTCGAGCGTCTCCGTCCACCGCGCGTCGGGATAGACATGCACGGCGAGCACCGGCCCGAAGATCTCCTCACACATCAACCGGTAACCGGGGTCTTCCGCCTGCAGGAGCGTGGGCTCGACGAAGTATCCGACGGCGTCATCGGTTCCACCGCCGGCGATGATCTTCACACCCGGATCGGTCCGCGCGCGCACGAGGTGATCGCGGATCCGGTCGAACGCCCGGCGATCGATCACCGCACCCATGAAATTCCGGAAGTCGGCCACGTCACCCATCTTGATGTCGGCGATCATCGCGACCACCCGATCGCGCACGGCGGGCCAGAGGCTGCCCGGCACGTACGCCCGCGAGGCGGCGCTGCACTTCTGACCCTGATATTCGTACGCGCCCCGCACCATCCCCACCGCGAGCGCGTCCACATCCGCGCTCGGATGCGCGAGAATGAAATCCTTGCCGCCGGTTTCCCCGACGATGCGGGGGTACGAGAGATAGCGGTCGAGATTGCCGGCACAGGTATGCCAGAGGCTTCGGAAGACACCGGTCGAGCCCGTGAAATGAATGCCCGCCAGGTGCCGGTCGGCGAGCAGCACGCGGCTCACCTCGATCGGATCGCCGGGCAGGAAGTTGATGACGCCGGGCGGCAGGCCGGCCTCGGTGAGCAGCTCGAAGAATCGCCAGTTGCTGAGTGCCGCGGTGGCGGCCGGCTTCCAGACGACCGTATTGCCCATGAGTGCCGGTGCGGTGGGCAGATTTCCGCCGATGGCCGTGAAGTTGAAGGGCGTGATGGCGTAGACGAACCCTTCGAGCGGCCGATGGTCGAGCCGGTTCCACGCGCCCCGGGCCGAGTCGGGCTGCTCGCGATAGATCCGCTCGGCGAAGTGCACGTTGAAGCGGAGGAAATCGATCAGCTCACACGCGCTGTCGATTTCCGCCTGATAGGCGGTCTTGCTCTGGCCCAGCATGGTGGCCGCGTTGAGCCGCTGCCGGTACGTGACGGCGAGCAGGTCGGCGGCCTTGAGGAACACCGCCGCGCGGTCCTCGAACGACCACCCCGCCCATTCGCGCCGGGCCTCGAGCGCAGCGCGGACGGCCCCCTCGATCGTGGGGGTGTCGGCCTGGTGCAGCGTCGCGAGCACCCTGGCGTGGCGATGGGGCGAGACGACATCGTGGGTGACCCCGCTCCGGACCTCACGTCCGCCCACGACGGCGGGAATGTCGAGGCGCTCGCGGCCATCGGTCTCGAGTGTGGACTTGAGCGCGGCCCGCTCGGCACTACCGGGCGCGTAGGAGAGCACGGGTTCGTTGCGGGGGACGGGAATGTTGGAGGGCATGAGAGGCTGCTCGCTAATGGCTATTGGCTATTGCTCAGAACGACCCGTGCCACCCGATCGACATGCCTCCAGGGGCCGCGATGATCGAGGGCGGTCGAAGACCGAAGATACGCCAGCGACCGGACGCCAGCTTGGATGACGTGATGCCGACCAGGGCGCCCGTCGCCACGTCGCTGAACCAGTGCCGGTTGTCGTTCACCCGCGACCAGGCCACCGCGGACGCCATCCCGTACAGCCCCACCGTCGCCCAGGGCCGGTGAATGTCATCGGAGAGCGACGTGGCGAGCGCGAAGGCCATGGTAGTATGGCCTGACGGCAAGGCATCCTGGCCGGAGAAGGGCGAGTAACCATCGGCATCGAGACTGTGGTCGGGTCGCGGGCGTCCCAGCACGTACTTCGCCGAGATGCCACTTACGCCGGCGAGCAGCAGGGAGGCCCCAAGCCGGCCCGCCGCCTTCGTGATCCGCGGGTCGTGCGCGACGAGACCGGCGGCCGCGAGTCCGAGGGTGACGCCGCCGTACACCTCGGGCTGTCCGAAGTGCCGCACGACGCCGGCGACGTTGTTTGCTCCCGCTCCGTTGTTGTGCTGCGCGTACCGTTGCATCGGGTGATCGAGGAGCATGAGCGCCGAGACGCCGCCGAGCGCGATGGCGCCGTGCCACCAGCGAATGACGTGAGTGGCATCCTGCTGCGCCTCGGCCGGTCTGGCGTATCCGGTGGCCGGCACGGCGAGCAGCAGCAGGCATACCCACCGAAACGAAAAAATTCGCGGGGCGTGGCGAATCGCGTGGGAATAGTTAGCTTCGGGCGTAGACCTTCTCCGCGTTCGTCCGCCGATGAGGATTCAATGATTCGTCGATTGACCGTGCTGCTGCCGGTGTTCCTGCTGTTGGCCGGCTGCCGCCAGTATCAGCTCGAGAGCAAACTGACCAGTCAGGACGGACTCATCCCGCCTGACCAGTATGCACGATACGGCCACGAGCAGGCCGAAGGCGTTGCCATCGCCCGCGAGTACGGCCGGGCGGAACAGGGCAGCACGCCCGAGGCCTACGCTCGGCAGGCCGACGCTGCCATCAAGTACGCGCGGACCCTTCCCGACGTCGCTGACATCGGCGCGGACCCGCTCGGGCACCGGCTGACCATCCGCTTCGCGAGCGGATGGCGTCTGGCCGTCA
Source organism: Gemmatimonadales bacterium (assembly GCA_039930845.1). Lineage (GTDB taxonomy): Bacteria > Gemmatimonadota > Gemmatimonadetes > Gemmatimonadales > GWC2-71-9 > CAVVWJ01. The sequence goes on from JBDTTA010000016.1 coordinate 10,782, forward strand.
ACCCGGTCAAGGACGGCAAGAGCGGCGCCGATACCCCGGGCATGACTGGCGCGGGGAAAGGTCAGTAAGGCGCAGGTAATATAGCCGCCCATCGGTAACGCCGGCTCGATCCGGAGATCAGATGCCGACCTTGCCCGCCCCTCCATCTCCCGAACTGCTGTATCTCCTGTCAGGCGACGAGGAAGACCTCCTCGCCGCCTGCGAGAATCTTCGTCCCGCCGACGTGGCGGAGGCGCTCAACCAGCTTCCCGTCAAAGCGGCGGCGCGCGTGGTCTCGGCGTTGCCGTTCGAGCTGGCGGTGCAGCTCCTCGACGAGCCCGAGCTCGATCGCCGCGGCGACATCTTCGAGCTGCTCAACGAGCGGCGCGCGATTCCCCTGGTCGAGGCACTCTCGTCCGACCAGCAGGTGGAGCTCTTCCGCGAGCTGAAGGAAGGCGACCGCACCCGCCTGCTCCACGTCGTCGCCCCCGCCACCCGCGACGCCCTCAAGGTCCTCCTCGCCTATCCCCCGACCAGTGCCGCCGGGATCATGACAACCGAGTTCGTGGCCGTACCGGCGGCGTGGACCGTGGACCAGGTGAGGCGGTACATCGGCGAGGTCGGACAGGCCAAGGAGACGGTGTACGCCATCTACGTACTCCATCCCGGCGATCAGCGGCTCGCAACCGTCGTCTCCCTGCGGGAGATCATGCAGGCCAACCCCACCGACACGGTGGCCGCCCTCGGCGACGGGCGACGGCCCGTGACGGTGGCCCCCCTCACCGATCGCGAGGACGTCGCCCGGCTCATCTCCAAGTACAATCTTCTCGCGCTCCCCGTGGTGGACGACCAGGGCCACGTGCTCGGCATCGTCACGGTGGACGACGTCATCGACGCGCTCATCCGCGAGCAGACGGAGGACGTCCAGAAGTTCGGCGGCATGGCGGCCACGGACGAGCCGTACATGCAGATCGGGCTCCGGGCCATGATCCGCAAACGCGGCGGATGGCTCAGCGCACTCTTCCTCGGCGAGATGCTCACCGCATCGGCGATGGGGCACTTTCAGTACGAGATCGGGCGCGCGGTGGTGCTTGCGCTCTTCATCCCGCTCATCATCAGCTCTGGCGGCAACTCGGGATCGCAGGCGACCTCGCTGATCATCCGGGCCATGGCCCTCGGCGAGGTGCGCCTGCGCGACTGGTGGCGCGTGGCGATGCGCGAGCTGCCGGCCGGCCTGGCCCTCGGCGCGATCCTCGGCTGTATCGGCGCCGTGCGTATTGTGGCATGGCAGCACTTCGGCTTCTTCGACTACGGCCCGCATTACGTGAAGGTGGCCGAGACGGTGGCGCTGGCCCTGGTGGGCGTTGTGCTGTTCGGCTCGCTGGCCGGCTCGATGCTGCCCTTCGCGCTCCGCCGCGCAGGCTTCGACCCCGCGAGCGCCTCGGCGCCATTCGTCGCCACGCTGGTGGACGTGACGGGTCTGGTGATTTACTTCAGCGTCGCACTCCTGGTCTTGCGCGGCACGCTGCTCTAACCGCCCACACCACCACCTTCCGGAGACCGTCGCCATGAACTCTCGCACCAGGGCGATCACCCTCATCGCCGTGCTGGGCTTCGTCGCTTTCCTGCTCTGGTCCACGCTCTCCTCTCAGCGAGTCGAGTGTGCCGTCACGATAGATTTCCGGGGTCGGCCCGGGAACGCCACGGCATCGGCGGCCACCGAGGCGAACGCGCTGCGCGAGGCTCAGACCGCGGCATGCGGCCCGCTCACCGGATCGATGGACGAGCGGGTGGCCTGCGCCAGCCAGCCGCCGCTCACTCGCCACTGCCGCTCACTCTGACCGGCATGCCGCGGTTCCGCTTTCCCCACTCCCTCACGCTGCTGGTCGCGTGCATCGCGATCGCCGCGCTGCTCACGCACATCCTTCCGGCCGGCGAGTTTCAGCGACACGAGGACCCTGGCACAGGACGGTCGGTCGTCATCGCCGGTACGTACGCGCCGGTGGAGTCCAGCCCGGTGGGGGTGTTCGGCGCTCTCATGGCGGTGCCCAAAGGGATCACGGACGCCGCGTCGGTCATCGGCCTCGTTTTTCTGGTGGGCGGCGCCTTTGCCGTGGTGGAGCGCGCGGGCACGCTCGGGCGCCTCGTGCGGTGGCTCGTGGGCAAGCTCGCCAACCGCGGCCCGCTCGTCATCCCGGTCGCAAGCGCCGTCTTCGCGCTCGGGGGCATGGTGATGCACACCCAGGAAGAGCTCATTGCGTTCGTACCGGCGCTGCTCCTCCTCTCCCAGCATCTCGGATTCACGCCCGTCTCGATCGTCGCCATGAGTCTCGGCAGCGCCGCCATCGGGGCCGCGTTTGGCCCCGTGGATCCGTTCAGCGTCCTGATCGCGCAGCGGATCGCACAGATCACACCGGGTTCGGGACTCGGCTTCCGGCTCCTCTTCATGGTGCCCGCCCTCATCATCTGGACATGGGGGACCATGCGCTACACCGCGCGCACCCGTACCGCGCCGACGGTGGACGGTGCAAGCACGGCCAGCGCCCGGGTCCAGCCACGCGACGTGGTGATCGTGACGGCGATCGTCGCGGCGATCGCGCTCTATGTTTACGGGGCGCAGCACCTCGACTGGGAGTTCGACCAGCTGTCCGCGCTCTTCTTTGCCGTCGGAATCCTGGCGGGCCTGCTCGGGCGCCTGGGCGTTGACGGCACCGCGGAGGCCTTCGTGGACGGCTTCAAGTCCATGGCCTACGCCGGACTGCTCATTGGCTTCGCCCGCGCGATCTACGTCGTTCTGAACGAGGGCAGGATCGTGGACACCATCGTGAACGGCCTCTTCGCGCCCATCCACGGTCTGCCCCCTGCCCTCTCCGCCATCGGCATGATGATCGCCCACACCGCCATCCACGTCCCGGTGCCGAGTGTGAGCGGCCATGCGGTACTGACACTACCGCTTCTCGTCCCCCTGTCGGACCTGATCGGACTGTCGCGCCAGGTGACGGTGCTCGCCTACCAGTACGGGGCGGGACTCTGCGAGGTGCTGACGCCGACCAATGGCGCCCTGATGGCCATGCTCGCCGCGGCGGGGGTCGGCTACGAAGATTGGCTACGTTTCGCCATGCCACTCTGGATCCTTTTGATGGCGCTCGGGGCGGTCGCCATCAGCGTTGCCGTCGCGGTCGGATTGCACTGACGCGGCGTCCCATCCCCCTTGGGTGCAACTCCTTGCTTCAGTCGGCGGAGTGCAACCGTTCGGGGAAAAAAGGGAACCTGCCCCATGGCATCACTGTTGCGCTAGTAGTGCATGCCCTTTTCATGAGGTATTCGGCCGCATGAGCGAGCTCACCATTCGAGAGATGGGACAGGACGAGGACTTCTCGGCCTGGTTTACCGAGCTCCTCGACCAGGAGGAGGACCCGGCAGGCTGGTCGGGCGCCCTGGACGAACACTATCTCATACTCAGCAACGAGATCGGGGACTGGATCGGGGGATTGCGCTACTGGCTGCGGGGCGGCGTCGCCCATCTCGTTGATGTGGTGATCCTGCCGCAGGAGCGGCATCAGGGCCACGCCCACCGGCTGCTGGCGGCATTCGAGGAGCGTGCCCGGGAGGCCGGGGCCCACGTGGCCGAGTTCTGGACCGACGACGAGCGTTCGGAGGGATTGCTGGCAGCCCTGGGTTGGGTCCGTATCTTCCACCGTGACGACTACATAGGCCACCGCCGGTGGTCCCTCATGGAGAAGCTCTTCGACCCCGGCACCTGATTCGCTCGATCCCGGGGCCTCCCCGGAATGGCGTCGTTGGCATTGGCGGGACCAGTCACACTATCTTTCAGTGGCTGGTCTCGATGGTTTCCTGCCCCCCGCAATCGAAGGACGCTCATGAGTATCGCCACCGATCCAGAGCACGAAGTCGCCTCCAAGGTCGAGGTCCTCAACGACCTCGAGGGCGACGTCGGGGTGCTCATGGAATCGCACGAGCGGAAGCGCGAATTGTGGTTCCCCTCCGAGCTCCTCGGCCCCGAGCCGGACAAGTGCCCCGACGAGTTCGTCCAGCAGTTGCGTGCCCAGGCCGAGGGGATTCCCGATCACATCCGCGCGGCACTGGCGCTCAACATGCTGACGGAAGAGGGACTCCCGCATTTCCATCGCCTCCTCGCGGTGTACCTCGGGGATGACAGCCATTGGCGCCGGTGGAACAATTTGTGGACCGCCGAGGAAGATCGGCACGGGCAGGTGCTCCACGACTACGCCCGGGACACCCGATTGTTCGACCAGCGGAAGATCGAGGAAATGCAGTTCGAGTATCTCCGCAGCGGGTTCCATCCCGACTGGGACCGGGACCCGTACCGGGTCTTCGCCTACACCACCGTTCAGGAGCGAGCCACCCAGTTCTCGCACAGCGAGACCGGCCGGATCGTCGGCGAGTATGAGCCGCGGCTGGCGGAGGTCCTGTCCCACGTCGCCAAGGACGAGGCGCGCCACTATGCCTTCTATCGCACCATCTTCGAGTTGATTCTCGAGCGCGACCCCAACCAGGCGTTGCACTCGGCGTCGTTCATTCTCCCGGCGATCGACATGCCCGGCGTCACGATGCCGGGATTCAGGGAGCTCGCCGACGTCATTCGCCGCTCGGGTATCTATGGCCCGAGAGACTACCTGCGGATCGTGCAGGAGCAGATTCGCTACTGGAAAATCGAGAGCATCGAAGGCCTCAACGAGCTCGGCCGCAAGGCGCAGGAAAAGATCCTCGGGATTCCGGCTCGACTGCGCCGCATCGCCGAGCATATGGAGACGAAGAGCCGCGCCAAGACGTTCAGCTTCGAGGTCGTGTTCAACCGCGAATTCGCGATGGAATGAGGGGTCCCGCTGCCGGACTTCTTCTCGCGCTTCTGTGGCTGGCCGGGTGCGGCGAAGAAGAATCCAGCCGCCCGGCGACGCGGCAACCGACGGCCGATCTTCCCTCGGACCAGCGCGACGCCGAAGCGCTGGGCGGTGAGGTCATGGAGATGGTGGACCGGGCGGTCGATTACCGGGGCTCGCATCGAGGGCGGCCCGCGTCGAGCTTCCGCCAGATGGGCATCGACAGTCTTAGCGGCCTGACGGTCCGCCGGCTTGTCAACGTGGGCCTCGAGCCGCTGGTGACGGTCGCATTCCGCAAAACCGATACGCGCGAGATCACCTCCTGTCGCGGTGACAGCCAGATCCTGGAGGAGGCCGCGATCAACGGGGGTCGCTTCACCCTCATGTGCACCACGCGGACGGGGTCCCAGCGTCCAATCCGCGTCGGCGCCGTCGCGTCCGGGCACTAGCCCGATTCCGGCATGATCGCCCCCACCATCGACATCGTGGTCAGGAGCGCAGTGGTCGCGGCGCTCGTGTATGCCACCGTGCTGGCAGCCACTGCGTGGGCCGTGCGGAGCCGCCGGATCAACCCGTTCGGCGCCTGGGCCCGGTTTGTCCGCCGGCTGGGCGATCCGGTCATCAGGCCCCTCGAGCGCAGAGTCGTTCGGCTCGGCGGCAACCCGCAGGACGCCCCGCTCTGGCTGATCGGGCTCGTCATCCTCGGCGGGCTCTTGCTGATCAGTCTCGTCCACTGGCTCATCGACCTCTCATTCACACTCGGGGCCCTCAGCCACGCGGGCCCGCGCGCGTGGGTGCGCTTTGCGGTGAGCACCGTTTTCGGCATCGTGATGATGGCGATTTTCGTCAGGGTGATCGCGTCCTGGCTTGGTATCGGTCCGTACGTCGGGTGGATGCGCCCATTCATGATCCTCACCAGCTGGATCATCGATCCGATTCGCCGCATCCTGCCGCCGATGGGCATGTTCGACTTTTCGCCGATGGCGGCGTGGCTTCTGCTCTGGGTGGCGCGCGGGCTCGTCGTAGGGATGATCTGATCGAGGCCATCATCGGATCCCCTTGTCCCGGGGGGTACCGCCGTTAGGTTACGGGTGGATGGACAATTGAGTCGTGGCGATTTGCGCTGCTTGCGGCCACGTTAAATAAACGCTAAAACGCTCACCCTGATGCGTTTTGGCTCCAGGGTCTTTTCGTTTCCGGAGGTCCTCTTGTCTCCCAGTACACCAACCAGACTACCAGGGCGGACCGACGGGCGAACCCGGCCGGAGCGTCTCGCCGAGCTCGAGCCGCTGCTCGCCCGGCGCATCCTGGTTCTGGATGGGGCCATGGGGACGATGATCCAGACTTACGGTCTCGACGAGAAGGAATATCGCGGTGACCGGTTTCGGGCCTGGCCCCGCGATCTCAAGGGACACAACGACCTCCTGACCCTGACCCAGCCGGCGACCATCCGGGCGATCCACGCGGCCTACCTCGAAGCGGGCGCGGACATCCTCGAGACCAACTCCTTCAACTCGACGGCGGTGTCGCTCGCCGACTACGGAATGGAGGGCATGGTCTACGAGCTCAACCATGCGGCGGCGCGGCTGGCTCGCGACGTGGCCGATGAGTTCGAGGGGCGGGGCGCCGAGCCTCGCTTCGTCGCGGGAGTACTGGGGCCGACCAACCGGACCGCTTCGCTTTCGCCCGACGTCAACGATCCGGGATTCCGCAACATTCGCTTCGACGACCTCGCGGCGACGTATGCCGAGGCGGCGCGCGGACTGGTGGATGGCGGGGCCGACATCCTCATGATCGAGACGATCTTCGACACGCTGAACGCCAAGGCGGCGATCTTTGCCGTCGAAGGGCTGTTCGAAGCGCTCGGCTTCCGGGTGCCGGTCATGATCTCGGGCACCATCACCGACGCGAGCGGACGGACACTTTCCGGACAGACCACCGAGGCGTTCTGGAACTCGGTGGCGCACGCCCACCCGCTGAGCGTAGGACTCAACTGCGCGTTGGGCGCGAGGGCGCTGCGCCAGTACGTCCAGGAGCTGTCACGCGTCGCGCCGACGTTCGTCAGCACGCATCCCAACGCCGGCCTGCCGAACGAGTTCGGTCTCTACGACGAGAGCCCCGCGTACATGGCCGGCATGCTGCGCGAGTTTGCCGCCAGCGGTCTGGTGAACGTGGTCGGCGGATGCTGTGGCACCACCCCCGAGCACATCAAGGCGATTGTCGAGGCGGTGCGCGGATTGCCGCCCCGGCCGATACCGGAGATCGAGCCCAGGACCAGACTGAGCGGACTGGAACCCCTCACGATCGGCCCCGACAGCATCTTCGCCAACGTCGGCGAGCGCACCAACGTGACCGGCTCGCGAAAGTTCGCGCGGTTGATCCTGGCGGGTGAATACGACAAAGCGGTCGAGATCGCGCGGCAGCAGGTGGAAAACGGCGCGCAGTTGATCGACATCAACATGGACGAAGGGATGCTGGACTCCCGTCAGGCGATGGTGAAGTTCCTGCAGCTCATCGCCTCCGAACCGGATATCAGCCGGGTGCCGGTGGTGCTCGACTCGTCGAAGTGGTCGGTGATCGAGCCGGGCCTCAAGTGTCTCCAGGGCAAGGGCATCGTCAACTCCATCAGCCTCAAGGAGGGCGAGGAGGAGTTCGTCCGCCAGGCCACGCTCGTGCACCGGTACGGCGCGGCCGTCATCGTCATGGCATTCGACGAAAAGGGCCAGGCCGACAGCGCGGCCCGAAAGGTAGACATCTGCGCCCGTTCCTACCGGATTCTAACCGAGCGCGTGGGCTTCGCTCCGGAAGACATCATCCTCGATCCGAACATCTTCGCGATCGGTACCGGGATCGAGGAGCATGCGAATTACGCCGTCGATTACATCGACGCCACCCGGCGGATCAAGGAGACGCTCCCGCACGTGCTGGTGAGCGGGGGCGTGAGCAACGTGTCGTTTTCGTTTCGCGGAAACGACCCGGTGCGCGAGGCGATCCACGCCGTGTTCCTCTACCACGCCATCGAGGCCGGCATGGATATGGGGATCGTGAACGCCGGCCAGCTCCCGATCTACTCCGATATTCCGGCCGAGCTGCTCGAGCGCGTCGAGGACCTCGTCCTCAACCGCCGTCCCGACGCGACCGACCGCCTGCTCGCCGTCGCCGACACGGTGCGTGGCCAGGCGGCGGCCCAGGTGGCCGACCTGTCCTGGCGCAGCGCCCCGGTCCAGGAGCGGCTGGCGCACGCACTGGTCGAGGGCATTGCCGACTACGTGGTGGAAGACACCGAGGAGGCGCGGCTCCAGGCCGAGCACCCGATCCACGTGATCGAAGGCCCGCTGATGGCGGGCATGAACATCGTCGGCGACCTTTTCGGCGCCGGGAAGATGTTTCTCCCGCAGGTGGTGAAGAGCGCTCGCGTGATGAAGCGGGCGGTGGCGCACCTGATCCCCTACATCGAGGCGCAACGCGACACTTCCGTGGCCAGAAACAACGGCAAGGTGCTGCTCGCCACCGTGAAGGGCGACGTGCACGACATCGGCAAGAACATCGTGGGCGTGGTGTTGCAGTGCAACAACTACGACGTCATCGATCTCGGCGTGATGGTACCGTGCGCGAAGATTCTCGAGACGGCGCGGCGGGAAAATGTCGATATCGTTGGTTTGAGCGGCCTCATCACGCCTTCCCTCGAGGAGATGGGCTTCGTTGCCTCGGAGCTCCAGCGCGAAGGCTTCACGATCCCGCTGCTCATCGGGGGCGCCACCACGTCGCGCGTGCACACCGCCGTCAAGATCGCGCCGCACTACAAGGGGCCGACGGTGCACGTCCATGATGCCTCACGCGCGGTGGGCGTGGCGAGCAATCTCCTGAGCACAACGCTGCGCGACGGCTTCGTCGAGGGGATGCGGAAGGAATACGATGACCTGAGAGAGGAGCGGGGACAGCGGCAGGCCGCGGAGGACCGGCTGCCCTTTGCGGAGGCGCGCCGCAACCGGCTCATCCCCGACTGGAGCGCGGCCCCGGCCTCGGAGCCCTGCCGCCTCGGTGTCACCGTACTGGAAGACTATCCGCTGGACGAGCTGGTGAGCCGCATCGACTGGACGCCGTTTTTCCAGACGTGGGAGCTTTCAGGACACTACCCGGCCATTCTCGACGATCCGAGGGTCGGCGCCGCCGCGACCAATCTCTTCCGCGACGCCGAGGTGCTGCTCGAGCGGATCGTGCGGGACAAACTGCTCACCGCGCGCGCGGTATTCGGCATCTTCCCCGCCGATAGCGACCTCGATGATGTCACGCTCTATGAGGACAAGGCGCGCACGAAGCCGCTGGCGGTGGTGCACACCATCCGGCAGCAGATGCGGAAGCCGCCCGGGCGGCCCAATCTCGCGCTGGCGGACTTCGTGGCGCCGCGAGAGAACGGTGCGCCCGACTACGCGGGGGCCTTCGCGGTGACCGCCGGCCTCGGCCTCGACAAGCTCGTCGCCGAGTTCGAGCGCGCGCATGACGACTACAACTCGATTCTTTCGAAGGCGCTGGCCGACCGGCTCGCCGAAGCCTTCGCGGAGCGCCTGCACCAGCGGGTGCGCACCGAATTCTGGGGATATGCGCCCGGCGAGTCGCTCGACAACGCCGCGCTCATCCATGAGGAGTACCAGGGCATCCGCCCGGCGCCCGGTTACCCCGCGTGTCCCGACCACACCGAAAAGCGGACCATCTTCGAGCTGCTCGACGCCGAGGCGAATACCGGGATCATTCTCACGGAGAGCTACGCGATGGTGCCGACCGCGTCAGTGAGCGGACTCTACTTCTGGCGGCCCGAGGCGCAGTACTTCGGCGTGGGCAAGATCGGCCGCGACCAGGTGGAGCACTACGCTCAGCGGAAGGGGCTCGACGTGGCCACCGTGGAGCGCTGGCTCTCCCCCAACCTCCACTACGAGCGCTAGCATGCCGACGCTTCGCGAGCTGCTGGCCGATGGCCGGGTGCACGTCGTCGATGGAGCGATGGGGACCATGCTCTACGGACGCGGAGTGTTTCTCAACGTCTGCTACGACGAGCTCAATCTCAAGCAGCCCGACCTCGTGCGCGAGATCCATCAGGAATACGTCCGCGCCGGCGCCGAGATCATCGAGACGAACACCTTCGGTGCCAACCCGATCAAGCTGGCGACGCACGGCCTCTCCGGCGACACCGAGCGGATCAACGCGGCGGCCGCCGGGCTGGCGCGCGATGCCGCCGGCGCCCGTGCCGCGGTCGTCGGGGCGATCGGCCCGCTCGGGGTGCGTATCGAGCCGTTCGGCGAAATGTCGGTTGCCGAGGCCCGCGAGGCCTTCGCGACACAGGTGCGGGGCCTGGTGGCGGGCGGCGTCGGCGGCTTCATCCTGGAGACGTTCAGCGACATCGCCGAGCTGGGCGCCGCATTCGCGGCGGTGCGGGACCATTCGGATTTGCCGGTCATCGCCCAGATGACCGTCGGCACCGACGGAAAGACCCACTACGGCACCGATCCCGTCGTCTTCGGCCCCGAGCTGGTGGCGATGGGTGTCGACGTGGTCGGCGTCAACTGTTCCGTTGGCCCCCACGGCGTGCTCGAGGCCGTCGAAAAGCTCGCGCGCGTGGTGGCCATTCCCATCTCGGCGCAGCCGAACGCCGGCCTGCCGCGCGAGGTCGGTGACCGCAAGATGTACATGGCGTCTCCCGAATACATGGCGAGCTACGCGCGCCGGATGGTCGAGACCGGTGCGCGGCTCGTGGGGGGCTGCTGCGGCACGACGCCCGAGCACATCCGCGCCATCATGGGCTTCGTGCAGAGCGTCTCGCCACGCCACGTCCACGCGGTGGCCGGCGTGGCGCCGACGGCCGTCGCTCAGGACCTGGTACCGCTCGCCGAGCGCTCGCGCGTGGGGTGCAAGCTCGCGCAGGGCCGGTTCATTACGACAGTGGAAATCGTCCCGCCCAGGGGCGTCGATCCGACGCCGATGTTCGAGCAGGCGCGGCAGCTCAAGGCCGCGGGTGTCGACGCCGTCAACGTGCCGGATGGACCGAGGGCGCAGAGCCGCATGGGCGCGCTGCTCTCGGCGGTCATGATCCAGCGCGAGGTGGGGCTCGAGGCGGTAGTGCACTACGCCTGCCGCGACCGGAATCTGCTCGGCATGCTGTCCGATCTGCTCGGCGCCGCGGCGGCGGGAATCCGGAATCTGCTCATCGTCACCGGCGATCCACCGAAGATGGGGCCCTATCCCGAGGCGACGGCGGTCTTCGATATCGACAGCATCGGATTGGCCAATCTCGTGTCGAGGCTCAACCGCGGGCTCGATCCCGGTGGCAATCCGATCGGCCAGCCGACGAAATTCGTCGTCGGCGTGGGCGTGAATCCCGCCGCGCCCGACCTCGAGCGCGAGCTCAAGCGCTTCGCGTGGAAAGTGGAGGCGGGGGCGGAGTGGGCGATCACCCAGCCGGTGTTCGATCTCGCGCAGCTCGACCGGTTCCTCCGGAAAATTGAGGGCTTCCGGATTCCAATCGTGGCGGGGATCTGGCCGCTGGTGTCCCTTAGAAATGCGGAGTTCCTGGCCAACGAGGTCCCGGGGGTGACGGTGCCCGACGAGGTGCTGGACCGGATGCGCCGCGCGAGCGCCGTGGGCAAGGACCAGGCGCTGGCGGAGGGAGTGCGGATCTCGCAGGAAATGCTCGTCGCGGTGTCGGAGCGCGTACAGGGCGCGCAGGTCTCCGCTCCACTGGGCCGGGTGCCGGTCGCGCTCGAGGTGCTGCGGTCCGCTCCGATTGAAGACCAGGCGAGTACGGAGTATACTCCCACGACCTGACGCCCCAGCCGAACTCGGAGCCCGCCAACATGCAGGACCTCCGCACCGCTGTCCCTGCACTGACGACGCTGTCCGAAGAAGAATCCATGTTCCGGGACGCGGTCCGTGAATTTGCGGTGACCGAGGTCAAACCGCACGTCCAGGCGATGGACGAGGCGGCGCAGTTCCGGCCCGACCTGATCCCCCGCTTCTTCGAGCTCGGCCTGATGGGCATCGAGGTGCCGGAAGAGTATGGCGGCGCCGCGGGCGGAATTTTTCTCTCGGTGCTGGCCATCGAGGAGATCGCGCGGGTCGACGCGTCGGCCGCCATCTATGTGGACGTGCACAACACCCTCGTCAACAACGCGCTCCTTCGGTGGGGCAATCCCGAGCAGCAGGCACGCTACTTCCCCCGGCTCACGAGCGGTCTCCTCGGCGCCTTCGCCCTCTCGGAGCCCGGAAGCGGCAGCGATGCATTCGCCCTGGCCACGCGGGCCGAGCGTAAGGACGATCGATGGGAGCTGACCGGCCGGAAGTTCTGGATCACGAATGGTGCCGAGGCCGGCGTGTTCATCGTCTTCGGAAATGCCGACCCCGCCAAGGGGTATAAAGGCATTACCGGGTTCATCGTCGAGCGGGACTTTCCCGGCTTTGCCGTCGGGAAGAAGGAGAACAAGC
>JBDTTA010000017.1:0-21623 GCA_039930845.1 Gemmatimonadales bacterium
GTCTCCAACCTCGGCATGCTCGACATCGTCGAGTTCACGGCGATCATCAACCCGCCGGAGGCGGGCATCATCGCCGTGGGCCGGATCGCGCAGGTCCCCGTCGCGCACGAGGGCACGATGGCGCTTCGGCGCCGGATGCGGCTCACCATGTCGTGCGATCATCGCGTGATCGACGGCGCCACCGGCGCCCGCTTCCTCCAGACGCTCAAGGCGATGCTGGAGAATCCGCTGGCGATGCTTTACTGACGGGGAACGGGGAAAAGGGAAAGGAGAAGGGATCCTCTACTTTCCCGACGCTTTCCCCTTCCCCTTTCCCCTTTCCTCGTTCCACTGAGGCTTCTGTGGCAACTGCCTACGACGTGATCATTCTTGGCGGAGGACCGGCGGGATACGTCTGCGCCATCCGCGCCGCCCAACTGGGCCTCTCCACCGCGGTGGTGGAGAAGGACAAGCTCGGCGGTGTGTGCGTCAACATCGGGTGCATTCCCACCAAGGCGCTCCTGCACAGCGCCTACGTGGTCAATCTCCTCGCGCATGACGCCAAGGACCTCGGCGTGGCCGTGACCGGCGTGACCGCCGACTACGGCGTGGCGATGCGGCGCTCGCGGAAGGTGTCGGAGCAGAACTCGAAGGGCGTCGAGTTCCTGATGAAGAAGCACAAGGTGACGGTCATCAAGGGCACCGGCGCGCTCGGCAAGAACCGTACGGTGCGGGTGGGGTCGGACGAGTACCAGGCGAAGAAGGCCGTCGTCATCGCCACCGGCTCGCGGGTCAAGGGCATTCCGCAGATCGGCCTCGAGATCAACAAGACCACCGTCATCAGCTCCGACGAGGCGCTCTTCCTCGAGAAGGCGCCGAAGAGCATGGCGGTGATCGGTGCCGGAGCGGTGGGCTCGGAATTCGCGGACATCTTCAACGCCTTCGGCACCAAGGTCACGCTGATCGAGGCGCTGCCGCGCATCCTCCCGTTGGAAGACGCCGAATCATCGGACGCGATCACCAAGTCCTACAAGAAGCGGGGTATCACCGTGCTCGCCGGCGCCAGGGTGACCCGGGCCGTGGTGGCGAAGGACACGGTGACGCTCACCGTCGAAGCCGGTGGGAAAACCGAGACGGTGGAGGCCGAGAAGGTGCTCATGGCGGCGGGGCGGTCGGTGAACACCGAGGCGATGGGGTTCGAGGAGGCCGGGGTCAAACTGACCGACCGCGGATTCGTGAAGGTCGATCCGGTCACGCTCCAGACGACCGCGCCGGGCATCTACTGCATTGGCGACGTGGCCGGTCCTCCCATGCTGGCGCACAAGGGCAGCCGGGAGGGCATGAACGTGGCGGAGCTGATCGCCGGCGGACACCCGCATCCGATCCGCTACGACAATGTCCCGAGCGTCACCTACTGCCATCCCGAGGTCGCGAGCATCGGGCTCACCGAGGATCAGGCCAGGGAAAAGCAACTGGAGTACCAGGTGGGCCGGTTCCCCTTCAGCGCCAACGGCCGAGCCCGCAGCACCAACGAAACCGAAGGCTTCGTCAAGATCATCCGCGACAAGAAGTACGGCGAGATCCTCGGCGCGCACATCGTGGGAAGCCACGCCTCCGAGATCATCCACGAGCTCACCGTGGCACGCGAGAACGAATACACGGTCGAAGAGGTGGAGCTCGCCATCCACGCGCATCCGACCCTTTCCGAGGCGATCGCCGAGGCGGCGCTCGATTCGATGGGCCGGGTCATCCATATCTGACGTGGACCCGATCCCTCTGGCGGCGTGCGCCGTCGGCTCCGCGGTGACGGCGGGACTCGCCATGGTGAGCGCCACGACACTGGCGGTGGACGCCGTGCGCCCTGCGGCCGGAAGTCCGCCGGATGTTGCCGGACCATTCTATCTCCTCCTCGGTGGCACGCTCGCCGGCCTGGTGCTGTCCGGCGCCGTCGCGTGGCGGCTGCTCGCGCCACTCGGATCGGCGTACCGGCGTGGCGGGCTGGCCATGGTGAGCGCCTTTGCCACCGTCATCGCGATGCTGCTCTGCATTCCCGTCAACCAGCTCCTCGGTCACACCGGGCTCGGTGGGCTCATCGCGCTCTCGCTCGTCGCGTCGCTGCTGCTGGCGAGACGGGCGCGGGCCGCGGCCGCCGCTCCGTGAGCGCCGATCTCGAGGTCATCACGCTTGGCCGGCGACGTTACCGCCCGGTGCTCGAAATACAGCGAGAGCTCCGGCAGCGCACGATCGCCGGCGAGATCGATCATGACACGCTGCTGCTCGTCGAGCATGAGCCGGTCATCACGCTCGGGCGCGGCCTCAAGCCGGCCAGTATGCCGGTGCCCGCGGCGGCGCTCGAGCGGCGCGGAGTGGACGTGCTCGAGGTGGAGCGGGGCGGGGACGTGACGTATCACGGACCGGGGCAGCTCGTGGGTTATCCGATTCTCGACCTCCGCCGTCACCGGGAAGATCTGCACTGGTATCTCCGTCGGTTGGAGGCATCGCTCATCGAGGCCCTCGATGCCCTCGGTGTTCCGGCGGAGCGCAAGCCGGGCCTCACCGGCGTGTGGACGCGCGGGCGGAAGATCGCCAGCATCGGTATCCACGTGAAGCAGTGGGTCACGCTTCACGGCTTTGCGCTCAACGTGACGACCGACCTGAGCTACTTCGACCTGATCGTGCCGTGTGGCATCAGCGGCGTCACGATGACGAGCGTGGCCCAGGAGCTGGGACGGTCGGACGACTCGGCGGTGTGGGACGAGACCCGTCTGGCGGTTGTGGACGCGTTTGTTTCTACGTTCGGTTTCGACTCGCCGCTGCCGATAGCCCACAGCCCATAGCCCATGTCTTCCCGCCTCCCTCCCGGCCAGGTCGTCACCCGGAAGTGGCCGGTGCTGCACTACGGATCCGTCCCGACGGTCGATCTTGCCCGCTGGCGATTCACTGTGGGCGGACTGGTCGAGCACCCCTTCGCTCTCACCTGGGATGAGCTGCAGGCGCTGCCTCGCCGCGAGACGGTGTGCGACATCCACTGCGTCACACGGTGGAGCCGGTACGACAACGTCTTCGAGGGCGTCCCGGTCCAGTCGCTGCTGGAGCGCGCCGGCATCCAGCCCACCGCGCACTACGCCCTCGTGTCCGCCGAGCAGGGCTACACCACCAATCTTCCGCTCAGCGATCTGGACCGCCCGGAGAACCTTCTCGCTTTGCGCCACAACGGCGAGGCGCTCACCCCGGAGCACGGCGGGCCGGTGCGGTTGCTCGTTCCCCATCTCTACTTCTGGAAGAGCGCCAAATGGGTCAGGGGATTCGAGCTCCTCGCCGATGACGAGCCCGGGTTCTGGGAGCGGAACGGATATCACATGCGCGGCGATCCGTGGGAGGAAGAGCGCTACGGGCGGCCCGATCCGGTCCGGATGAGGAGGGGGCCGAGGTGACCGGTTTCCGCTCTTGTTTTTGGGGTCAAACCCGGTTTTTCTGCCTAGCATGGCAGAATCACCCCGACGTTCGACTCCCGAGGCTCAAGCCGATCAGCGCGTAGTGGAGATTCTCCGGGCGGCGGAGAGCTGGTCGAGAGAAGCCCCGGGTGCGCTGGCCCCCGCCATTCGCGCGGTGTGCATCCGTCTCGCCGAAATGGTGGCCGACCAGCGGCATTACCTGGCCCCGCTCCCCGAGCCGCAGGAGAGCGAACGGCGCTCCGTCCTGAGTCTCGTGGCCGATCGGCTCCGCTCTCCCCAGGTCACGGCCGGAGTCGAGTCCGACCTCAAGGCGCTCGCGGATATCGAGCTCAGGTCCACCGGATCGTGGGCCACCGTCGACTCCGCGCAGACGGAGTGGATCACCACCGCGATCAGATATCTGGAAGATTGCTCGGCGCGACTGCCCGCCGGCGAGCGCCCCGACCCCTACTGGGCCGATGACGTCGTGGCGGGCATCATCGCGTCTGCGCGGGCGCTCATCGGGGTGGATGAGCTGCACGCACGGACCGAGGCCCGTTACTCCGGGCCGGTGAAGCGAGTCAGCCCGGAGGAGGAGCTGTAGCCTTGGCGCCGCCCTGCTCGGCGAAGAGCTCGAAGAAGCGCCCGAAGATCTCGATCCCGCTCCAGAGCTGAGCGAGATCGAGTTTTTCGTTCGGGGAGTGGAGTCCATCGTCGGGGAAGCCGATGCCGGTGAGGAGCACGGGGGCGCCGGACAGGCCAAGCTCGGGGACGATAGGAATCGACCCGCCGGACCGAATCCTGACCGCCTCGCGGCCGGTGACTTCCTTGAACGCCTCATCGAGGACCTTGAACGCGGGATGATCGACGGCAATCCGGACAGGATCCCCCCCGTGCAGCAGCGTGACCTTCACGTCGGCCCACGTCGGCGCCAGTTTCGCCACGGCGCGCTCGAGCTGCCTCCCCACCTTGACCATCTCCTGCCCAGGCACGAGCCGTAGGCTGACTTTGGCGGTGGCTTGGGCGGGAATGACCGTCTTGGCTCCTTCGCCGACGAATCCGCCGCGGATGCCGTGGATTTCGAAGGTGGGGAGCGCCCAGATCCGCTCGAACACCGAATACTTCCGCAGGCCGGTCAGCGCCTTCCCCGTCACCTCCTCATCGAGGAACGCCTTCTTGTCGAAGGGCAGCCGCTTCCAGGCTTTCAATTCGTTTCTGGTGGGCGGCTCGACAGACTTGTAGACCTTGGGCACCTGGATTTCGCCGTCGGCGTCCTTGAGCTGGGAGAGAATGCGGACAAGCGTTTCGATGGCGTTGGGTGCCACGCCTCCGTACGAGCCGGAGTGCAGATCGCGCTGGAGTGTACGAACCGAGATCTCGGCATAGCACAGGCCCCGGAGCGCCGTGTAGACGGCGGGAATTCCCGGCGCGTAGTACGAAGCATCACAGACGAGGGCGGCATCGGCGCGGGTGCGCTCCGGCTCCGAATGGAGCAGATCGAAGACGACCCGGCCGCCCGACTCCTCTTCGCCTTCGAAGATGAAATGCACGTTGAGCGGCGGCTGCCCCGATGCGTCGAGCACCGCCTCGTAGGCCTTGAGGAGGCAGAAGACCTGTCCCTTGTCGTCAGCCGACCCACGCGCATACAGCCGTCCGTCGCGAATTGTCGGCTCGAAAGGCGGGGTAAGCCACTCAGCGAGCGGATCGGGGGGCTGAACGTCGTAGTGGCCGTAAATGAGGAGGGTGGGCTTGCCCGGCACCGGAGGGCTCTCGGCCCAGACGACGGGATGACCATTGCCCTCGATGACCTGCACCGTGGGGCACCCCAGCCGGGTCAGCTCCCGCCTCAGCCAATCCGCCGCGAGTCGGCAGTCGGCGGCATGGGCCGGAAGTGCGCTGACACTGGGTATCCGCAGGAAGTCGGAAAGTTCGCGGAGGAGGCGGTCCTGCTCACGCGTCACGAAGGTAGTGTCCATAGGGCTCTAAGCTACACCGGTCCAGAGACGCCGCGACAGGCAAAGGTGACCTGTCTCACCGACCCCCGCCCTCAAGCAGTTTATCCTCCTCCCCTTACCAATCCCAACCCTCAGGAGGAAGCATGTTGGAACAGAAGAAAAACGCTGCATTTGGCATGATGCTTGGAGTACTGCTGCTGGGTGGAACCGCCGCTCAGGCCTCCGCTCAGGCAACCCAGGACACCAGCAAGGCCCCGAGCCAGGATACCTCGGCGTATTCGGCCCCGCAGGCCGCCGATACCGGCGCCCCGGGTGCCATGACCGATACGGCAGCAGTGACCGATACGTCGGCGATGAAGGCCGGAACGGATACGACGGGTATGTCCAGGATGGGCAACGATTCGTCGTGGACGGACACCAGCAAGGCCGCCAAGAAGGCCTGGAAGAAGAAGCACCACACCACCGAAGACTCGACCAGCGCCAAGTAACGGAACGCTGGGACCGGCCGACAAGCGCCGGTCGTGGCAGTCCAGAGCTCCTGCCCCTCCGGGGGCAGGAGCTCACTGCCTTGGGGGTACTCCTACCGCCTGTTCGAGCCGCGCATAGGCGCTGTCCCCCGCGGCTCCCTGCATGAGGGTGTCGAGCGACGCGACGCTGCCCCGCACATCCCTCCCGTGCTGATCGTACCACCGATCAAAGAGCTCGAGCCGGGTCCGGTAGATCCGCCCGGCGATGATCCGCGCATTGTTCACCGGACGCTCTGGCAGCTTGCCGATCCGCAGCGTCCGGAGCCGCTCGGCGACGGGGCCCGCCAGCTCGGCCCGAGCCCACACCCCGGCCTCACTCCGGCCGGCCTCGAGCGCCGTCGAATCGGGGTGCTGGTCGTACAGCACCTGCAGCCGGTCGGCGAGGCTCCTGTAGAAATCGCCCAGCACGATTTCGTCGTGCCAGCGGTCGGCGGCCTGACGGGCCTTGGCCGAGTCGCCTTTGGCGTTGAAGAACGACTCCGCGGAGCGGTAGCCGACGAACTGGGCAAAGCTCTCGTTGAACGGTGTCGCGCTCTTCACGTAGAGCGTATTGTGGGCGATCTCGTGGAACACCGTTGCGGCCAGCTCGACTGAGTCGCCTGAAATGGCGGTGCTGAGGAGCGGATCGTTGAACCAGCCAAGCGTGGAAAAGGCGCCGGACGTGCGGAGGTAGACGTCGTACCCCTTGGCACTGAACCGGTCAGCCTCGCGCCTGGCCGCGCGCGGATCGAAGAATCCCTTGTAGGGGATCCGTCCGACGATCGGGTATTTCCAGGTGTGCGCGCAGAGGCAGTCGCGGGGTGAGGCCTGGAGTACGAGGAGCAGCGTGTCCCGGCCGACGTCGGCGTACGTGGTGTAGGTCTCCTTGGCCTGGAGTCCCAGCCGGGCGGCGTAGTCCCGGCTCTCGAGCACCAGGCGGAGGGGACCCTTGACGCTGCTGTCGGTACCCGGATCGTTGACCAGCTCATCGATGGGACGCCGTGCCTGAAGGATGCGCGTCTCCTCGATGCCGGCCCGCGTGAGATAGCGAACGTCGTCGCTTGCAAGGTAGGCCGTGCCGTACCCGGCGAAGAGCGCCGCGACCGCGATGAGGAAGACCATGCGCTTCACCGAATCCGTGCGATGGCGACGCGGGGCTTCACGGCAGCCGGAAGCGCCGACGTGCCCCCCGGACCGGTCAGGAGGAAGGTCACCTCACCATCGAGCGGCTGCTGCACGATGCTTACGTGATGCCCCGAGCCGGCGCGGAGGGTGCCCGTGCTGGTGTACGTGCCTGCGCCGGCGACATCGGGGGTGAGGGGGTATGGCTTGTCCACCGCGGCGGAGTCGAAGAGCGACTGATAGAGCGCCCGGAAGTTGAAGCTGGAGTACTGGAGCCGATCGCTGACCGGAGTGAAATTCGGCAGATCGTCGAGGTAGTTGGCCAACTGCCATTGGCCGATCAGGGTGGAAAAATTCTCGCCCGTGACCGCTTCGATGTTGGCGCTCCCGTGACGGCTCGTCTGTACCAGCGCCCTCGTCAGTTCCGTGCCGGTCGGCTGCGTAGACGCGAAATGATCCGCCAGCCAGCGGACGAAGAGCCAGTTGCCGCCCCGCTCGGCAAGCGTACCATTGGAATTCCCCGGCTCGATCAGGAACTTGAGCTCCAGCGAGTCGAGGAAGGCATAGGAGTTGATCACGTCTCCCTGCTCGAACTGGCTCTCGCAGTTGGGAAACGACGGCTGGCACTCCGTGTCGGGAATCAGCCGTCCACCCAGCTCCTCGGCGAAGTGGGAGAGGCCCTCGTTGAGCCAGGTGTCTTCCGCCGTACCTTTGCCCACCAGCACGTGCTGGTTGAAGCTGATCATGTGCTGGAACTCATGGATAAACGTCGGCGGGAGGAACGCTGTCGCGAACCCCAGGCTGATGTCGCAGGCACTGTTCCCGGGATCGGGAACGAGTCCGTAGAATACCTCGCCATCGTTGGAATGCGCCTGGCCGGGCAGCAGGTCAAGCCCGAAGAAATAGCCGAGGATGACGGTGCCTGAGGTATTGCAGTCGGGAGTGAGGGCGTTGACGCTGGGTGTGAGCAGCACGACGACGACGCCGTTGTTGTCGAGGTCCGACTCACGACCGAACGCGGTGGTGTCGATGGGATAGAGGTGGTTGTCGAACAGCTCCCCGACCTTGTCGAGATCGGTCTGGGTATATCCCCCCGAAGGCACCGTGTCATCGAGGTAGATGGCCACTCGGTGCCCGACCCCGGCCACCTTGGCCGTGGCCGCACGCGTGACGAAGGCATCACAGGCGGTCGTGGAGCAGACTTCGAAGTTGCGCTTGTCGCCCACTGCGGGAGGCGTAGGGGCAACGACGGTTGCGGCGGTACCCCGGGCAAACGAAGCCGCCCCTGTCCGCTCGGAGAGGGCGCGCTCGCGGGCCCGCAGCATCGCGTGAAAGGCGGCCGGCACGTTGGGCTTTTGCGGCCCTGACCGCACGCGCGCCGCGGATGCCACGACCGCCGTCCCCGAACCATTGCCCTGCAGCTTGTAGTCCGCAGTGACGCCGGAGGCGGTCTCCGTCGCGTCGGTGGCGAGCGCCGCGTAGATGTACTCGGCGCCTCCGCTCCCCGCCGCCGGCAACCGGATGCAGGGTGTCTGGCTGGCATCGATCACCGTGGAGGCGCCCACCGCGAGGTTCGTCGGCGCCACGGCGGTGCAGTCTGTCGATGGCGGCAGAATCGGACCGGTGCCGCCATCGCTGCAGCCGGCGATAAACGCCACGCCCAGGAGCAGGAGAGAGACTGAATATGGCGACACTGGGGAGGCTCCGTGGGTGCGGATCGGAAGGCTCAGATTACAGCAAGATAAGAAGCCACAACGGTTTTTGACAATCTTCATACCCGCCGGTACCTTCACTTCGTGTCCGAAACCCATTGGCTGTCCGAGGTGCGGTTCGGGGCTGACGGACTGGTCCCGGTCATCGCCCAGGAGAGCCGTTCCGGTAACGTCCTGATGGTGGCGTACGCCAACCGTGAGGCGCTGGAGCGGACTGCGGCCACCGGACAGGCCCACTATTACAGCAGGTCCCGGAAAGGGCTCTGGCGCAAGGGGGAAGCCTCGGGCCACGTGCAGTCGGTCCGGGAAATCCGCCTCGACTGCGATGCCGACGCTGTGCTGTACCGGGTCGAGCAGACCGGGCCGGCCTGCCACACCGGCACCGCTACCTGCTTTGCCCGGGCGGTCGGTCCGGACGGCCTGCCGCGGGCTGGAGAGGACCCCGGTGGACACCTGCTTACCCGGCTCGCCGCCGTGGTGGCGGACCGGGCCCGACAGCGGCCGGAAGGCTCCTATACCGTCCGCCTCCTCGACAAGGGTATTCCGGGCATCTCGCAAAAGGTGGGCGAGGAAGCGGTCGAGGTTGTGGTCGCGGCGAATACGGAGGATGACGAGCGTCTCGCGTCCGAGGCGGCCGACCTCCTCTATCATCTCTTGGTGCTCCTGCAGGCTCGCGGCGTCCCGCTGGATGCCGTGTGGCGGCAGTTGGAGCAGAGAGGGAAGTAGGGTGTTGGCTACTGGCTATTGGCTATTGGTCGGCGTCGGCCGCGACTCGGCGCGTCGGCACCAAATGCGACCAGCCAATAGCTAATAGCCAACAGCATCATGTCATTCACCCACCTCCACACCCACAGCGAATATTCGTTGCTCGACGGGGCCAACCGGATCCCCGAGCTCGTCGCGCATGTCAAGAAGCTCGGCATGGACAGCCTCGCGGTGACCGACCATGGCAACATGCACGCCGCCTGGTCCTTCTACGAGCAGGCCCGGGCTCAGAAAATCCGTCCCATTCTCGGCTTCGAGGCGTACCTGGCCTTCGGACCGCGCCAGGCGCGGGAGCGGCCGTCGTGGGCCCCCGCAGCGTACAGCCACCTCGTGCTGCTGGCGGCAAACCGCACCGGCTACAAGAATCTCGTCCGGCTGACCTCGATCGGCTTCACCGAGGGGTTCTACCGCCGGCCCCGCATCGACAAGGAAGTCCTCCAGCAGTACTCCGAAGGGCTCGTCTGTCTGGCCGCCTGCCTCTCGGGGGAAATCGCCATCCACCTCCGGCAGGGCCGGTACGAGGACGCGAAGCGGAGCGCCGAGTGGTTCGCGGGCGTCTTCGGCAAGGACCGGTTCTGGCTGGAAGTCCAGCATCACGGCATCGCCGACGAGCGCGTCGTCACCGAGGGGATGCTCAAGCTCGGCCGGGAGCTCGGCATCGGCGTCGTCGCCACGAACGACGCGCACTACCTGAGACGCGAGGACGCGGAGTCGCACGACGTGCTGCTAGCGATCGGCACCGGCAGCGACCTCGACGACCCCAAGCGCTTTCGCTTCACCGGTCAGGAATCGTACGTCAAGTCGGAAAAGGAAATGCGCGCACTCTTCCCGGATCACCCGGAGGTGCTCGCGAATACCCAGTCCGTCGCCGACCGCTGCGAATTCGACTTCGAGAAACGCTATTACCTCCCCGGCTTTCCCCGCCCCGCCGAGTACGAGACCGACGAGGCGTTGCTCGAGCACCTGGCGCAGGAGGGAGCGGCGCGCCGCTACGGCACGCCGCTTCCCGACGCGGTCTCCGAGCGGCTCGCGTACGAGCTCCGCGTCATCAATACGGCCGGGTATGCCGGGTACTTCCTGATCGTCCAGGATTTCATCGCGGCGGCGAGGCAGCGCGGGATCCCGGTGGGGCCGGGCCGCGGCTCGGCGGCGGGCTCCATCGTCGCCTATGCGCTCGGCATTACCAACGTCTGCCCCCTCAAGTTCGATCTCCTCTTCGAGCGGTTTCTCAATCCCGAACGCGTCTCGATGCCCGACATCGACGTGGACTTCTGCTTCGAGCGGCGGGGCGAGGTGATCGAGTACGTGCGGGAGCGCTATGGCCGCCAGAGCGTCGGGCAGATCGTCACCTTCGGCACGATGAAGGCCCGCGCGGCCATCAAGGACGTGGCGAGGGTCCTGCGCATTCCACCCGGCGAGGCGGACCGCATCACCAAGCTCATCCCCTCGGGTCCCGCCTACAGCCTCACCATCGAGGAGGCGGTGAAGAAGGTGGACGAGATGAAGGACCTGGTACGCGGCAATCCCGGCTACCAGCGGCTCGTCCAGCTCAGCTCGCGCATCGAGGGGATTTCGCGGCACATGTCGGTGCACGCCGCCGGCGTGGTGATCGCGCCGGGCCCGCTTGCGGACTACGTGCCGGTGTGCACCGCGCCCACGAAGGGCGCCGGCGCGGCAGCGGATGGCGAAGAGTCGATCATTACCCAGTACGAGATGGGTGCGCTCGAGAAGGTGGGCATGCTCAAGATGGACATGCTCGGCCTCAAGACCCTCACCGTCCTTCACGACGCCTGCGTGGCGATCACCGCGCGCACCGGTGCGCCGGTCGACCTCGACGCGCTCGAATTCGACGACCCTCGCGTGTACGAGCTGCTTCGCAGCGGGCGTACCGCCGGCGTCTTCCAGTTCGAGTCGGCGCTGGCCACCGACATGCTGCGCTCGATGCGCTGCGACCGGTTCGATGACCTCGTGGCCGCGAACGCGCTGATGCGCCCCGGCCCGCTCGACGCGGGAATGCACACCGTCTTCATCAGGCGCAAGCTCGGTCAGGAGAAGGTGTCGTATCCGTTGCCGCAACTCGAGGAGGTGCTCGCTTCGACCTACGGCGTGATCACCTATCAGGAGCAGGTCATGCGGATCGCCAACGTCCTCGCGGGGTTTTCCCTCGCGGAGGCCGACGTGCTCCGGAAGGCGGTGGGCAAGAAGGACCAGGAGCTGGCCAACCAGGAGGTGGCCAAGTTTGTCGAGCGGGCGATTGCCCTCGGCCATTCGAGGGCGGTCATCGAGGAGCTTGGCCGCCAGATCGTCACCTTCGGCCGCTACGGCTTCAACAAGTCGCACTCGGTGGCATACTCGGTCCTGAGCTTCCAGACCGCCTGGCTCAAGGCCCACCATCCCGCCGAGTTCATGGCGGCGCTGCTCTCATCGGAAATCGGCAATACCGACAAGGTGGTGCAGTACATCAACGAGGCCCGCGAGCTGGACCTCGAGATCCTTCCGCCCGACGTCAACGAATCCGGCTTCAAGTTCACGGTCGTGGGCGACAAGCGCATCCGCTTCGGACTCGGCGCGGTGAGAAACGTGGGCGCGGGCGCCATCGAGTCGATCATCGCCGGCCGCGAGGTGGGTGCATGCAGGGCGCTCGCCGACTTCGTTGAGCGAATCGACCTCAGGCTCTGCAACAAGCGGGTGCTCGAGTCGCTGGTGGCGGCCGGCGCCTGCGACTCGCTGGGCGGGCACCGCAAGCAGCTCATCGAGGCGCTCGAATCGGCCCTCGGTGAAGCCCAGCTCCTCCAGCAGGAGCGCGAGGCGGGCCAGGCCTCGCTCTTCGGCGATGCGACCGCGCCGCGGCCCCGGCGCACCGAGCTGCCCGACGTCCCCCCCTGGACCGAGGCCGAGCGCCTGGCGCGGGAAAAGGAAGTGCTGGGCTTCTTCATCTCGGGGCATCCGCTCGAGCGTTTCCGCGACGAGGTGGAGCTCTTCGGGACGCGCACCACCGCAACGCTTGGTGAGTGGAGCGAGCACCCGGTGACGGTCGGCGCGGTCGTCACCGCGGCCAAGCGGCAAATCTCCAAGAAGACCGGCAAGGAGTACGCCCGCCTCGTGCTCGAGGATTTCCACGGCACGGCGGAGGCGATCGTCTTCCCCGATGCGTGGGCCAAGCTGAACGCGATCGTCGTCCCCGACGCCTCGCTGCTCCTGTCCGGCGGGTACAGCGACCGCGACCGGGGCGAGGACCATGCGCCCTTCATCGTCGAGTCGGCGCGGGCGCTGGAAGAGCTGAAGGCGTCGGGGGCGCTCGCGCTCAGCCTGCGCTGGCGGGCGCCGGCGGCGCCGGCACCCGAGGCGCTCCGGGCGGCGGCGGCGCTCTGCACGGGACACCCGGGTCCCACGCCGCTCTATATTGAGTGGAGCGACGGGAACGGTGAGGCGGTACGTCTCCGGTCCCGCCGCCTCCGCATCGCGGCGGAAGACGACCTCGTTCGGGCCCTGCGCGACCTCCTGGGCGCCGATTCCGTCCATTACATCAAGGCGGGATGACCTCCATGGCCTCAGCCTATACGCTGGAGTTCGAGAAGCCTCTGCTCGAGCTGGAGCGGCAGATCGAGGACCTGAAGCGGATCGGGACGGAGCGGCAGATCGACATCGAGGGCGAGCTCGAGGGCCTGCAGGCCAAGCTCGAGTCGCTTCGCGCCGAGATCTACCGGAACCTCACGCCGATCCAGCGCGTCATGGTGGCACGACATCCCCGCCGGCCCTACACCCTCGATTACCTCAGCACGATCTTCACCGACTTCATCGAGCTCCACGGCGACCGGCTCTACATGGACGATCCGGCGATCGTCGGCGGCTGGGCGCGGCTGGGCGGCATTTCCGTGATGGTGGTGGGGCACCAGAAGGGACGGGACACGAAAGAAAATCTCAAGCGAAATTTCGGCATGCCGCATCCGGAGGGCTATCGCAAGGCGCTCCGCCTCATGAAGCTCGCCGCCAAGTTCGGCGCACCGCTCATCACGCTCATCGACACGCCGGGCGCGTATCCCGGACTCGGCGCCGAGGAGCGGGGGCAATCGGAAGCGCTGGCGCGCAACATCCTGGAGATGTCGATGCTGCCGACGCCCGCCGTCGCCGTCGTGATCGGCGAAGGAGGGTCGGGCGGGGCGCTCGCCCTCGGCGTGGCCGACCGCATCATCATGCTGGAGAACTCGGTCTATTCGGTGATCTCTCCCGAGGGATGCGCCGCGATTCTCTGGAAGGACGCCAGCCAGCGGGAGCGGGCGGCCGAGGCGCTCAAGATCACGCCCGAGGATCTCCTGCGCCTCAAGGTGATCGACGAGATCGTGAAGGAGCCGGTGGGCGGCGCGCACCTCGATCCCGATACCACCGGCGAATCGCTCCGCGAGGCGCTGATCCGGCATGTCACGGAGCTCAGAAAGCTCCGCCCCGAAAAGCTGGTCCGCCGCCGCGCCGAGAAGTACGGCGCGATGGGCATCTACTCGGAGGCATGAGTGGCGCAGACGGTTGAAGTCCGGTTCAAGGGAACTCGCAAGGGCTACTTTCTCTGGGAGGATCAGTCGGCTCCGCTCCGCGTCGGCGACATGGTGGTGGTGGATGTCGAGCGCGGACGCGACCTCGGCCGGGTCAATTCGGCGGGGGACGTCGCGGAAAAGAAGTGCGCCAGCGCCTGTGCCGGATGCGCCGTTGGCCAGGACCCGTCCGATGCCGCCGCTCCCAAGCCCGTCTCCCGCCGCGCCAGCCCCGACGATCTCCGGATTCACGACGAGAGCCGCATGCTCGAGGAGGAAGCACGGCGGAAGGTGATGCAGCGGGTCAAGAGCCACGAGCTCGCCATGAAGGTGAGCGACACGGAGTGGCAGTGGGACCGCAATAAGCTCACGATCTATTTCACAGCCGAAAAGCGGGTGGACTTCCGCGCCCTCGTCCGCGATCTCGCCTCACTCTTCCGCACGCGCATCGAGCTCAGACAGATCGGCGTTCGCGACGAGGCGGCCCGCTTGTCGGGCGTCGGACGCTGTGGCAGGGAGTATTGCTGCAGCTCCTGGCTGGGTGAGCTATCGCCGGTCAACCTCGGCCTCGCCAAGGACCAGCACCTCTCGCTCAACCCGACGCAGATCTCCGGCGGCTGCGGCCGGCTGCTCTGCTGCCTCAAGTACGAGCACGAGTTCTACGTCGAGGCACGCCGGCGTTTCCCCAAGGAAGGGAAGACGGTCGTCACCGCGGTGGGGCCGGAGCGGGTGGTGGCGGTGGACATCTTCCGCGAGCGGGTATTTCTCCGGAGCGAGGAACACGGCTCCCGGATCATCGCCCTGGTGCAGCTCCGCGACGAGGTGGAGCGCACGGGTGAGCCGCTGCCGGAACCCGTTCCGGCGCCCGTGCCCCCCGCCGAGGGAAACGGCGCCGAGCCCCATGGCCGCCGCCGGCGCCATTAGACTTCCCCGCATGCCGAAGTTCTATCTCACCACCGCGATCGACTACTCCAACGGCGATCCCCATCTCGGCCATGCGCTCGAAAAGGTGGGCGCGGACTGCATCGCCCGCTACCGGCGCCTCCGCGGCGACCGGGTGCACTTCCTCATGGGCATGGACGAGCATTCGCAGGCGGTGCTGCAGGCCGCGGCGGTGAACGGGCTCGATCCGCAGGTGTGGGTCGACGAGATGGCGGAACGATTCAACGCCTTCTGGCGGCGCCTCGAGTGCAGCCATGACGACTGGATCCGCACGACGGAGCCGAGGCACCATCGCGGCGTCACCGCGCTGCTCGACGCGATCGCGCGACGCAGCCCCGATGACCTCTTCGTGGGCGTATACGAGGGACTCTATTGCGTGGGATGCGAGGAGTTCAAGCAGCCCGCCCAGATCGTCAACGGGCGCTGCATCGAACACCCCTCGCTCGAGCTGATCGCGACGAAAGAGCGGAACCACTTTTTCCGCCTGAGCCGCTACCGCGATCACCTGCTCGACCTCATTCGGTCGGGCACGTTCCGGGTGGAGCCGGCCATCCGGCGCAACGAAGTCGTCCGACTGCTGGAGGATGGACTCCAGGATATCTCCATCTCCCGCCAGCGGCTCGCCTGGGGCATCCCCTTCCCCGGTGATCCGGAGCAGACGGTCTACGTCTGGTTCGACGCGCTGATCAACTATCTCTCGGCGACGGGGTATCCCGCCGAGGGATACGAGCGCCTCTGGCCTGCCGATCTGCACGTCGTCGGCAAGGGCATCACCCGATTCCATTGCGTCATCTGGCCCGCCATGCTGCTGAGCGCCGGGCTCGCGCTGCCTCGCGAGGTCTGGGCCCATGGGTACGTGCAGTGGGAGGGAACGAAGATGTCGAAGACTGCGGGCACCGCGGTGAGTCTCGGAGAAGCCATCGAGCGCCACGGTCCCGACGCGCTGCGCTATTTCCTGCTGCGGGAGGTGGGGTTCGAGGCGGATGGCAACTTTACGTGGGAGCGCTTCGACGAGCGCTACACCGCGGATCTGGCCGACGGGTTCGGCAATCTGGCATCCCGCTCGCTGGCGATGCTCGGGAAGTACCGGGAGGGGATCGTGCCGGCCACCACCGAGGCCACCACGCTCGACGATGCGGGGCGCCGGATCATCGAGGCGTACGCATCGGCGATGGACGCGCTGGATCTTCGCGGCGGAGCCGAGGCGGCGTGGGAGCTGGTGTCCGCGGCCAACCTGTACATTCAGCAGAACGCCCCATGGGCACTGGCCAAACAGGGGAAGGAGCCGGAACTCGATGTCGTCCTCGCGTCGCTCGCGCGCACCCTCTCACGTCTCTGCCTGCTGGCGAGCCCATTCATCCCCGGGAAATCGCAGCAGCTCTGGGAGTCCCTCGGACTGACCGGGGAGGCGAGCGACGCCGATTGGGACGCGCTCGTGCACCCTCAGGTGGCCGGCCTTGCAGTGACCAAACCCGCGATACTCTTTCCCAAGCCCGCAACTGTATAGATGTTGGACTGTCAAGACTCAAAACTATTTGACAGTCAAAGACTTATCCGCTTCGCCGAGGTCTTGACAGAGTCCGGCCCGAACGCGAGCTTTTTCGAGGCTTGAACAGGCCCGTGACACGGGTCACGACGAATACAGCCCGAGCGGCCGATATTCGATCGGTTGGCAGGTGGCAGGGAGAAATCGGGTTTCCTTCGAAGTGAGGCTGCATGAGCAAGCGCCGCTGGACCGTCGTCTTCGTTCCGCATGGCTCGGAGCCCTCCCGGGTGTGGGAGGTTTCCTATCGCATGCTGAAGGTGGCGGCGGGCGGCGTTGCGCTCGGACTCGCGGTGGCTCTCCTGGTGGGATACATGACGGTGTCACGCACCGCCGATCTCTCCCGCACGGCGCGGATGGCCCAGGAAAACGCCCGGCTGGTGCATGACATCAACGAGATGCATGGCCGTCTGGCCGTGCTTGCCGATACCATCGCACGGCTCTCGCAGCGTGATGCCCGCATCCGGGTGCTGGCCAATCTCGATCCCATCGATCCGCAGGTTCAGGCCGCCGGCATCGGCGGACCGATTCTGGTGCCGCGCCCGACCATGCCGGGCGATGCTCCATCAGTCAGGAAGGCCCAGGAAATTCGCGTCGACCTGAACGCGCTCATCAGGCGGGCCAACCTCCTCTCCTCGTCCTTCGAAGAAGCCGCCGACAGTCTCTCCAGCAACTCCAAGCGCCTGGCGGCCACACCGTCCATCATGCCGACACAGGGGTGGCTCACCAGCGCCTTCAGCTCGATGCGCGAGCACCCCATCCTGCACATCGCGCGGCCGCACGAAGGGATCGACGTCACCGCTCCGATGGGCAGTCCCATCGAAGCGCCGGCGGGCGGCGTGGTGCTCGATGCGGGGTGGGAAACGGGCTACGGCAACACGGTTACCATCGACCACGGCTACGGCATCGTCACCAAGTTCGCCCATGCGTCGAAGCTGCTGGTCAAGAAGGGTGACCACGTGTCACGAGGGCAGCGGATCGCGCTGGTGGGCCGCACCGGCCTCGCCACCGGTCCCCACCTGCACTACGAGGTGCACGTGAACGGCCGGCCGGTGGACCCGCTCAAGTACGTGTTGCCCGACCATGTGGTGACGGATTAGCTAGAACTGCACCTTGGGCGTCCCCGCCGCGCCGGCTTCCGCCTCGAAATACTCCCTCGACTTCCCCATCCCGAAGACTTTCGCCGTCAGATTGTATGGGAACCGCCTGATGAAGGCGTTGTACTCGCCGACCGACGCGTTGTAGTCCTGGCGCGCGACGCTGATGCGGTTCTCCGTCCCTTCCAGCTGGTCCTGGAGCTGGCGGAAATTCTCGCTCGACTTGAGCTCGGGATAATTCTCCGAGATGGCGAGCAGGCGGCCGAGCCCCTGACTGAGCTGGGTGTTCGCTGCGGACATGTCGCCGACGTTGCCCGACTGGATGGCCCCGGAGAGCCTGGCGCGCGCGTTGGCGATGGAGATGAAGACGGTGTCTTCCTGCTTGGTGATTCCCTTGACCGTGTTGACCAGATTGGGGATGAGGTCGGCGCGCCGCTGCAGCTGGGTCTGGATCTGTCCCTGGGCCTGATTCACCTTCTCATCCAGGGTCTGCATCTGGTTGTAGCCGCACCCTGCCAGCAGCACCACCGCTGTGGCGAGGGCCCACCTCGAGGAGCGCTTCATCGCTGGTCTCCGATGTTGAGTTGATCCACATAGCCCGCCGCGCGAGCTACCGCGTCCAGATACGCCTCGTACTCAGCCGGCGTACACCGCCACGACGTTTCCCCCCGGTGCCGGACGACGCCAAGCAGGGACTCGTCGTCCATCCCCATCATGGCCGAGGCGGCCGAGGCGGTTTGCAGCGAATCCGTCGGCACGGGGCGTCCCTGCAGCGTCAACAATCCCCGGAGCAGCGCCAGTAGCGAGGAAGCGCTGCGGGTAGCGATCGCGCCGAGCGCCGATTCATCGCTCGAGCGGGCGGCATATCCCTGCCGGAGGCGGAGGAGCTTGCCGCGCAGCTCGTGCTCCACCGCCGCGCGGAGGTCGGCAGGAGCGACCACCAGGCCGACGACCGGGTCGGGGCCGCGAAGTACCTGGTGCGAGTGGTGCATGTCGGTGATCTCGAGCGGGAACACGTCGGTGGCTCTCGCCCATTCCGCGCGCGAAATGAGCAGCGGCGGCTCGATCGTCGACTTTCGCCACTCGTTCACCGCGGGACCGAGGGACCGCAGCACCGCGGGTGTCAGTGTCTCGGCCACGAGCAGCAGATTGATGTCCGACCACCCGGGCGAGAAATCGCCGCGCGCCGCTGAGCCGTACAGCACCGCGCTGTACCCGGTGGGCAGCACGGCATCGGCCCGCGTCAGAAATGAAGAAACCGCCCGCTCGACTGCCTCGTGCACGATCAGAAACTCCTTCCGCCACCGCCGCCGCTGGCCCCACCGCCGCCGCCGAATCCCCCGAACCCGCCTCCCCCGAACCCACCCCCGCCAAATCCGCCACCGCCGAACCCGCCCCCACCCCAGCCGCCGCCAATCCATGGGCCGGCACCCCAATATACCCCTCGCCTCCGCCGGCCCCTGCCGACATTCGAAAGGACCATGAACACAATAAAGAGCAATAGGGGCAGCAGTGAAAGCAGCTTCGAAGCCGGTCCCTTGACCGCCTCCTGCGGGCTCGCGCCGGCGAGCGTGGAATCGGTAACTCCGAACGCACGCGCAATGGTCGAGACGAGCGACTGAACGCCGGTCACGAGCGCCGGACCGTACTGGCCGTCGCGAAGCTGAGGCAGCATCAGATCGCTGACCCGTCCCGACTCCGCGTCGGTGATCACGCCCTCGAGCCCCTGCCCGACCGCGACGTAGATCTTTCCGGAGTTGGGCGTGCCGGCCTGCTTGGGCACCAGCAGCACAACGAGACCGGCGTTCCGCCGCGCATCACCGACGTCCGCCCGGGCGCCGATGCCCCACCGGCGGATGATATCGACACCGACTTCATTGGGGGAATAGTCGCCGATGGTGGGAAGCGTGACCACCGCGACCTCGGCGCCGGTGGCCGTCCGGAGGCGCGCGAGGAGGTCTTCCATGGAGGCGGAGGAGCCGGGGTCGATCACCGACGCAACGTCGTTGACGAGACCGACCGGTTGCGCGGGGAAGAGCGAGTCGATCCCGGGATTCTGGGCCGACAGCCCGGCCACGATCATCAGTTGTAGCACCGCCGCGAGGGCGATACCTTTGGCACGTGTTCCGGTCACTTGCTCTCCTGACACCGTCCCGCCCGCATCACCATCACCCGATTTCACCAATCCTGAGAGCCTGGGTCGGTGGGGCTCTGGTCCTGGCGTTGCTTGGTTGCGAGCAGCCTCGTTACGTGTCGGTTCGCGTATCCATCCCCGGGCCCGACTCGGTCGAGACGCCCGTCACCGGCATCGGGCTCATCGCGCTGGCGTACGATCGCGACAGCGTGCTCAAGGCGCTCAAAGCCCGGGCGACGACACCACACCCGGACACCGCCACACTCGACAGCCTCTTCGCTGACTTCCGTGGGCCGTTCACTGCGTACTCCGGCTCCACCTACCGCATGGGCAAGCTCAGGGATTCGCTCGCCACGGTGCAGCGCGAGCTGGATGCCCTCGGCCGCGACACTCCACGGTATGGCGTGCTGTACGCCCAGTTCGGCCGGCTCTCGGATTCGGTCAAGGCCGCGGAGCGCCGCACCGAGACCGCGCGCGCCGAGCTCGACAAGGCCAGAGCGGCATTTGATAAGCGTGGCGACAGCCTTCGCACGAGCGTCCGGCAATGGGAAGATAGCACCTACCGAGGCTACGACAGCATCGTGCGCAGCCTCTCCAAAGGGCACGAAGCGGTGACCGACACCACCGGGGCCGATGGATGGGCTCACCTGCGGCTTAACCCCGGGAAGTGGTGGATCTACGCCCGTTCCTGGGACGCCACCGATCCGAATGCGGAGTGGTACTGGAACGTGCCGGTGACGGACGACACGCTGCTGCTCTCGAGTCGCACCGGCCGCCGCCAGCCGCGGTATTGACGATGGCCGGCAGATCGCGCTTTCCGTTGTGGATTGTGCCAGCCGTCGCCGCAGCCGTCCTCGCGCATGCACCGGTACTTCTCGCGCAGGCCACGGGGCCGGCGCCGCTCACGGGCAGGTCGATGGGAACGGTCACCGCACCGGTGACCGTCTACGAGATGTCGGATTTCCAGTGTCCGTACTGCCGCCAATTCGCGCTCGAGACCTTTCCCATCATCGACTCGCTTTACGTCGCCACCGGGAAGGTCCGCTGGGTGTTCATCAATTATCCGCTGACCTCGCTACACAAGAACGCGGTGCCGGCAGCCGGGATCGCGCTCTGCGCCGCCAGGCAGGGCGCCTTCTGGCCGATGCACGATTTGCTCTACCGGCATCAGGCGGATTGGTCGGAGCTCGAGGAGCCGGGGGCATTTCTCCTCTCGCTTGCCGACTCGGCAAAAATCTCGAAGCCGGCGCTCACCGAGTGCGTCAAGTCGCCGGCCACGAACGAGGAAGTGCGCGCGGACGCCGAGGGTGCCAGCCGCGCCGGTGCTGCGAGCACACCCACGTTTTACATCGAGGGCGGACTGCTCGTCGGCGCACAGCCGGTCGGGATCTTCCGGCACGTGCTGGATTCGATCTATGCGGTCAAGGGCGGGAAGGCGGTAGGGCGGTAGGGCGGTAGGGCGGTAGGGCGGTAAGGCGGTAAGGCGGTAAGGCGGTAGGGCGGTATGAAAAAAGGGGCCGCATTTCGCGGCCCCCCCAGGTTCGAAGTGTCGCCCGGGTCTTCAGCTGCAGCGCTTGCCTAGTGGCCGCAGGCGACCCTTGACTCTGTAGACAATGGATCACCTCCTCGGTAGCGGGTGAGACATGAACTTCGTGGCTCAAGTCTAATGCCGGAGACTTCGCCGAGCTACCGCGCCCTCGTGCGGGCGGGCAGCGTCATCGTCCCGATGCTCGGCCTCTTCGACGCCAAGATCCGTTCCGGCCACCTCGGGCGCCGGGCCGGCGGAAACCGCTTGGTGGATTGGGCCGGACGGTCGAGAGATCCCGCACGAACGCTGGTGTGGCTGCACGCCTCGTCGGTGGGCGAGGGGCTCCAGGCCGAGAGCGTGCTCGAAGAACTCCGCCAGCT
>JBDTTA010000018.1:0-21291 GCA_039930845.1 Gemmatimonadales bacterium
AAGCTTGGCGGAGCGATCCTCGGCATCGACCAGCGCGGCGCCGATGCTCTGGGACACCTCCTCCAGCCGGTGGGCGACTTCGGCGCTCTGCTTGCGAAGCTGCGTCGCCTGGGTGAGATGCTCGCTCGCCTTGTCGAGCGCTCCACGGCGCTGCTCCAGCTCCTGACCGAGCATGCGGATGCGGCCTTCGATCTCATCGAGCTGGCTGGTGCGGCTCTCGAGGGACTGCACCGAAGTCCCCACGACGCCGATGCGGCGGTCGGCTTCGGCCACCGACGCAGCCACGCCGTCCATGGTTTCCGCCACCTGCTCGGCCTGATCCGCCTTCTTCGCGAGCTGCACGAACCGTGACTGGGCGCCGTTCACCCGCCCTTCGAGGCTCTGCATCTGCTCGACGAGCTCGCCCCCGGTGGCGCTGACTTCGTCGAGGCGGCGGGCCAGGTCACCCACCACTTCGCCCCGGGCCGCGATGTCGCCCATGGCGCCCTTCACCTGCTCGACCTCATTGCGAATCCTGGCGACCTCGGGCTCCATCGCACCAAGCTCCTTGACCTGCGCCTCGACCTTCCTGATCCAGGCGTCGCCGGCGCTGAGACGGGTCTGCGCGTCCGCATGGCTTTCGCGGAGGCGAGTCATCTCTTCGTAGGCCACGCGCATCCGCTCGAGACCGTCGGCCACAAGCTCGTGCGTGCCCTTGAGCGCCACGAGGTGCTGCACCGCCTCATCCACGTCCGGCTTGAGGTGGTTGATCCGCTCCATCCGGCCGGTGATCTCGTCGGTGACGGTGCCGATCCGCTCGATCTCCTGCCTGAGCGAGGAGAGACGGGCGGCTTCCTCCGCGAGACGGTTCAGCTCGGCCGAGAGTTGCGCCGAGTTCTCGCCGAGGGCCCGCACCTGGGCCTGAATCGACGCGGCGCCCTGGCTGGCGGAGTCGAGCACATCGAACCGGGCCTCGCACTCCTTGACGGCGTTGCGAAGGTCGGCCACGCGCTCGCTTACCGCGTGCAGCCCCCGGTTCTCCAGCTCGAATCCCTCGCTGCTCTTCCGCATCTGCTCGCGCAGGTCGGTCAGCGCCTGTTTGGCGCCCTGCACGGTGTGCTCATTCTCGAGTGAGGTGGCCTGCAGCTCCTCGCTCCGGGCAATGACCTTGGTCTGGACCGCCTGGACCTCCTGGATCTTTGCCTCGATGGCGCCGAAGCGGCGGATCTGCTCTTCCTGACGGCGAAGCCAGACGTCGAGCTCGCGGTCGAGCCGGGTGAGCTGGGAGATCTGGGTGGAGGCCCGTTCCACAGCCTCGCGCTGCTGCTCCAGCATCCCGCTCTTCTGCGCCACCTGCTCGGCCAGCGACTGCAACACCGCAAGGCGGTGCTGCAGGTCGGGTACCGCCGTGACGGCCTGGCCCACCGGCTCGAGGGCCCGCTCCACGGTCTGCACCCGCCGGACGAGGTCTTCCAGGCGGCCGGTGGCGGCCTGATTCTCTTCGTCAAACGCCTCGAGACGTGAGGTGGCGTGGCGGTGCGCCGCGAGGGCGTCATCGGCCTGGCCGCGCATCCGTCCGACGTTGTCGTTCAGCTCGGCAAGCTGCCCGCGGAGGCCTTCGGTATCCTGGTGGAGCTGGGCAACGGGGCTCTCGTTTCCAAGGAAGTGCTCGAGTTGGCTCTGAAGCTGGAGTGCGGCCTCGGCCTTCTCGCTGAGCGGACCCATCTGCTCGCCGAGGCGCTCGATCCGGTCGGCCTTCTCCTCGCCCGCGGAAAATCGGGTGGCGAGCTCTTCGAAGCCAGCGAGCTTCTGTTCGGCGGCGATGCAGCGTTCCCGGAGGGCGTCGATTTCTTCGGAGCGGTCGAGCAGCGAAGCGAGCGATCGGAGTTGTTCGGCAGCGGCCTCTGCCCGGCGGACGAGCGGATCGAGCGCGGCAGCGGCGTTGGCCCGATTGGCGTTCTCGAGGGCGATCGTCGCGTCGCCGTCGGTGCTGCGACGGCCTTTCAGGAACGTCACCATGTGTACTCCGGAATGATGCGGGCGTGATGGACGGGCGGAACTGGGGACTCGAAGCGGGGATGCAACGGATGTGCCCGAAGGCGGAGACGCGAGATGGCCCGTCGAGAGGAGTCGCGAAACCGGTCAACCCGCTGGCGCGGCGGGAGATCGAGATTTGCATCGTGCAGGTATCGTCCGCCGCTGCGCGCGGTCGCGGGAGGTGCGGATCGTGAGGTGCGAGGGTCCGGGCAGAATACTGTCGCGCCCCGCTCAGGGCAGCAGGCCCGCCTCGCCGAGAAACAGGGAGCCGCCGGAGGGCCGCCCCTCCCGCCGATCGGCCCGGGTCATCACCAGCCGGTCCTTCGCGCGGGTCATGCCGACGTACAGCAGCCGCCGCGCCTCCTGGATATCGCCTTCCAGCCCGTCCTGGATCTCCCGCCACCCCGGCATCCGCTGGTCTTCCACTCCAATGATGTAGACCCAGGCGAACTCCAGTCCCTTGGTCGCGTGCAGGGTGAGAAGGTTGAGCCGGTGGGGATCGGTCTCCACGCCATCGCTTCGGGAAAGCGTGGCGCGGCCGAGCATGTCGTCGATTCGTTCAGGCAGGGTCTCGCCCCGGCTCGCCTCGATCAGGTGTCCGAGACGCGCTGTCGCCGCGGGATACCGGTCCGCCGGAGAGCGCTCGACTCGAATCCGTTCCATCAGGGCGCGCCCTCCCAGCCGCTCGATGACTTCATCCAGGCTGGGAGCGCCGTGGATGCCGGGCCCCAGCTCGGCGGCGTAGAAATCGAGGCAGTCGCTGAAGCGACCGAGGGTGTACGGGCGGCAGATATCGAAGAGCAGTCGCTCTTCGGCCGACTTCGCCGAACCGTCCAGCGCGAGCGCCAGGCCCAGGAAGTCGAGCAGATGAACCTGGCCCGCCTTGCGGGCGCGCATCGCTTCCAGGCTCTTGAGGCGCGGCAGCACGCCTGCCAGCACGAGCGCGTCGTCGAGCGCGTGGTGGGATCTCCCCACGTCCAGCCCGAAGCGGCGGCCCAGATCGGCGAGTTTCGAGCTTTCCTCAATGAGGGATCGACTGAGCGGCAGGGTGTCGTAGAAGACCAGATCGTCCGCGCCACCGAAGGGGGCGGCGGCGCGCCGGAGGACGGGGACGTCGAAGGTCTGGCCGTTGTGGGCCACGAGGACATCGTCGCCGACGAACTGGCGGAACTTCGGCCACACCTGGGCGAAACGAGGAGCATCGCGCAGATCGGCTTCCGAGAAACCATGTGCCGCCCGTGCTCCGGAGGTGATGGGGCCGGTGCAGCCGACGAGGGACGTGAAGCGATCGGTCACCTGTCCCCCGCGCACCCGCACGGCCGCGATCTCGATTATCTCGCAGGACTCCACGTCGAGACCGGTGGTCTCCAGATCGAAGGTGACATAGTCCAGGAGCTCGGCGCGGGCGGCGGGCGGATGAAGCTGTTGAAGCGCCTTGAAGACGAGCAGCGGCCACCGGCCGGAACCCACGTCTTCGGCCCGGAGCACGAGGTCGGAGCTCCCCGGCTGGTCGCCGGGCTGGATGCGGGAGACCTCGGCCACTCCATCTCCACGCAGCAACCCCACCAGCGCGATCTCGATTCCCTGACGGCCCTCCAGCCACACTCGCCCACCCGCGGCGGCGGTGTCCCGCAGCCTTTTCGCCAGCTCGGGCGCCCCGGGGTAGTCCGTCGGATCGGTCAGTTCCTGGTACCGCTCCTCCAGCGGGTTCCGGGCCGGGCCGACACGCTGCGAGAGCAGTTCGGCCACCATGCTTTCGATCGAGCCGTGCGATCGCACCATGGCCCGCAGATTCTCCGCCTGGAAGACGAAGCGCCATGCTTTCTTTGCATCCGGGTCTCCCCGGTGGCGCTGGCGCGCGAAGTGACGGAGCGAGGTGACCAGGTCGTCGCCCTGTCCCATGGCCGAGCGCACTTCGTGGAGAAGCGGTTGGGGAAGCACCCGTTCGGCAAGCGCGTCGAGCGCCTCGGGGTCATCGGGAGACCGGGCCACCTTGAGCGAGGCGATGACGTAGGCGATGACTTCGTCATCCATCAGCGCCTGGCCGCGGGCCAGCCGGCAGGCCACCCCCTCGCGGAGCAGCATCCCCTCGAGAAACTGGCCGTCGCTGTGCCGGCGATACAGCACGGCACATTCTCCCAGGCCGGGCATGGCGCCGGCGTGGCCGTCCAGCAGGTCGCGGACCAGCCACTCGGCCTCGGAGCGCTCGTCGGGGAAGGATCTGGCCTCGACCTCGAACGGCGATTCCCGGCGCGCTTCAATGGACTTGGCGAAGCGGGCCGGGTTGTTGGAGATGAGCCGGCGAGCGGCGTCGAAGATGGGGATCGAACAGCGACGGTTGTGATCGAGAACGATCGGCTTCTCGATGCCGAAATCTTCCGAGAATCTGTTCAGGATACCCGGATCAGCTCCGGTCCAGGAGAAGATCGACTGCTCCTCGTCTCCCACGGCGAAGAGATTGCGATGATCGGCGACCAGGCCGCCGATGATCGCGTACTGGGCGGCGTTGAGGTCCTGAAATTCGTCTACCAGCACGTAGTCCCACCTGCCGCGCAGCGTCCGCGCCACCGTCTCCCGCGTGCGCAGCAATCGTTCCGTGAGACTGACGAGGCCGTCGAAATCCACGACGTTGCGCTGACTCAGTACGGCGGAGTACCGGCCGAAGATGTCGAGATCTCCACCGGTGAGCCGGCTGCCCTGAAGGCGGTGGAGAGCCAACGAGCCGAGCAGCCGGGTATGACGCTTCAGCGGGACGCCCAGCCGGCGGAGCAGACGGCGCTGATAATCCTCGTCGGCGACGCCAAACCCCGGCCGGAGACCGGCCTCTTCGGGAAACTCCCGCAGGATCGAGAGACAGAGGGCGTGGATGGTGCCGCCGGTGATCTCGCCTTGCGCCGGCCCCAGCGCCGCCTTGAGCCTGGCGCCGATCTCCTGCGCTGCCTTGTTGGTGAAGGTGACCGCGCAGATCCGCCCGGGAAGGATCCCGTGATGCTCGATGAGATACCTGATCCGGCCGATGAGGCAGAACGTCTTTCCGGCGCCGGGCCCCGCGACCACGAGGACCGGTCCCAACGGCGCCTCGATGGCTTTCCCCTGCTGTGGCGTCGGCTCGAAGGTCACGTCGGGCCATCGAGGTCGATGGTATGGGCCCAGGTCACGAAGGCATCGACCAACTCCGTCATGACCTCGTCGGGCGTGCGCCCGGATCGCTTGAGCACTGAGAAGGAATGGTCTCCCCCTTCGATGATATGGAGCGCGGCGCGCGGGCCCAGACCCCGGCAGACCCCGGTGATGAGATCCACCGGAGCGAATGGGTCACGCGTGCCCTGAAGGAAGAGCATCGGCAGGTCCACCCGGGCAAGGTGGTCGGCGCGCTGGGTTCCCGGCTTCCCCGGTGGCTGAAGGGGAAACCCGAGAAACACGAGACCGCGCACCCCCGGCAGCGGCGAGGCGGCCGCGGCGGACGAGGTCATCCTCCCGCCGAGCGACTTGCCGCCGGCAACGAGGGGAAGGCCGGCTCCAGCCGCCCGCTCGACCGCGGACCGCACCGAAGCCTGGAGGACGCCGGGAGGATCGGGCCGGCGTCCGCCTGCGTCCATGTACGGAAATTGGTAGCGGAGTGTCGCGACGCCCAGCCCCGCGAGTGCCGAGACGATGGATTCGAGGAACCGATGCCGCATGCCCGCTCCCGCCCCGTGCGCCAGCACGTAGAGAACCCAGGCGTCAGGCGGTCGTACGAAGAGGTCGGGCATCAGCGCCGCTCTTGCAGGAGCTCGAGTGCGCGCCCGAGGTCGGGGGTGAGCCGGAGGACGTCGATCAACGGATCGGTCTTCAGTTTCTGCATCCGTTGGGGCATGGTTCGGATGGTAAAGCGGCGTACGTCGAACGATGCGTTCACCTCGCTCCACTTGAGCGGCGTCGAGACCGGCGCGCCGGGCAGCGGCCGCACGCAGAAGGGGGCCGCGAGAAGGCGCCCCGCCCCGTTCTGGAGGTAGTCCACGTAGACCTTCGCGCCGCGCCGGGACACCTGCCGCGTGATCGTCGCGATGTCGGGCAACTCCGTCACCACGACCCTGGCGAGCAGCTCGCCGAGCGTGCGCGCCTCGTCGTAGGCGCACTGGCGGCCGAGCGGAATGAGCACGTGAAGCCCCGACGAGCCGCTGGTCTTGATGAAGCTGGGCAGGCCAAGGCTTTCGCAGAGTGCGTGGGTGGCCTTTGCCACCCGCAGCACGTCGGCGAACGGGGCCTCTTTCGGGTCCAGGTCCAGGACACACCAGTCGGGCCGGTCGATGCTCGCGACGCGGCTGGCCCACATGTGCAGCGGAACGGTGCCGAGGTTGATGATGTAGAGCAGCGTCGCTTCATCGTCGCATATGAAATAGTCGATCTCGCGCTGGGCCTGCTCGCTCCACTTCCGCTCGGTCCGTACCCAGTCTGGAATGAAGGGCGGAGCGTCCTTCTGGAAGAATGACTTCCCCCCGATCCCATCGGGATATCTCGTGAGCACCACCGGCCGATCTTTCAGATAGGGCAGAATCCAGGGGGCGATCGACCGGTGGTACTCGATCAGGTCTCCCTTGGTGTAACCCTCCTCCGGCCAGAAGATCTTGTCGAGATTCGAGAAGCGCTGGACGATCGGCTCCGGCGTGGGGGGTCCCGGCCATACGTCCGGCTCGTCCGTGTCGTCGGTGTCGCGGGACGATTCGTCCTCCTGGCGCACGCACTCCTCTGGCTTCTTGTCGTCCCGTTCCCGCAGGAACACCGGCTGGCGCAGCAGTCCGTCGTCGGTGCGCTCGGTGAACTCCACCTCGCACACGAGCCTCGGCTCCACCCAGACCACGCCCTTTCCCTTCGGAATCGGGCCGATGCATGCTGGGCCCTCCCTCTTCATCTTCTCGAGGCGCGATCGGAGGTCGGCGAGCTGCTTGTCGCTGAACCCGGTGCCGGCGCTACCAGAGAAGACCAGATCGTCGCCCACGTATTGCGCCAGGTAGAGCGCACCGAACCCGCCG
This sequence comes from Gemmatimonadales bacterium, assembly GCA_039930845.1. Taxonomy (GTDB): domain Bacteria; phylum Gemmatimonadota; class Gemmatimonadetes; order Gemmatimonadales; family GWC2-71-9; genus CAVVWJ01. The sequence continues at coordinate 7,029 of JBDTTA010000018.1, forward strand.
CGCGACCCCTTGGGCTTCGTGAACCCCACGATGACGAAATCGTCCGTGCGGCGGGTGCGGATCTTGAGCCACGCCGGCCCCCGCCCCGCCCGGTAGGGCCCATCGACACGCTTGGCGATGATGCCTTCGAGGCCGAGCCGGCGCACCTGATCGTAGAGCGCAACGCCGTCGCGGTCGAAGTGCTCCAGGTAACGGATGGCTCCGGCGGGCGGGAGGAGGCGCTCGAGGATCGGTTTCCGCTCCTTCAGCGGCAGGGGACGGAGGTCGAAGTCCTCGAACCCCAGCAGATCGAACGCGAAGAAGGTCACCGGGTTGTCCACCGTCGCGCGCCGGATGTCGAGCGCCCGGTGCAGCCTGGCCCGTTGCTGCAGGCGCTGGAAGCTGGGGCGGCCGGCGCCGTCGAGGGCCACGACTTCGCCATCGAGGAGCAGCCGGTCGAACGGCATGGCCGCGAGCGAGCGAATCACCTCCGGAAACTGTGCCGACAGATCGTTGCCGTTCCGCGAGATCAGCCTGGCGTCGGGGCCCTCCCTCACGGCGAGCAGGCGGTAGCCGTCGAGCTTCAGCTCGAAGAGCCACCCCTCCTCGGAAAAGGGGTCGTCACGTGTCTCGGCGAGCTGGAGCTTGACCGCCTCGGCGCGGAGCGCCTTCCGGGGTGCCCCGAGTCGTGTCAACTCCTTTCGCACGGCCTCGGCCGGACTCTGACCGGCCTGCAACTCCTCGACGGTGAGTCCGGAGAGCACCGATTCCGGCGGCGGCTCGGCGCCATCCGAGGTAGCGTATGCATCCCGCTCCTTGATGAAAAGCCAGTCCCGCTCGCTCTTCTTGAGCTTCACCAGGGTCCACATGCCGTGGAGCTTCCGTCCGCGGAGCTCGAAGAGGAGTTTCCCCTTGGCCAGCCCTTCGGTGTAGTCGCCGGTGGGAATCCAGTGGCCGCGGTCCCACACGATGACCGCCCCGGCGCCGTAGTTGCCCTCGGGAATGAGTCCCTCGAAGTCGCCGTACTCGAGGGGGTGATCCTCGACGTGTACGGCGAGCCGCTTGTCCGCCATGTCGTACGACGGTCCCTTGGGGACGGCCCACGAGCGGAGAACGCCGTCCATTTCCAGCCGGAGATCGTAGTGCAGGCGTCTCGCGGCGTGCTTGTGCACCACGAAGAGCCCGCCGGCCGGCGAGCGCGGCTTCTTGCCGACTCCCCCCGCCGGTTCGGGGGTGCCGGCCAGCTTGCGCTTGGCGCGATATGCGGCGAGAGGATCGGGCTTCTTGGTGGCCATGACGGGTGAAAGTGCGGGGGGAATCTCGGAAAGCGCAACGGTTACAGAGAGAATTGCCTTGCGCCTTCCGGTTTCGGCGCATTATTGTGGACTCCTATGCCTGCTCGCCCAATGGCCTCCGCCACGATCTCGTTCGGACTCGTCTCGGTCCCCGTGAATCTGTATTCCACCAGCGAGTCCGCCGCTAGCGTCAGCTTCAACATGGTTCATAAGAAGGACGGCACCCGCCTGAAGCAGCAGTATATCTGCCCGAAGGACGGCGAGGTCGTGGAGCGGGACGAAATGGCGAAGGGCTACGAGTTCGCCAAGGGGCAGTTCGTCATCTTCTCGCCCGAGGAGTTGAAGGCGCTCGACGAAAAGGCCACCAACACGATCGACGTCAACGAGTTCGTCCCCCTCTCCGAAGTGGATCGGCTCTATCTCGAGAAGGCCTACTTCCTGGGCCCCGACAAGGGCGGTGAGCGCGCGTACCGGCTGCTGAGCAAGGCGCTGGAAGAGACCGGCCGCGCGGCGCTGGGACAGTACTCCGCGCGCGGCAAGCAATATCTCGTGCTGGTGCGCCCCATGGACGGCGTGCTGGTGATGGAACAGCTCCACTACTCCGCCGAGCTTCGGAGCGCGGCCGACGTGCCGATCCAGGACGTGCCGGTGAAGGATGCGGAGCTGTCGCTGGCGCGGCAGCTCATCGAGCAGACGGCCACCGACGAGTTCCACCCCGAGAAGTACCACGACACCGTGCGCGATCGGGTTCTCGAGGCCATCCAGCAGAAGGTGGACGGCCAGGAAATCACGGCGGAGGCCACCGAGAAGCCCGAGACCAAGATCATCGACCTGATGGAGGCTCTCAAGGCGAGTCTCTCCAAGAAGAGCGCGGCCAGCACGGAGAAGAAATCCGCCAAGTCATCCTCGGACTCCGCCAAACCGGCAAAGAAGAGAGCCAGCAAGGCCTCCTAGACGATGCGCGCCTACGTTGGCACCAGCGGCTGGTCGTATAAGGAGTGGAAGGGCGTCTTCTATCCGGCCGATCTGCCGGCCGACGAAATGCTCCGATACTACGCGGAGCGCTTTCCCACCGTCGAGGTCAACAACTCCTTCTACCGGGTCCCCAGCGAGCGCGTGCTCCTGCAGTGGGCGGAGCAAGCCCCGCCCGCGTTCCGGTTCGTGCTCAAGGCCTCCCGCCGCATCACCCACATCAATCGCCTGTCCGCCGCGGACGAATCGCTGGAGTATTTCCTCAGGAATTCGAACGTCCTCGGCGAGCGCCGCGGCCCGACGCTCTTTCAGATGCCGCCCAGCCTGAAGCTCGATCTGGCCCGCCTCCAGGATTTCCTCGGCCGGCTGCCCAGACAATGGCGCGCCGCCATGGAGTTCCGCCACGCCTCCTGGTTCACCGACGACGTGTACGAGGCGCTCCGCTCCCGCGACGTGGCACTGGTGGCGGTAGACGAGGACGAGGCGGAAGGCCCCGGCTCGCCGCTGGTCCCGACGGCGTCGTGGGGTTACCTGCGGATGCGGCGCGGGGAGTACGCGGAGGCGGCGCTGGAGTCATGGGCGCGGCGGATCGGCGAGCAACGGTGGGAGGAGGCCTACATCTTCGTCAAGCACGAGGAAGGTAAGGGCACCGGGCCGGGCGCGGCGGGGGAGATGCTGAAGGCGATGGGCGGCTACTCCACCACGTAGGCCTCCATCGCGAAATATTCGGCCAGCCCCAGACGATCGAGCTCCACTGCCGTGCCCTTGTTGCGCGCCTCGACCCGTTGCCAGAACTCCCGCTCGTCGGGCCCGGGAAAGGGCGCTGTGTCTTTCTGGGACTGGTGCTTGAAAATCGCCTGAATCTTGAGCCGCAGCTCTTCCTGGGCGAGTGGAACCAGCCATGTTGCCTCGGTCACCGGCCATTCCTGCCATGCCCCGCGGTACAGCCAGACCTCGGGCCTCTCCCGACCGCCCGCAACGTATTCCGCGAGCGCCCGGTCGATCGCTTCCTTGCACATCCGGTGGGTGCCGTGCGGATCGGACAGGTCACCGGCCACGAAAATGAGCGCGGGACTGATTTCCTCAAGCATCGAGCGCACGATGGCCACATCGGCCGGCCCCACGGGATCCTTCCTGACCTTGCCCGTCTGATAAAAGGGCAAATCGAGAAAGCGCGCGGCACGATCGTCGAGGCCCAGTGTGCGGACGCCGGCCACGGCTTCGGACTCGCGGATCATCCGCTTGATGTCCTGGACCTCGTCGGTGTCCACGTCGCCGGACCGCTTGCGGGCCAGGAACTCGTCGAGCCGCTCCCCAAGCTGAATCACCGCCTCGCCACCGATGCGCCGCTCGCGCGCCAGTCTCCTCAGGAAGTCCACGTGCCGCCGGACGTCATGATCGAAGACGGCGAGGTTGCCGCTCGTCATGTAGGCGACGGTGATCGCGTTCCCGTTCTGGATCAGCTTGTGGAGGATACCGCCCATGGAGATGACATCGTCGTCGGGATGGGGCGAAAAGCAGATGATCCTCTGCCCCGACGGCAGCTTCGAGCGGCCGCGAATCTTGGCGCCGAGCGCGTTGAACACCTCGCCGTTGAGCGCGCCGGGTGAGCTGGAACGCGCCACGAGCGATGAGAGGTGGTGCTCCGCGTAGTCGCTCTGCGTCAGCTTGAGGATCGCCTTGCCGGTTTGATGAGAGAGCCAGGTGACGGCACGGACCGCCAGCCCGGATGTCCAGTCCACCGGGCCGAGGAGCCAGGGAGTGGCCACGCGCGTGAGGGAGGCCGCGGCCGACCGATCGAGGAAGACGGCCGTCTCCGCGTGAGTCTGCAGAAACGTCGCGGCCACTTCGTGGTCCACCTCTCCCTCGACGGCGCGTTGCACGATGGCGGACTTGTGCTCACCCGTGGCCAGCACGAGTATCTCGCGCGCGTCGAGGATGGTGGCGACGCCCATCGTGACGGCTTCGCGGGGCACGTTGTCCTCGCCGAAGAAGTCGGCCGCGGTGTCCTTCCGGGTCACCAGGTCGAGCGTGACCAGCCGCGTACGACTGTCGAGCCCCGAACCCGGCTCGTTGAATCCGATGTGCCCCGTTCTGCCGATGCCGAGGATCTGGAGATCAATACCGCCGACGAGCTGTATCGCCTCCTCGTAGCGCTGGCACTCGTCCTCGGTGGCCCGGCGAGGGAGGTCCCCGCGGGGGATGTGGACATGTTCCGGGCGGATGTCGAGCTGGGAGAAGAGGTTCTCCCACATGAACCGATGGTAGGAGTGAAGGCTTCCCGGATCCATCGGAAAGTATTCGTCGAGGTTGAAGGTGATCACGTCGGCAAAGGTGAGCCCTTCCTCCCGATGCATCCTGACCAGCTCCCGGTAGGCGCCGATGGGCGTGGAGCCGGTGGCAAGCCCGAGCACCGGACGGCGGCCGCTGGCGAGATTCTCGCGGACGACCTCGGCGATCCGGCGTGCCACAAGGCGGCCGATATCGTCGTGATCTTCCACGATGACGGTACGCATACGCTCTGGAGTACTCATCGGTGGTGAGCGAAGGTAAGGGCGGAAGCCCGGCTCGGACAACCGCCGATCAGAACGTCGAGCCGATGGAGAAGTGCAGGTGAAGGCGGCGCCGGCCGCTCGTGGGGAGCGGATCGATCGGCTCCCCGCTCGACAGCGCCCGGAGCACGTCGGAGGGCGAGCGCAGATCGAGGGGTGATGGATTGAGCTTGTAGCCCACGGCAACCTGGACCGCGCCGACGATCGTCTGGTAGCCGATGCCCGCGCCGGCGGCGGCGTAGAACTTGTCCTGATCGAGCTCGCCGGCGCCGAGCGCGAAGCGGTTGTCGGGTGTCCAGATTCTCCCGCCGTCGAGAAAGAGGAAACCGCGCCATGCGTCGCCGAAGCCCGGCAGCGGAAGCTGCAGCTCGGCGCTCCCCACCAGACGGGCGAGCCCGCCCACCGGCGCATAGCGGTCTGCAACGGTATCGACGGTGCCGCCGGGCCCGTCCTGGAATCGAACCTCAGGAAGCTTGGGACCCACGAGCTGGCTGCCCCATCCCCTCACGTCGCGGGTGCCGCCGGCGGTGAAGGCAACGTCGCGCAGGCGAAGGAGCGAGAGGAAAGGGGATTCGCTCACGGCACTGGTGACGCTGTTGCCGTACGGAAAGAGCCGCCCGCCGCCCGACCTGAACGTGAATCCGACTTTCCGGGTCAGCGGCACGAACGCCGTCGCATTCATGTCGAGCAGGAAGTATTCGCTCGTATTGAAGTACGGCGTCGTGATCTCCAGGCGCGGGCGAAGCACGTACCCCCGACGCGGGTTCGTAATGCGGTCGAGCTTGCCGTAGCTCCCTTCCAGCGTGATCACGCTGCGATCGCGCGTACTTTCGAGCGCGCCCGCCCCGGCCGGCAGCGCGAGACCGAGGATCGGCAGGTAGACGATCGGATCGAGGTTATCGCCGAAACCGTAGTTGTAGATGCGGCGATGCGAGACCGTGTACCCGAGCGAGATCGACCGCAACGGCGCCGGCGCGTAGACCATGGAGGCGCCGAGCCCCGCCGCGAGGGACCGGTCACGCACGTCGTTGCGGTATTCGACGAAGGGCCCTCCGGCCAGCGAGATACGCGGGCTCCCCACGTACGGCAGAAACATCGACAATCCGAGGCGGTACAGCTGCTGCGATGGACTCTCGAGTGCGAGCAGCCCTGTCTGCGCGGTGGCGGTAACGGTAAAGGTTCGCAGGCCGCCGAATACGCTGCGATCCACCCATTCCGTTTGCGTCGACAACCCTCCCCCCGATTGTGCGCCGACTTCACTCCGGAGGAGATGGGGCGGGTTCTCTGTCACCTTGAGCGGGACGATCACCGACGAATCGGCGGGGGCCGGCTTCGGTGGCTCCAGGAGGGCCAGCCGCACAATATCCATCTGGGTGAGCTGCTCGCGACCACGCTCCAGGGCGCTCCCGTCGTACCAGTCTCCTGGCTTCACCGGCAGCTGCCTGGCGATGTGACGAGCCGGGACGGTTTCGATGCCGGTGACCTCGATCGAGTCGATGCGTGCTCGCGTTCCGGACCGGGTCTGTACCGTCACATCGGCCGTCATCGCCACCGTGTCCGAGTTGACGATCGATCGGGAAATCGCAAAGGGGTAACCATGCGACCTGAACCACCGCCACGTGCTGTCCGCGAGCTCCTTTCGCTTGTCCCGACTCAGCCGGCCCTTGTTCTTCTGCTGTCCGCCCACGAAGTCGGACCAGGGAGCCTCCAGTTCTTCGGGCAGCGTCGCCCCCCCCGAGTCGCCTGTAAACGCCAGCGTGCGGATGAGCAGGGGCGGCCCTTCCTTCACGACGAAGGTGACGTTCACGTTATCGTCTTTCGCGTGATAGGTGACTTCATACCGGGCTTCTGCCCTGGGAAATCCAGATTCGCGACAGTAGTTCCGGATGCGAATCACGTCCCGCTGCAGCTCGAGTGGGTCGAAGGGATGTGCGCCGACGGGCGATATGAAAGGAAGGAAGCCGAAGAAGCGCCGGACGCCCGCGAGACTTCCTGTCGGGGTGAGCGAGATGTGCGCGCGAAGCTCGTCGACGCGGATGTCACTGCCGTCCTCGAAGCGGAATGCGATCGAGTGCACCTGGGTGGCGAGCCCGATCTGCGTCAGCGGGTCCTGGGCACGGAGCCGCGGCGAGACACACAGCAGCACCAGCAGGGCAAGCGCGAGCGTGCTAGTACGCATACCGCCCGCGGAATAGCATGGCCGGCTCGAGGCTGCCGCCCCGCAAATCGGCGCGAAGCCAGCGATTCGCCGAGTATTCCAGCTCGAAGCCCGGGCCCAGATTGTCTCCCGGGAGGGTGCTCGAGCCCCGGCCGAGCGGCAGCTTCAGATTGAGGAAGAATCGGCTCGAGAGATATCGTCCGGCGGTGAGGCTCAGCCCGCTGGCCGCATCGGTCTTGATCTGGAAGACGTCGAAGCCGAGCTGCTTGCCGGCGGTCGTCGAGAGCGCCTGGGAGAGCTGGCCGTAGACCATCTGTTTGCCAGACACCCCCGGCCCGCCCGACTCGAGCGGATTGTCGGATGCTGGATGGCCGGTGACGAGATAGGAGAGCACGTCCTCCTTGCTCATCGACGGTTCGGAGGTGAACTCGAGCCCCAGGCTGTCGAGACGCCCCTTGGCCTCGACGGTGATGACCACGCCCGCGTCCTCGCCGCCCCCCTGCGTCGGCACCTGGTATTCGGCAGTCACGTCGAGCCTGGTGGAGTCAACGGGGCCGCTGAGGTCGATGTCGCCGCCGGTGAGGCGGAACGTGCGACCCGACAGATCGAGGGAACCGCGTCCCGGCACCGGCCGCACCGTTCCGGCAAACTGCATCTCTCCCCCCGGCTGCTGCGTGAGCCGCATGGCCCCCGACAACTCGATGTTGGCCTCGGGATTCTTGCGTCGGCGGAGCCACACACGCCGCGGGAGCCGGAGCTCGAGATCCATTGTCAGTCGATCCAGGAGGCCGGCTTTCTCCTGCCCGCGAGTCAACACCGAGGGACCGAAGTCCCGTGCCAGTCCCCGCAAATCCTCCGGCGTCAGCTCGACCTCCTCGACCCTGGCAGCGGCGGCCTCCGCGCCGACGAACACATCGGTAGGGCCGACAGTGAGCGCGCCCGTCAGCGATGGCGCCTGTACCGATCCGATCAGCCGGACATTTCCGGAGGCGCTGGTTCTGAGCGTGGGCGAGTTGGAAACGAGAAAGTCCGTGAGCCGCGCATCGAGCTCGAGGCCTGGATCATTGAGCGGTTTGAGGTGAATCACCCCCCGGGCGTCGAGCTCCTGCTTCTTGCCCGTCATGAGCCGAAGACGCTCGATGCGCAGCTCCTCCCCGTCCAGACGCCCGGTGAGCTCACCCCGGGAGTAGGTCACTCCCAGCCCGGGCAGAGTCACGCCTGCGTCCGAGAGAGAAAGCGTGCCGGTTGCCACCGGCGCGTCGAGCCGGCCGGTAATGTGGCCGGCGGCGGCGAGCGCACCAGCGAGGTCCACTGCCACGTCCGGAGGCAGGAGGGGGCGAAAGAGCGAGAGGTTGAAGCTGTCCGCGCGGAAAGTGATGCCGAGTGTGTCCACGGTGCCGCGCTCGACACCGACCCGTGCCGACGTGTCGGCAGGAGCGAGGGTGAAGCGATACGGAAGCGTGCCGCCGACGGTCAGTTGTCCGCCTTCCGTGGCCGCGGCGACCGCGCTGAATCGCAGGCCTTCGCGCTTCCAGAGCATCTCCGCGTCGATGCGACCCTGTGCCGGACCCTCGCTCGCTCCAATGACGACCCCGACTTTTCCCTGGAGCGTCGGATCGTCGGCGCGGCCGAGCAAATGCATCTCGCCATCGAGCCGCCCGCCCACCGGTACGAGCCCAGCCGAGCGGAAGCCAGCGAGATCCAGTCCGCGGATGCCGAGGGTGACATCGCTGGAATCGCGGAGGTCGAAGATCCCACTCAGCGAGATGCGGTGGCTCCCCGAGATCAGGGAGAGGCCATCGATCCGGGTCCGCCTGCCCAGCTCGACGTTGACCGGACGCTCGAGGGCCCAACTCCGGGACGGCTCGGTGAGATCGAGCCGCCGGACAACGGCGCGGATGGTGTCGCCCTCGACAGTGCCGCGCAGACTGGTAGCGAGCCTGATGCTGTCGCCGATCGCAACGGACGCATCGAGGCCGACGAGCGAATCGTACCGGGCCGAGATGTTCAACTGGGGGATCATGACCTTGCCGTACGCACCGTTCCGGGCTTCCAGGGCGCCCTGCACTCCGGAGAGGCCGGTGCTGTCGATCGTGCCGCTGGCCGTGAGTCCGATTCGCTCCGCGAAATTACCGGCGAACATGACGCTATGGGCGTCTCCATTTCCCCGGAACTGCCAATGCCGGGCCGGACCTCGTAATTCGAGTGCGACGCCGGCGGAATCGATGGAGACGGTGTCGGGCCCGGCGAGGGCAGCGAGCGGCTCGACGTTGGCAAACCGGCCGGCGAGCTTGAATACTCCGGGCGCCGCGCCATCGCGGAGCGCGATCGTGCCGAGCCCGCTGAGGTGTCCCACATTGGAGCGAAGCTCGAAGCTGTCCACCTGCACCGCACCATCGACCGGGGTGAGCGCGAGCCTGGCGCCGAGCACGCGGACCTCGCCCACACCGCCGATCGCGTTCACCCTGCCGCCCACCGAACGCAGCCCGGCGCTGTCGCTCGTGACATCGAAGGCGAACTCTGCCTCGACTCGTCCGTCGCCGCCGGGCCGCGCCGTCCATTTCCTCAGATGTTCCACCGCAAGCATGCCCTCGGTGTGGAGGAGGGTGACGTCGTGTGAGATTCGGCCGTTCGCCCGCGCATGGAGCCGCCCGTCGCCACCCTCGAGGGTGATCGCGCCGTCGACCCTGTCTGTCCGCTTCACGAGTGCCAATCGGCCGCTCGCAATTTCGGCGTCATTCACGGTGGAGGGCAGGAGACTCACATTCACGCTGTCACTGCCCGCGCCGGCGACCGCGGCAAAGGTGGCGTTGATGTCGCTCTTCATCCCCGCACGGTCGAGCAGGACGCCGAGATCGAGCGAGTCGGCTCGGCCCCGCCGCACCGTGTAGACCGGTGTCTTCGCGAGCGGATATCCATCGCCGGTGAACGCCAGCGCGCCACCGCGGGTGGTGACGGCCGCTTCGTAGGTCAGAAGGTGGCCGTTGATGCCCGCCCTGAGCGTTCCGCTCACGATGGAGACGTGACCGAGCCGTGATGGCTCCAGCTCCAGTTGTCCTTTGACTTTCCGGACGCCCGAGCTCCACTGGCCCGCCGCGCGGGCACTCAGCGTGACCGGGCCTGCGAGTGCGGGCTGGTCCATGAGCGCACCGAGATCCACGCTGTCGAGCCTGGCGCTCGTGAGATCGAATAGCCCGGTGGAGTTAAATGGAAAGGCGATGACGTCCGCGGCCACCCGACCACCCTGCAACACGCCGTGCACCGTGAGGTCCGCGCGCCCCTCATGCAATCGCATGCCGGCAACGATGCTGTCCACGTGGCGCGTGCCGTAGCGGAGCTGGTCGAGCCGCACGTCCGCCACCACCCTCGCGGTGTTCGGAGATGTTCCGGTCCCGCTGAGCGTGAATCGCCCGTTGAGTGGAGTCGTGACGGTATCGCCCATGAGTCTGCCCAGATCGACACCCGCGAAGGTTCCACGAGTAACCCGGTACGTCACCGTATCGCCGAGCATGGCAGACGCGACCGCGGAGATCCGGCCACCGGCCAGAATGAACTCGGGGCGAGCGACCAGATGGCCGCGGTCGAAGTCGAGTGTCGCGTGTCCCACTGGGTGACGCGTTCCCCCCCGTTGGGCTGCGACGTCGATCCGGCCGCCGAGATGCGCCTCCGACCGTACGATCCCGTTTCCGCGCATGCTGAACCGCGCAGCGAAGACCGAATCGGCGGAGATGCCAGTCAACATCCTTGCCAGGCCGGCGCCAACGGGCAGGCCCTCCGCGGAACCATCGAAGCGATACGATGGGACCGAGTCGAGCGGCGTGATCCAGCCGCCGAAGGCGAGCGTCGCGCCCGCGATGGGGCCGCCGACCGTCCGGGCGTCGAGATGCGCGATGACAGTGTCGCCCCGTGCGCCGGCCGACGCATCGAGTCTCAGGGCACCGGTGGATGGCGCGGACGGAACCAGCGGAGCGATGTCGGCGAACTCAAGAGGTGCGGCCCGGAGCCGCAGCTCGAATCCCGCGAGCGCCTGACGATCGTGGAGCCTGCGCGGAAGGACGACCCGGCCGGACACGTGGCTACGCTCCGACTGCACCCGGAAGGGATCGAGGGTGAAGAACCTGTCCGAGACTTTGCCCTGTGTGGCAACCTCGAGCCACCTGGAGCTCCGCGGCGGTGAAACGGACAGATTCAGCCGATCTATGCTGGCAGTGGCCGGGTCGCCCGTCTTCAGCTCACGAACGAGCGCACCGAGCCCCCGCACGCGCAACAACGAGTCGGGCGAGAGCTCGGCGATGAGCGAGGCATCGTCGATCGCGATCGTGCCGACGATGAACCCGCCGCTGCTCCCGGTACCAGCCGACGGGCGGAGCGCGCCGGTGAGGTCCCAGTTGCCGTCTTCGCGCCTGGCGGTCGCGCGCACCCCGGCGATGTCGATCGCCCGGATACGTGGCGGGGTGGCCATGAGGTCAGAGATGGAGTAGTACGCGGTGAGCCGCCTGACATGGATCAACTCTCGCTGGCCGTGGAGCAGCGCCAGGTCCTCCAGCACGAGGCTCCCGAACCAGTCGCCGCCCACCCGTCCCACTTCGATCCTGTATCCGGGGCTCAGCGGTACGACTTGCACCAGCCGGCGCACCGCCCAGGTGGCCACGGGCGAAAGCTGCAGCAGACCGACGACCGCGACGAGGAGGACCAACAGGCCGACCGCGGCGATGCGAAGACGGCGAAACCAAGGCCGGGTAGACTCTGACATTGAGAGCATCGTCACATCGAATCGCCCGCCATGCGGTGAGCGGCATCACGGGCCAGTCGGTGGTCCGGGACTAAACTAGAGTGGTTCATGCCGAATAAATCAAGCAAAGGAGAGCATCATGACCGACGACAAAACCTGGGGCCAGGAAGACTCATGGTGGAGGGACAATTTCCTGTCTCGGCCGTACGCGGCGGGCCGCAGCTACGAGGAATTCCGCCCGGCATACAAATATGGCTTCGAATCGGCCAGCCACCACGCCGGCCGGGAATGGAAGGAAGCCGAGAATGATCTCCGGACAGGGTGGGACAAGTTCGAGGGTAAGGGGCCTGGCGGCGCGAAGTGGGAGGATATCAAGGACGCGGTGAAGGATGCATGGCACCGCATCACCGGCCAGCACGACGTGGATACCGACAGGATGTCGGAATTCGAGAGGGAGCGGCTGTCGGGCGGGGTGAAGCGGAAGTAGCGGATCTCAATCTCGCACGGCGTCCGGGACGGTCAGCGCACGGGCCGCATGATCGACGGTACCAAGTTCCGGCAGCTCGTCGGACGTTACGCCAAGGTCTCTGAACTTTCTCGCTGAAACGAGCACCCTGCCCTCGAGGGATCCGACCGCGTTGTTGTAGCTCTCGACGGCGCGGTCGAGCCCCCGGCGGACGTCCTCGAAGTGTCCCGCCATCGTTCCGAGCCGCTGGTACAGCAGCCGGCCGAGCTCGCTGATTTCCTGTGCATTCCGCGCGATCCGTTCCTGGCGCCATCCGTACGCGATCGCGCGAAGCAGCGAGATCAGTGTCGTCGGGCTCGCGGGGATGACCTGCTGCGAGACGCCGAACTCGATGAGCGACGGGTCGTGCTGGCACGCGGCGCTGAAGAAGGTCTCTCCCGGCAGAAACATCACGACGAAGTCGGGCGCGGGCTGGAACTGGTTCCAGTACGCCTTGCTGCCGAGATCGACCATATGGTCGCGCACCTGGCGCGCATGGTCCGTGAGCAGCCGCTCGCGGGCGGAGTCGTCCAGCGTTCCGTCGACGGCGTCGAGATAGGAGGCGAGGGGCGCCTTGGCATCCACGATGACAGTCTTTCCGCCGGGCAGCCTCACGATCAGATCGGGCCGCAGCCGCCCGCCTTCACCCTGTACGCTGGCCTGCTCCTCGAAGTCACAATAGTCGAGCATTCCCGCCATTTCGACGACGCGGCGGAGTTGGATCTCGCCCCATCGACCCCGAACCTGGGGGGCGCGGAGCGCCTTCACCAGGTTTCCCGTCTCCGCCTGCAGCGCCTGCTGGGTGAGTGCCATGGCCTTGACCTGCTCGATCAGCCCGGCGTACGAAGCGATCCGATCCTTCTCCACCTCCTGGAGCTTGCCGTCCACCCGGGCCAGTGCGTCGTGGATGGGACGGACCAGCTCGTCCATCGCATGCTGCCGCTTCTCGAGCTCCGACGATGCGCTCTGCTGGAATTCACCAAGCCTGCTCTGCGCGAGATGGAGAAACGATTCGTTGTTCTGCCGCAGCGCTTCGGCCGAAAGCGCGGAGAAGGTCTCCCGGAGCCGCACGCGGAGCAGGAGCCATGTGATGAAGGCGCCAAGCGCAAAGCCGAGCGAAAGCGCCACGAGGACAGAGGAAAGATCCATGTTCACGCCTGACCCGATCGAAGGATATACTACCGAAAGCACAAGTCTCATGTCCTGGAGAGCCACCATGAACCCTGTCTCACCGCCCACCCATCAGCCCGAGCCCCGGCCGGCGGTCCACAGCGGCACTTATTACCTGGGCCACGATCTTCCCATACGCCGGCTCGGCTTCGGCACCATGCGCCTGACCGGCACAGGCGTCTGGGGCGAGCCGGCCGATCGCGCCGAGGCAGTCGCCGTGCTGCGCCGCGCCGTCGAGCTCGGGATCAACCTCATCGACACCGCCGATTCGTACGGGCCCGAGGTCGCCGAAAATATCGTCGCCGAGGCGCTTCATCCCTACCCCGCCGGCCTCGTGATCGCCACGAAGGGCGGCTTCCAACGCCCTGGTCCCGGAAAATGGGTGGAAGACGGCCGGCCCGAACATCTGCGCGAGGCATGCGAGGGCAGTCTTCGTCGCCTCAAGCTTGAGCGAATCGATCTCTATCAATTGCACCGCATCGATCCGAAGGTGCCCATGGAAGACCAGGTCGCCACGCTGCTCGACCTCCAGTCGGAGGGCAAGATCCGCTATATCGGGCTATCGGAGGTCAACGTATCACAGATCGAGGCGGTCCGGCGTCTCACGCCGATCGTCTCGGTGCAGAACCGCTACAACCTCGTGGACCGAGGCTCGGAGGACGTCCTCGAGTACTGCACGCGCGAGGACATCGGATTCATTCCCTGGTTTCCGCTGGCGACCGGTGCGCTGGCAAAGACGGGCGGCCCGCTCGAGCGCGCGGCGGAACGCATGGGGGCGCAGCCGTCGCAGATCGCCCTCGCATGGCTGCTTCACCGATCACCGGTGATGCTTCCGATTCCCGGGACGTCCCACGTGCCGCACCTGGAGGAAAACACCGCGGCCGCGCTGATCACGCTGGA
>JBDTTA010000019.1:0-21132 GCA_039930845.1 Gemmatimonadales bacterium
GGCGTTCACGACGACTCGTGCGCGAACGTCGAACGATGCTCCACCGAGGCGATCTTCGACCCTGACGCCGGCCACCCGCCCGTTCAGGCGGAGCAGGGCCGTGACCTCGCATTCGTTGACGGCCACTGCGCCCGCACGGACCGCGGACCGGATGAAGGCCCAGACGAGCCGCGGGGGATTGTAGAGTTGTCCGTCCCAGAACACTCCCGCGCCCGTCAACCCGTTCGATTCGAGATCGGGGAACCAGCCGAGCGCTTCCCGGCGGGAAACGAGCCGCGGCCCCGGCAGGCGACGCGCCGAATCGGCGATTCCCCGGTTGCGATCGGCGGTGAGCGCGCTCAGCAGCCCGAAGCCCGCGCCGAGAAGCCAGCGACTCCGCGCGCCGTACCCGTAGGTCGGGATGACGTAGGGAAGGGGGTGGACGAGGTGAGGCGCGATGCGGACCAGGGCGGAGCGCTCACGGCTCGACTCTCGCACGCGGGCGGCGTCGAGATGCTGGAGATACCGGATACCGCCGTGAACAACCTTGAGCGATTCGGCCGAGGTGGCGCCGCCGAAGTCCGCGCGCTCGACGAGCGCGACTGAAAGGCCGCGCAGCGCGGCGTCCCATGCCACGGCGGCCCCGCCGATTCCTCCACCGACCACGACCATATCGAACTCGCTGTTCGCCAGCGCGGACAGCTCGGGGCGTACCGTGGATTGACCGCTCACGCGAAGGCGCGCGTCCGAGCGCGCAGGTAGGCTTCGACGGAATGGACGCCATACAGCAGCCGGTCCCATCGGCCATCGGGTGCGCTCAGCGGCGCGCGCTCCGAGAGGAGCCATCGCGAGATGCGGTCCGCCAGCTCGGTGGTACAGCCGGGAGCGACCTCGACCCGCACCAGGCCGTGAAAGAGGTCCTTCCCTTCCCACGGCCAGAGCCTGAGGGCCCAGGAATGGACGGGGGTGAGGCTTCTCGTGATGGGAGTGAAGATGGACGAGCGGTGTCCCTGCGGAAGCCGCAGATAGCGGTCGAGGTCGGGCCCATCAAAGGGGAGGGTGGCATGGCTCTTCACCACCCCGACCATTCTCGAATCGGAAGCCAGCTCGGGACTCTCGGTGAGGCCGCCGTCGACCACCAGCCAGCCGGTGGACTGCGCCCGGTACCGAAAGGCGAGAGCGAGCTCGAGCGCGCCGCGTGCCTGATCGACTGCACGCGCGGCCTGGATGAGGTCGGCCGACGGATGGCCGCCCTCTTCCGAGGGCAGCGAGTGGATGGTGTGTCCCTCGAGTGCCTCGCCGGCGGCGAGGAGGGCGTCGGGCCGCGCAAGGACGATGACCCGTCGCTCCTCGAGAATCGTCCGGAACTGTCGATCGGTACGCTCGCGGACGGCGGCGGCGATTTCGGCGAGAACGATGGGGCTGTGCCCATGGTAAGCGAGCAGCTCGGTCCGCTGAACGCCATCGAGGAAGGCCAGGGGATCGGGCCATCGCTCCGCGGGGCCCACGGCAATCCACTCCAGCCGGCCGCTTTCGACGAGGCGAGCGGGGCGGATGGCGGCATCATCGGCGCGACCGCCGCTGGCTTCGGGGACGAACGAGGCCGGGGTGAGACCTCGCATGGCAAGGACCCGGCGGAGCCGTATCGGATCGATTGGTGACCTACATCTCGTCCTCGAAGGCGGTAAACGGCGGCACGCCGCTCATCCAGAAGCCGGCGAGCCCGCCGGTCTGGTCGACCTCGATGTGAAAATTATCAGCGACTCGGACCAGCTCCACCGGGCGCCGGACACCGATCTCGAGGTGGAAGATGCTTTCCGACGAATTGGTTTGAACGGAGAGGGTCGTATCCACCTCGACCGACGCGACACCGGGACGCGACGGCCGCCGCGGAACCACCACTCGGCCGTTGACGGCATTGCCGGGTAGTTTGAGATCCGCGACGGTGGTGACTTCCGGCCACACCACGATATCCAGGCCACAGATCACACCGTCGTTGACATCGACGACCGCCACCGATCCTTCGGCATCGGTCAGCTCGACGGTGCCGGTGAGTCCACCACTCTTCCGGGTGCCCTTGAATGAACCGGACAGGATGTCGGTTTCGGGATCCCAGCGCCAGCCGAGCGGGGGGAGGTCACCGACGAGGGCCTCGACCCGGGCGTCCACCCCGACAATGGCCGCTTTAGGCGGCACGTGCGGACTCGAGGTGGCGGATAAAGCCGATGATGCGATCGAGCGCCTGTTCGAGCTCGGCATCCGACACGGCGTAGCTGAGCCGGACCCAGCGGTCGTCAGAAAACGCGCCGCCGGGAACGAGCGCAACCCCCTCCTGCCGCATGAGCTGCTCGCAGAATGAGGTGCCGGTGACCGGGTCGGTTTCCCGGATGCCGTCCACGCGGAAGAAGAAGTAGAACGCTCCGTGCGGCTCGACGAACTCGATGCCGGGGGCGTCGCGGCGAAAGCGCTCGACCAGATAGTCGCGGCGGCGGCGGAACGCTGCCACCATCCTGGCGACTTCGGCGTCCATCCGCTCGTCGGTAAAGGCAGCGGCCGCCGCCCACTGGGCGGGCTGGTTGGCGCCGGTGGTGGTGTGCGACTGCAGCGCCGCCATGGCCCTGGTCAGGTGCGGTGGTGAGAGCGCCGCGCCGATACGCCAACCCGTCATCGCATACGCCTTGCTCGCGCCGTAGATGATGACCACCCGCTCCAGCAGGTCGTCGGGCAAGTCGAGCAGCGAGGGGGCCGGGCCGGGGCCGTAATTGATTTGCCGGTAGATCTCATCCGAGATGATCCATACCTTGTTCTGCCTGGCCCACTCGGCGATGGACTTGAGCTCGGCAAGTGTATAAACCGCTCCGGTCGGATTGCAGGGGGAGCAGAGAATCACGCCCCTGGTGGACTTGTTCGAGTGCCGATCGAGGTCCCGCGCGCTCACCTTGAGTCCCCACTCGACGTCGCCGGGGACGAGAATCGGTTCGGCACGGGTGAGGTGGACGATCTGGGGGTATGAGACCCAGGCCGGCGCGGGGATGAGCACCTGGTCGCGCGGGCCGAAGAGGGTAAAACAGGCGTTGAAAATCGATTGCTTGGAGCCGGAGCTGATGATGATCTGCTCGGCGTCCACCGGGCGGCCGCCGGACAGCCGGCTCAGCTTCTGCGCGATGCCTTTACGAAGATCGGCAATGCCGACGTTGGGGGGATAGCGCGTGAGCCCCTTCTGGATCGCCTGGATGCCTGCCTGCGCCGCCGGCGCCGGCGTATCGAAGTCGGGCTCGCCGACGCCGAGATCGAGCACGTCCTCCCCAGCGGCCTTGCGGCGCTTGGCCTCGTTGCTGATGGCGACGGTTTCGGAGGCCTTGAGATGCTGGACGTTCGGCGAGAGCGGATCGGGCATGCTGGATTCCGGGTAAGAAGTCGGCTGGTTATGGGGAAAGGTCGGTCGCGGAGAGGGCGATGTCAACCACGCCGGCGATGGGGTTGGCCTGCACCCGGAGAGGCGATAGCTTGGCGTGGCTTTTCATTCTCAACCGAGGTAATTCGTGGCCGACTTCGAAGCGCTGCATCTCTCCCCGCCGATCGCGGCAGCAGTGTCCCGCCTGGGCTGGACTGCCGACGATCCGGTCATGCGCGATGCCGCGCCCACGGCGGCCCGTGGGCACAATCTCGTGGCCATCCTGCCTCCCGTCCCCGCGGCGGCCACCCCGGTCCTCACCGGCCTGTTGAGCCGGCTCGGTGGGGGAGTTACGGGGTTGCTGCTCGCCGCCGACGCGGACCTCGACGAATGGGCCCGGAGGATTCACCTGCTCGCCGGGGAGACGGGACTCGATGTGCTGCTCGCCCACGGCGCCGGCCGTGCGGCACGCCGGCTGCGCGGAGACAAGCCAGTCGACCTGCTGGTGACCTCGCCGGCGGCGGCGCTCGCACTTCACCGGCGCTCCGCCCTCCGCCCTGAGACGCTCGCGTCGGTCATGCTCGCCTGGCCGGAAGAGTGGGGCGAGGAGAGCGAGATCTCGTCGCTCATGCAGGACCTTCCGAAGGACGCGCAGCGCATCGTCGTGGCCAGCGTGCCCGATCGCGCCGGCGACCTCGTGGAGCGCTACGCCCGCCGGGCGCTGACGGTGAGTGCCCCCGGACTGGATGGAGTCATTGCCCCGTCGGGGCCGGTCCGGACGGTGAGCGTGCCGTGGAGCCGGCGGGCCGAGGCGATTCCCGAGCTGGTCGAGCTGCTCGACCCGGCCTCGGTTGCCGTCTGGACACTCGATCGGGGTGGCGAGGCAACCATACGCCAGGTGCTGACCTCGTCGGATCCTTCGATTCAGATCGTGACTGGGGACGCACCCGCGGTGCAGACCGTGATCGCCTTCGATCCGCCGACGCCGTCGAGGCTGCGCCAGCTCGTGACGGCGGGCGAAGTCGTGCTGCTGGTGCCGCCAGCCACCGAAGCCTACGCGCGCCGCATCGCGTCCCCCCGGCGGCCGCTCCGGCTTTCGGGTGCGCTCGATACCGCGGCGAGCGTGGCGGAGGTTCGGCGTGCGGCGATCGTCGCCACGCTGGAGACCGGTCCGCTCGACCGCGCGCTGCTTACCATCGCTCCGCTCATCGAGCGGTATGACGCCGCGGCGGTGGCGGCGGCGCTGTTCGAGCTCTGGTCGGGTACGCCGGTCGCGCCCGTGGCGGCGCCAGTCGCGGAGGCCGAGTCGCCGGCGATCGCCAAGGTGTTCGTGGGTGTCGGCAAGAAGGACGGCGCCACGGTCAACGATCTCGTCGCCGTGCTGACGAAAGAAGTGCGGGTCGACCGGGAGAAGATCGGCCGAGTGGAGTTGCGGGACGGCTATATGCTGGTGGAAATCCCCGCGCAGGAGGCGGAACGGATTGCGGCGGCGCTCAGCCGAACGACGATCAGGCGGAAGCGGGTCATGGCGAAGGTGGACAATGCGGAGAAGGGTCGCAAGTCACCAGTCGGAGGCCGCAGGCCCTAGACTGGGAGTTCTACGTCTTTTTCCTGTTCAACGAATCCCGTAGCGCCTTCCCCGCGCGGAACGCCGGAACTGCCGATGCGTCGATCTTGATGGCCTTTCCGGTGCGGGGGTTCCTTCCTTCCCGCGCCTCCCGCCGGCGGATCTCGAAGTTGCCGAACCCCGAGATGCTCACCTTTCCTCCACGTCGCAGCTCCGAGGCGATGACGCCGGTGGGAGCAAAGAACAGATCGGTGATCTCCGCGGCCTTCGCCTTGGTCGTCCCCAATCGTTTGGCCACCACATCCACCAACGCCTGCTTGTTCATGGAGACTCCCGCCAAGGAGAAGACGCGCCGAATATCGCCGAGCGGACGAGAGCGCCGCAAGGTGGCTGGAGTTTCGGGCGCGGCATCGTAGATTAGCGTCCCTCACCCCCGCGTTCCGGAGACACCATCGATGAATTACGGGATGCACCCCGGCTGGATCGAGGTCATCAGCGGCGTCATGTTCGCCGGCAAGAGTGAAGAGCTGATCCGGCGGGTGCGGCGCGGCATCATCGCGCGGCGGCGGGCGCAGGTCTTCAAATCGCATCTGGACAGCCGTTATACCGGGCTCTACAGCGTGTCGAGTCACGATGGCACCGAGCTCGAAGCGACGCCGGTGGATTCGGCCGCGGAGATTTTCCGGCTGGTCCGGCCCGACAGCGCCATCGTGGCAATCGACGAGGCCCAGTTTCTCGACTCTGACATCGTCAAGGTGTCGACGCTGCTGGCGGGCCGCGGCATCCGGGTGATTCTGGCGGGCACCGACACCGACTTCCGTGGCGAGCCGTTTGGCCCGATGGGCGATCTGATGGCCATGGCGGAGATGGTGACCAAGCTGCAGGCAATCTGCGTCGTCTGCGGCGATCCGGCCTGCCGGAACCAGCGGCTCATCGATGGAAAGCCGGCACGGTGGGACTCGCCGACGATCATGATTGGCGGCAGGGAGAGCTACGAGGCGCGCTGCCGGCACTGTCACCGGGTGCCGAGGAAGGACGAGGATCAGAAGGAGCTGTTGTAGGGGGGCTATGAGGCTATGGGCTATTGGCTGTTGGCTGTTGGCTGTTGGCTATCCGCTCTCGGCTTCCGCCTGCCGAAAAACGACGCTTCAGGGAGAAAAGCGATGCTCTGTGTGCCGACGATAGGCGTAGCATGGACACCCCCATGGGAGACTTCAAGAAATTAGCCGTATGGCAGGCAGCTCACGGGCTCGTGCTCGAGGTGTATCAGGTCACATCGGCACTACCTGCCTCGGAGAAGTACGGCATCGCCTCTCAGGTCCGGCGCGCGGCGGTGGCCATTCCCGCCAATATCGCCGAGGGCTGCGGAAAACTCGGCGACCGGGAATTCGCACGGTACCTGAGCATCAGTCTCGGCTCGGCCACCGAAGTCGAGTACTACCTGATCCTCATGCGGGACCTGAACCTTGTCACTCATGAGACCTCCTGCAGGGTGCAATCCAGGGTGCAGCGTGTTCAAGCCATGCTCGCCTCACTCAATCGAAAGGTGCGAGGGGCGGCTTCGCCTTTGGGCCAACAGCCAGCGGCCAATGGCTAATAGCCAATAGCCAATAGCCCCGCTCCATGCTCAACATCGCCCTCACCGGCAACATCGCCTCCGGAAAGTCGGCCGTCGCCGAGCTCTTCCAGCGCTGGGGCGCCACGGTCATCGACGCCGATCGGCTTGTGCGCGAGTCGCAGGCACCGGGACAGCCGGTCCTGCGCGCCATCGCGAACGCGCTCGGCGAGGAATTCATCGGCCCGGGAGGCGAGCTTCGCCGCGACGCGCTGCGGCGCCGGATCATGGTCGACCCCGCCGCACGAGCCACCCTCGAACGCCTGGTGCATCCTGAAGTGCTCCGCCGGCGAGCAGCCCTCGAGTCCGCCGCCCGCGCGCGGGGCGACCCGATCGTGGTGAGCGACATCCCGCTGCTCTTCGAGTCCGCCGACCCATCGCTCTTCGATGCCGTCATCCTCGTGGACGCGGCCCCGGCGCTGCGCAGGCGTCGTCTCATCGCGGAGCGCGGGCTCTCCGAGGAGGAGGCCACCAGCATGATCGCCTCCCAGATGCCGAGCGAGCTCAAGCGCGCCCGCAGCACCTGGGTCATCGACAACGACGGCTCCCGTGAGGAGCTCGAGCGGGCGGCCGCGGCGGTGTGGAGGGCGCTCCTCGCCCGTGCTTGACCTCGTCGCGCGCTCTGTCTATCCTCCCGTGCGCAACCCCTCCGCCGGAGCATGCCGTGTCACAGGTACCAGACAATCTCGTCTACACTGCCGAGCACGAATATCTCGCACCAGCCGGCGATCCGGCGGTGTCGCGCGTCGGGATCACAGACTATGCCCAGGGCGAGCTTGGCGACGTCGTCTTCGTCACCCTGCCCAAGCCGGGCGAGCACTTCGACGCGCACCAGACGTTCGGCACGATCGAGGCGGTGAAGGCGGTGTCCGAGCTGTACACGCCACTCGCCGGCACGATCACGGAGATCAACACCGTGCTCGAAACCGATCCCGCGCTGGTCAATCGCGACCCGTACGGCGCCGGCTGGATGGTTGCAATGCGATTCGACGATAACGCGGCCAGGAGCACGCTCCTCTCGCCCGCTGCCTACCGCGCCCACATCGGAGAGTGACTCCGGGGCGGTGCAGCGGGACGAGACATGTCGCAGCGAGCCAGGCCCCGGGGCGTGTTCCGGGGCATTTTCATATCATCATCAGCCACAGCAGGATGACCGCACCATGACCACCGCAGCGCCTGCCGACCCGACCTCCCCGGTTGCCGAGGTTCTTCAGCCCGGCCACTTCGCCTACCGCCACATCGGCCCCCGCCGCGAGGACGTCGCGGAGATGCTCGACACCCTCGGATACGATTCGCTCGACCGATTCATCGATGCGGTGGTGCCGGAGGAGATCCGCCTTCGCCGGCCGCTCGCCCTTCCTCCCGGCCGGAGCGAGCGCGAAGTGCTCCAGGCGCTCCGGGGGATCGCCGGGATGAACCGGGTCTTTCGATCGTACATCGGCATGGGATACGCCGGCTGCTTCACGCCGCAGGTCGTGCAGCGGAACGTGCTCGAAAACCCCGGCTGGTACACCGCCTACACACCCTATCAGGCGGAAATCTCGCAGGGACGGCTGGAGGCGCTGCTCAACTTCCAGACGATGGTCTCCGATCTGACGGGCCTGCCCATCGCCAACTCCTCGCTGCTCGACGAGGCCACGGCGGCGGCGGAAGCGATGAGCCTCGCACTGGCCGTGAGCACGGTCAAGGAGCGCCCGGTCTTCCTGGTGGACGAGTATTGTCATCCGCAGACGATCGCGGTGGTTCGCACGCGCGCGGAGGCACGCGGCATCGAGATCGTCGTCGCCGAGCCCGAGACGTTCACCTTCGAACCGGGCGTGTTCGGTGCCCTGGTGCAGTATCCCGCCACCGATGGGGCCATCCGGGATTTCCGCCGCCTCGCCGACCGCGCACACGCGGCCGGAGCCACCGTCACGGTGGCCACCGACCTCCTGGCGCTCACGGTGCTCGCCCCACCGGGTGAATGGGGAGCGGATATCGCGGTCGGCAATAGCCAGCGCTTCGGCGTACCGATGGGGTATGGCGGCCCGCACGCCGCCTTCTTCGCGACGCGCGAGGCGTACAAGCGCTTTCTGCCGGGCCGCATCATCGGCGTCTCGCGCGACCGCGACGGACGTCCGGCGCTCCGGATGGCGCTCCAGACGCGCGAGCAGCACATTCGCCGCGACAAGGCGACCAGCAATGTCTGCACCGCGCAAGTGCTGCTGGCGGTGATGGCGAGCATGTACGCGGTCTATCACGGGCCCGGCGGGCTCCGCCGCATCGCGGAGCGGGTCCACTCGCGCGCCGTGTTCCTGGCCAACGCCCTGCGCCGGCTGCGCTATCGGATCGTCCACGACGAATACTTCGACACGGTGTGCGTCGAGGTGCCGGAGTGGGCGCTGCCCCGGCTGCTCGATGCGGCGCGGGCGCGGATGATCAATTTCCGGCCCCTCCCGCCAACCCGGCTCTGCATCGCGCTGGACGAGACGGTCACGCTGGGCGACCTGGCCGATATCATCGCCGTCTTTTCGCTGAACGAAGCATTGCCCTTCATGCTGGAGGACATCGGCGTCAGGACCGAGCCGGCGATTCCGCCCTCGCTCGCGCGCGACTCGGGCTACATGGCTCACCCGGTGTTCCACCTGCACCACTCCGAGACCGAGATGCTGCGATACATCAAGCGTCTCGAGGCACGCGATCTCTCGCTCACGTCCGCGATGATCCCGCTCGGCTCGTGCACCATGAAGCTCAACGCGACCACCGAGATGATGCCGGTCAGCTGGCGCGAGTTCAATCGGCTGCACCCTTTCGCCCCGCGCGACCAGGCGACCGGATACGATCTCCTCTTTCGCCAGCTCGAGTACCAGCTCGCCGAGATCACCGGCTTTGCCGCCGTCTCCCTGCAACCCAACGCCGGCTCGCAGGGGGAGTACGCCGGCCTGCTGGTCATCCGCGCATTTCACCACTCGCGCGGGGAACTGACCCGTACCACCTGCCTGATTCCGCAATCGGCCCACGGCACCAACCCCGCGAGCGCGGTGATGGCCGGGATGCGGGTGGTGCCCGTGAAGAGCGACCCACGGGGCAATATCGACGTCGAGGACCTGCGGGCGAAAGCGGCGGCCCACCGCGACACCCTCGCGGCGCTCATGGTCACCTACCCGTCCACGCACGGGGTGTTCGAGGGATCGGTCCGCGAGATTTGCCGGATCGTGCACGAGCATGGCGGGCAGGTGTACATGGATGGCGCCAACATGAACGCGCAGGTGGGCCTCTGCCGGCCGGGCGACATCGGCGCCGACGTGTGCCACCTCAACCTGCACAAGACCTTCTGCATCCCGCATGGCGGTGGCGGCCCGGGGATGGGGCCGATCGGCGTGGCGAAGCACCTCGCTCCCTTTCTCCCCGGGCATCCGGTCGTGGACCTCGATCACCCCGCCTCCTGCGGCACCATATCTGCAGCGCCGTGGGGAAGCTCCGCCATTCTCCCCATTTCCTGGGCGTACATCGCCCTCATGGGTTACGACGGCCTCACGGAGGCCACGAAGATCGCAATCCTCAACGCGAATTACGTCGCGCGCCGGCTCAGCGCGCACTACGAGGTGCTCTACGCGGGGCCGGGCGGTCTCGTGGCCCACGAGTGCATTCTCGATACCCGGCCGTTCAAGGCATCGGCGGGGGTCGACGTGGAGGACATCGCCAAGCGAATCATCGATTACGGCTTCCATCCGCCCACGGTCTCGTTCCCGGTGGCCGGCACCCTCATGATCGAGCCCACGGAGAGCGAGTCGAAGGAGGAACTCGACCGGTTCTGCGATGCCCTGATCGCGATTCGTGAGGAAATCCGCGATATCGAATCCGGCCGTGCGGACCGCGAGCAGAACCTGCTCACAAATGCTCCCCACACGCTCGAACAGGTCATCGCCGATGGGTGGACGCGTCCCTATTCGCGGGAGCGGGCGGCGTTCCCTTCGCACGCCGTGCGGGAGCACAAGGTGTGGCCTACCGTCGGGCGCATCGACAGCGCCTTTGGCGACCGGAATCTCGTGTGCACCTGCCCCCCGATGGAGGCGTATGGCGACTGAGTGGCGGCTGTGGGTGGACCGGACGCCGCGTCCGGGGTGGGCCAACATGGCCATCGACCAGACGCTGCTCGAGCGCGCCGCGGTGGGCGAGCGGTGGCTGCGGTTGTACGGCTGGGCACCTTCCTGTCTCTCATTCGGCCGTCACGAGCCGGCGAGCCGGCGATACGATGCCGCACGCATCGCCGCGCTCGGTATGGACGTCGTTCGCCGCCCGACGGGCGGGCGCGCAGTCTGGCATGACCGGGAGGTGACGTACACCGTGGCCTGCCCCGGTGGATTGGGATCCCTCCGCGAGAGCTACACCGCGATTCACTCCATGATCCGGGACGCCCTCCGGAGTCTCGGCGTGCCCGCCGAGCTGGCTCCGCCACACGCGGCAGCCGGTGTGGACGCGGGGGCGTGTTTTGCGACGCCGGCGGGCGGGGAGATCATGGTGGCCGGGAGAAAGGTCGTGGGCAGCGCTCAGCTCCGACAGGGGGACGCGCTGCTGCAGCACGGCTCGATCCTGCTGGGAGACGATCAGGAGCGCGTCGGCGCGGTGACTCGCGGACTCGCCCCCGCCGATCTCGCCGCGCCACTCCGCTCGATTCTCGACGCCTGCCTCGACGAAGACGATGTGATCGACGCGGTGACGCTCACGGCGGCGCGTCGCTGGCGCGGCGACTGGCGCAGCGACGACCAGCCTGACGACATCGTCTCCGCATCGGAGCGACATGCGCCGCGGTTCCGCTCCGACGAGTGGACCTGGGGCGCCGGCGCGTGAAAGGGGGAAGCGTCCTCCCGGGACTGGTGGTAGCCCTCGCCTTCGGCTGGCCGCTGCACGCGCAGTCCACCGACCCCCCTTCGACGGTCGTTATCGTCACGGGCGACCAGGCGACCATTCCCATCCCGACGCTGATGGAAGGCTCGGGGGGCGGGCTCGCGAACATCGAGATGGCCGATCACCTGTTCCTCCACCTTGCCAACCTCGGACCCGAGGTCAACACCTCGGGCGATCACGGATTCATGCCCAGCCTCGCGAAGAGCTGGACGAGACGCGACTCGGTGACGCTCGCATTCGACCTCGATCCGAGGGCGACGTGGCAGGATGGGGTACCCGTCACCGCACGCGACGTGCTCTTTACCTTCGAGCGCGCGCGCAATCCCGCCATCGCCCCGAACCTCGCCGGACTGCTGCGCAACGTCGTCTCGGTGAGCGCCGAAGGCGACCGGACCGTGGTGTTCCGGTATTCGCACAAGTACGCCGAACAACTCTACGATGCCGTGTGGTATGTAGCACCGATACCCGCCCACCTGCTCGAGCGGATTCCGGCGGACAAGCTGCGACGATCGGCCTTCGTGACCAATCCGGTGGGAAATGGGCCGTATCGGTGGGTGCGCAGCGTGGCCGGCCAGTTCATCGAGCTCGCGGCCAACGAGCGCTTCTTCCTGGGGCGGCCCGGCATCAGCCGCGTGCTGGTGCGCACCGCCGCCGATCCGGCGGCGAGAGTCAACCTGGTGCTCAGCCACGAGGCCGACGCGATGGACAATATCCTGCCGCCGGTCGACCGGATACAGCAGATGAGAGGGGACAGGGACATCCGGCTCATCCCCGTCCCGTCGCCCACACTTGGCTTCATGCTGTTCAATCAGCGTGATCCGGCCGACACGGCGCGTCCGCATCCCATCCTGGCCGATCCCGACGTCCGCCGGGCGATCATCCTCTCACTCGACCGGAGCCTGATCGTCCGATCGGCCTATGGCTCCTACGGCGAAGTGCCGTACGGACCAGCATCGCCGATTCTCTGGATCAGGCATGGTGCGCCCAGGGCGACCGGCCCCAACCGCTCGGCGGCCCGACGGATCCTGGCCTCACGCGGCTGGACGGACAGTGATCACGACGGCGTGCTCGACCGCAACGGCGTCCCGCTGCGACTCGACCTGAGCTTTCCCACCACAAGTGCCGCGCGCAGGCAAATGGCGCTCGTGGCCCAGCAACAACTCCGGCAGTCGGGCATCGACGTGGTGCTCCAGGGTTACGACTTCCCGGTGTATTTTCGGCGGCGTCTCGCCGGTGATTTCGACATCGACTTCTCCTCGACGACCCAGGATCCATCCCCGTCGGGTCTGACGCAGGGGTGGTCGTGCGGCGGCACGACGAACGTCGCTCACTACTGCGACCCGAGGGTCGACTCGTTGATCGAACGGGCCATTTCGAGCAGCGACGGCGCACGAGAGGCCTGGCACGAGGTGCTCCGGCAGGTCGAGGAAGATGCGCCGGCCGCGTTCATGTACGCGCCCAGCTACGTGTTTGCCGTGAATCGGCGCCTCGGAAATGTGGCGATCCATCCGGAGTCTTCCTGGATCGGGCTCTGGAAGTGGACGGTGGGGGCGCCGGCCAGCCGGCACGACGCCGGGCAGTAGCGTGCACCGCTGGCTGATTCGCCGAACGACGCAGGCGGTCGTCACGCTGGCGATCGCGCTCGTGCTCATCTTCGTGCTGATGCGGCTGGCGCCGGGTGATCCCCTGGCCCGGCTATCGGAAGATCGCCCTCTCACCCCCGCGCAGGTGAAGGTGCTCCGCGAGCGCTTCGGTCTCGATCGGCCGATGACCGCCCAGTTCGTCACGTTCGCTCGCGGCGTCGTCCGCGGCGATCTCGGCATCTCGATTCAATACAGCCGCCCCGTCACCTCCCTCATCGCCGAGCGGCTACCGGCCACGCTGCTGCTCGGCGGCTCCGTCCTCCTGCTCAACTTCACGATCGGCGTCTGGCTCGGTGTGTGGCAGGCCACCCGGCGCGACGGCGCGCTCGACCAATCGCTCACCGTTCTCTCGCTCGCGGGGTATGCGACGCCATCGTTCTGGCTCGCGATGGTGCTTGCCTGGGTGGTCGGGGTCAGGTGGCATCTGCTTCCCGCGGCGGGAATGGAGAACCCTCTCCTCGGCCGGGAGGCCGGCGCCCTGGCGCGGATGGTGGACATCGGCCGCCACCTGGTTCTGCCTGTGCTCACGCTTTCGATCGTCAGCATCGCCGCCACGATGCGTTATCAGCGCAGCGCCATGCTGGAGGTGCTGCACCTTCCTTATATAGTGACGGCCCGGGCCAAGGGGCTCCCGGAGCGCTCGGTGACCTGGCGCCACGCCTGGCGGAACGCCTTCTTCCCGGTGCTGACGCTCTTCGGCCTCTGGCTCCCGCT
The DNA here is from genome assembly GCA_039930845.1 of Gemmatimonadales bacterium. Taxonomy (GTDB): domain Bacteria; phylum Gemmatimonadota; class Gemmatimonadetes; order Gemmatimonadales; family GWC2-71-9; genus CAVVWJ01. The sequence continues at coordinate 13,800 of JBDTTA010000019.1, forward strand.
GCTGGTGACAGGGTCGGTTTTCGTCGAGTCGGTCTTCGCGTGGCCGGGGCTCGGCTCGCTCGCGGTGGGCGCCGTCGGATATCGAGACTACCCCCTACTCATGGGCACGTCGCTGCTCGTCGCGGCCGTGGTCGTCTGCGCCAGCCTGCTCACCGATCTGGCGTATGCCTTTCTCGACCCGAGGGTCCGTCTCTCGTGAGGACGTTGCTCGATCCACTCCGCCGCGCCTGGCAGACTCCCCGCGGACGCACCGGAGCCATGCTGCTGCTGGTAATCGCGGCGCTGGCGGTCTTCTCCCCTCCATTTCTCCCGGATCCCCTGGCCCAACCCGACCCGCTCGAGGGCGCGGGACTCGCTCCCAGCGCGCAGCATCCCTTCGGCACCGACCAGCTCAGCCGCGACGTGCTGGCCCGCGTAGCGACCGGCGGGCGGGTATCGCTCGCGGTCGCCGTCATCGCGGTGGGACTGTCGATCACCCTCGGCGCGATGGTCGGGCTCGTCTCCGGATACTGGGGCGGGATGGTGGACGTTGTCTTCATGCGCCTGGTGGACGGCGCGCTCGCGATCCCACGGCTCTTTATTCTGCTCCTCGTGCTGGCCATGTCGGAGCGGGTACCGGTGTGGGCGCTCGTCCTGCTGCTCGGCACGACCGGATGGTTCGGCACCAGCCGCATCGTGCGGGCGGAGGTATTGCGGCTTCGAGAGGAGAGTTACGTGCGCGCGGCGGAGGCGCTGGGTGCGCCCCGGCGGCGGATTATCTTCAGGCACCTGCTGCCGAATACTCTCGGACCGCTTCTGGTTGCCGCCACACTTGGCGTGGGTGACGTCATCCTGCTCGAGGCAGGGCTGTCCTTTCTCGGGCTCGGCATTCAGCCGCCCGCCCCCTCGTGGGGCGGCATGATCCTGGACGCGCGGGAAGTGCTCGTCACGTCGCCGTGGGCGGGCATCTTTCCCGGGATCGCGATCGTCCTCACCGTGCTTTCCGCCAACCTGCTGGGCGACGCCGTACGCGACGCCGTGGACCCACGAGGCGCATGACGAGAGTGCTCGATGTCGAGAAGTTGCGCGTCTCCTTCCCCGATGCGCAGGGCCGGCGCTTTTTCCCGGTGGACGGCGTGTCGTTCACTCTCGACCGCGGGGAGACGCTGGCGCTCGTCGGGGAGTCGGGATGTGGGAAGAGCCTGGCGAGCCTCGCGCTGCTCCGCCTGATTCCTCCTCCGGGCCGAATCGATGCGGGCAGTGTCATCCGCCTCGGCGACACCGACGTGCTCGGGCTCGAGGGTGAAGCGTTGCGCCAGATCCGGGGAAGGCGGATCGGGATGATCTTCCAGGATCCGATGACTTCGCTCAATCCGGTCCTCACCGCGGGCAATCAGATCAGCGAGGGAATTCGCGCGCACTTTCCGGTCTCGCGGATGGAGGCGCGGGAGCGCTCGCTCCGCCTCCTGCAGGAGGTCGGCCTCCCCGATGCGGAAGCGCGGCTCGATGCCTATCCGCACCAATTGAGCGGGGGCATGCGCCAGCGTGTGATGATCGCGATCGCGCTCTCCGCGGAGCCGGAGATCCTGGTGGCAGACGAGCCCACGACCGCGCTCGACGTCACCGTCCAGGCGCAGATCCTCGAGGTGCTCGACCGGCTGCGCGCCACGCGCGGCATGGCCGTCCTGCTGATCACCCACGACCTTGGCATCGTCGCGGGCCGCGCCGACCGCGTTGCCGTCATGTACGCCGGCCAGATCGTCGAGGAGGCGCCGACGGCGCTGCTCTTTGCCAACCCGTCGCATCCCTACACGCGGGGGCTGTTTGCTTCAGTGCCGCGCATCCACGGCCCGGTGCAGCGGCTCACGCCGATTCCCGGCAGCGTGCCACCGGCGTCGGCGTGGCCCTCCGGCTGCCGCTTCCGCCCGCGCTGCCCCGAGGCGTTCGAGAAGTGCGAGCTCCCGCCGCCGCCGCTGCCGGTCGAGCCTGCGCACGACATGCGCTGCTGGCTCGCGGAGCGGGATCGATGACCGCACCGGCACAGAACGCGCCGTTGCTGGCCGTGCGCAATCTGGTCAAGCACTACCACGCGGCCGGGATGTTTGGCGCATCGGCGCCGCCAGTGCGCGCCGTGGACGGCGTGTCGTTCGACGTGGGACGCGGCGAGACGCTCGCACTGGTCGGAGAATCGGGCTGCGGAAAGACATCGGTTGGCCGGACGATTCTCCGGCTGCAGGAGCCGACGAGCGGCAGTGCCGTCTTCGAGGGCACCGAGCTCTTTCCGCTCGGCCGCAGGGAGCTGCGCAGGCTGCGACAGCGCATGCAGATCATTTTTCAGGACCCGTACAGCTCACTCAATCCCAGGATGACGGTGGGCGCGGCGGTGGCGGAAGGGATCGAGATCCATCATCTGGCGCCGCGAGAAGAAATCCCCGGCCGAGTGGCCGCGCTCCTCCAGGAGGTGGGACTCGATCCGGGGTATGCGCGGCGCTATCCCCACGAGTTCTCGGGAGGCCAGCGACAGCGCATCGGGATCGCGCGGGCGCTCGCGGTTGCACCGGTGTTCATCGTGTGCGACGAGCCGGTGTCGGCGCTCGACGTATCGGTGCAGGCCCAGGTGCTCAATCTGCTCGACGATCTCCAGCGTGATCGCGGACTCTCCTACCTCTTCATCGCGCACGACCTTGCGGTGGTCCGCCAGATCGCCCGGCGCATAGCCGTCATGTATCTTGGCCGAATCGTGGAGGCGGGGCCTACCGAGGCGCTGCTCGCCCGCCCGCGGCATCCGTACACCCTCGCCCTCCTCTCCGCCGTTCCCGAGCCCGATCCTGCCAGGCAGCGCTCCCGGATCGTCCTCGGCGGCGACCTGCCGAGCCCATCGAATCCTCCGCCCGGATGCCCGTTCCACCCCCGGTGTTTTCACCCCCGGAAGGATCAGCGCTGCACGACCGAGGCGCCGGTGCTTCGCCCGGTCGGGAATACCGTCGCCGCCTGCCACTACGCCGAAGAGACGCCACTCCCCGAGAACCCGCTGAACGGGTGAGCGCCGTCACTGTCGCCTCCGATCCTTCCTGTGAGATTGGGCCGGGAATCATTCTCTCTCGGAGGCGTGAATGTCCGACGGCAAGAACAAGGACAAGAACAAGGATCTGGCGACCGAAGGTATGAAGGATCGCGTGAAAGGCGCCGGCAACGTCATCGGCGGGCGTGTGCAGGGCGCGGTGAGTGGCGCCAAGGGCGATACCCGGGGGCAGATCGCCGGCAAGACGCAGGAGCTCAAGGGCAAGGCTCAGCAGGCTCTGGGCAAGATGAAGGGCCGTCTCGATCCCGACCCGGGCAATGTGCATCAACAGACGAAGGGGCTGGCCGATCAGGCGGCGGGTACCGGGAACGTGGTGGGCGGCAGGGCGCGCGAGGCCTACGGTGGAGCCACGGGCGATGTTTTGGATCAGATCAAGGGCAAGGGGCAGGAGATCAAGGGCAAGGTGCAGCAGGCTATCGGGAGGGCAAGACGGAAATCAAACGATGATACGGACGCTAACCCCGAGTAGGACCCGCGCGTACCGCGCGGCGGAGCGCCAGGGAAGCGAGCTCGTACTCGGCGACGCTCCGGCTGACCAGCATCGGAGCGTCGTCGAGCCGCCCCCCGGCCCCCTCTTGTTCCAGCACCTCGCAGGCACGGCCGAGCCACGTCAGGCCCCGCATCAGGTAGGTTTCTTCACATCTCCCCCCTGACAGTCGCGCCCACCCCCGCCGAACTTCTCGTGGCCCTCAATCGAGCCACGATATACGGGCATGTGTCGCGCTGGCTGGTTCACGATCTGCGCAATCCGAGCCAGACGCTCACGCTCGTCAGCGAGCTAATGCACGAGGAATCGGGCCAGGACGACGAGCCCGCCGAGGAGACGATCCGCACGGCTACTCGTCACCTCGTGCGTTCGCTGAAGCTGCTCGGTCACACGCTCCGCGTTCCGGCCGCGCCACCCGAGGCCGGGCCCGTTTCGCTGCGGGAAATCATGGAATTTCTCGGTGCGCTGCACCAGGCGCAGCACTCAACGGTCGAGCTCGATCTCACCTCGGTGCTTTCGCAGTCCCTCCCCGCCGTGGCCGGCGTGAATGACCAACTGGAGCACGCGCTGTTGAATATCCTGATGAACGGACTCGAGGCGTGCGCCGACCGCCAGGACGGGACGATCATGGTGACCGCCAGCGCGGACACGGTGCAGGTCCGTCTCGACTTTGCCGACAACGGGTCTGCCGTGGCTCCGGCCCTCCGGGCACAGCTGTTCGAGCCGTTCGTGACCAGCAAGCCACGGCCGCTCAGTGGACTCGGCCTCTTCGTGGCGCGCGAGCTGCTGGCCCGCTCAGGTGGGAGCGTCGAGTACGAGCCGGCCCCATCGACAGGTTCGCGGTTCATCGTCATACTGCAGAATTGGCGCTGACACCATCTCATCAACGCTCACTTCGGCGGTGCTGGACCGCTGCGCCTGCATGTTCGCGACGGGGGCATCCTGCGAGGTGGGAAGAAAGTTCCGGTGAGACCTGCCGGATCAGACGGGGCGAACCGCTCCGTCAAGCGCGGTTCGCACCATGTGCGCGAGTTGAGCCGGAGTGAACGGCTTGGCCAGAAACGGCATCCGCTCGTCGGTCACGCCCCGCCTGACGATGACGTCCTCCGTGTAACCCGAGATGAAGACCACCTTGAGATCGGGGTTTTCCCGGCAGAGGACCTCGACGAGCTCGCGCCCGCTCATCCCGGGCATGACGACGTCGGTGACGAGCAGGTGGATCGGCGCATGATGCGCCCGCGCCGCCGCGATAGCCGATTCGCCTCCGTCCGACTCGATGACCTCATATCCCGCGCCGCGCAGCGTCCGAAGACTCATTTCCCGGACCGCTGGATCGTCCTCCGCAAAGAGCACGGTCTCATCCCCCGGAGGTACCTCCCCCTCGCCTTCCGGCGCCGGCGGCCGAACCTCGGCATCCACCAACCGGGGAAGGATGACACGAAAGACGCTGCCCCGCCCGCGCTCACTGCTGACAGTCAGGTGACCGTCGGCCTGCTTGACGATGCCGTAGCACATCGCGAGGCCAAGCCCGGTGCCCTGCCCAATCGGCTTGGTCGTGAAGAACGGCTCGAACACCCGGGCGACCACTTCCGGGGTCATCCCGACACCGGTATCACCGATGCTCAGCACCGCGTACTCGCCGGCGAGCATCTCCGGATTGCGCCGGGCGTCGTCTTCACCCAGCACCGTGTTCCCCGTCTCGAGTCGCAGCGTCCCACCGTGGGGCATGGCGTCGCGCGCATTGACCGCCATGTTGACGATAAGCTGCTCGAATTGCCCCCGGTCGATCCGGGTCAGCCAGACGTCGGGGTCGAGCGCAGTTTCGATTTCGATGTCCTCGCTCAGCAGGCGCCGCAGCATCGGCTGCAGACCGGTCACCGCCACGTTGACGTCAACCGGTGTGGGGAGGACCATCTGCCGACGGGCATAGGACAAGAGCTGCGACGTGAGCAGCGCGGCGCGCCGGGCGGCGCTGTCGATCTCGGCGACGTCGTCTCGAATCGGGCTTCCGGCGGGGAGCGCCCGATCGACGAATCTCACGTATCCGATGATGGCGGTCAGGAGATTGTTGAAGTCGTGCGCGATGCCGCCGGCAAGATTGCCGATCGCTTCCATCTTCTGCGACTGAATGAGGTGCACTTCGAGCCGGTGGCGCTCGGTGACGTCCTGGAGGACGCCAAGCAGCTCCGTCGGTCTGCCGTCCTCGCCGCGCGCGGCGTGGCCCCGCAGGGCCAGCCACTTTTCGGCATTTCCCTCCATCGCGGCGCGGAACTCCACGTCGAATCGCTGCCCGGCGTCGAGCGATTGGGCGATCATCCGGCGCACCCGATCGCGATCGGATTGATGCACGTCCTCGAGGAGTGCGTCGACCGAGGGGACCTCGGTGGTTCGCATTGCCGCCGCCTCGAGCGCCAGGCGCAGGCGCTCCTCGCTTCGGTGAAGGGCGCCCTGAGTGGTCTCGATGGTGCCGAGCATCTCGTTGAACGCCTTGGTGAGCTCGCCGATTTCGTCATCAGCCTGCTTCGGGACCCGCACCCGGAAATCCCGTGTCGCGGTGATCTGCCGCGCCGCGTCGGCCAGCCTGCGCAGCGGGGTGGACACCGCTCGCGTCAGGGTGCCGGAGAGCAGCACCGACGCCGTGAAGAGGGCCAGCAGCACGGCCGCCGCCATGAAACCGTACTGGGGCAGACGAGTCCAGAGCGACGGCAGATCGTACTCGAGGGTGAGGTAGCCCAGCACGCGGCCTTCGGACGAAAGCGTCCGCGTCACTACGAGACGGGCCGGGCCGAACCGATTGCCCGGAATCAGTCGGCCCGGGTCCCGCCGTGGTGCGGTCGTGGCGTCTCGATCGTATGCAGCGAAGAGGGAGTCGGCGGGGAGGAAGATGTAACCGGCGGCCACTTCAGGACGGCTCCGGAGCGTGCCCAGGTTTTCCGCCGCCGCATCCGGGTCGTTGAACAGCAGCGCCGGGATCGTGTTGAGCTCGATGATTTCGGCCTGGGAGCCGAGGTCACGCACAATGCGTGGCCGAAATGTGATCAGGTCGTAGGCCAGCACCGCACCACCTGTCAGGCCCATGCCGACGATAGCTGCCACCACGATCAGCAGCGCCACCTTGTCGCGTATCGGACGGTCCCTGAATGGCACGATCATTCGTCGCCGGCCCTCGGATACACATGAGTCGCGAGGGCGAGCAGGCGAGAGCTCAGCTCCAGTCCCGATCGGCGGACCGCGTCGAGGTTCACCTCGAACCGGACCGTGGCGTCCACCACGACGAGTCCGATCATCCCGCCATTCCTGGCAAAGCCGGGACTCTCTCCGACGGTGAGGACGGGTGGTCCCGGACGGTTATCGAATTTCGGAATCGGTGGGTCCCCGGGAGCGGGAGAAACGAAGGCGACGTGACATCCTCGTGAATCGGCGGGGAGAGAAGCGCGCTGGATCCTGACAGGATGCCCGTTCGACACCTCACCTGCGATGGTTCGCTCCAATATGGCATGAAACGGATCGCGGCCGATGACGCAGATCACCAATGGGCTGTCGTCGCGGGGAAAGGCCGATGGCGGCCAGACCACGAACCTGGTGAAATTGAGGAGATAGGCGGCCTTGACCTCGTACTCCAGCGAGGGCGTGCCCGACAAGGCCTTTTCCTGGGCGGGGGCCGGCGGCACGGCACCGAGCGCCACTCCGGCCGTGATGGCCGCGAGCGCGAGCCTGAGCCCGGTGTTGGCGATCGGTGTCATGGAGGAAAGGCGACTGTTCGCTGTTCGGTGACTGCGGGCGCC
>JBDTTA010000020.1:0-21126 GCA_039930845.1 Gemmatimonadales bacterium
CCACGGACAGCCGCTCGGACCACTCCGACACTGAGCGCTGCAGCGACTCCTTCGCACGCGTCAGATCGCCATACTCGGTCACCAGCCGGCGCGCGTCCTCCTCGTCGGAGGCCGCGCCGAGAATGACGCTGATTTCGCGTGTCTCGCCGGGCTCGAGCTCGATCGTGCACTGCTGGGCCGCGCAGGGATCGAGACCGCCCCCGGCCGCACCGCTCAGCGACGCACGATGGAGCGCTGCCGGATCGGCGGGCGTGCCGTTGCGGCCGAGGAATTCCTGGCGATCGGCGGTGCACGCCGTGACCGGCTCGCTCATCGCCTGGAAGGCCACGTAGCCGGCGAATTCCGGGTCGAACGAATTTCTGGCGAAGATCGCCGCTCCCTGCTCGTCAATACTGGTAATGACCTGGTGCTGGGTGTGCTCACGCTGCGCGCCGAGCGACCATTCTGCGTAGGCGGTGACGGTGAGGCGGCGGCGCCGCCGATCGACGTTGGTGATGCGCAGGATGGAGATCCTGACCGGCTCGCCGCTCGCCATGCCGAGCGAGAGCTCGGTGGCGATGCCGGCGTATTGCTGGCGGAACGATGAGGTGCCGATGGAATGGCGGACGGTGAAGGCTGCCTCGTGGCGCGACGGGGCCGGTGTGGCGCTCCAGACGTCGCCGGTGCCTTCATCGCGGAGATACAGTGCGTCGCCGACCGGATCGCTCACCGGGTCGTTGTGCCAGGGCGTGAGGCGGAGAAAGTAGCTGTTGACGGCCCAGGCGAATCCCGCTCCGCGCTCGCTCACGGTGAACCCACCGTGCGGATTGGCGATCACGTTGATCCACGGGGCGGGCGGCACTCGCGCGTTCGTGACCCTGACAACGTAGTCGCCCTCCGCCGTGAGCCCGCCATATCCGTTGTCGTGCGTCACCTCCACCGATTCGGGCGGCTCGATGGCGTGAGCTGACACAAGCGTCGCCAATCTCCGCTCCCACCGGAGGGTCAGACTCTCTCGAGGGGGCTCGACCGCCACTTCGACGGCGTCGAACTCATCGGGAGACTCGATGGCTTCGAGGAGACGCCCGAGCGAGCGGCCGTCGCAGGGGAGGTGGATGCGCGCCGTGGCCCGCAGCATGAGCAGGTCTTCGGGTGAGAGGAGGTCGAGGCGGCGGATGAAGATGCCGCCGGCTCGGTCGAGCGAGCCTGCCCCGGCGAATGAGTACACCGCCGAAATGATCTCGTCGTGCAGCTCCTGGAGATAGCTGGTCTGCTGTGAATTGAGCACCACCACGTCCACCAGCATGCCGCGGCGCCGCCAGTAGCGGTGGGCCGCGAGGAGCTGACGGAGCGTCGGTAGTCCCGCCTTCGAGTCGATCATCGCGAGCACGATCGGCCAATCGCCCGAGACGCCGTTGGCCCAGAGCTGGTGGCGTGAGCCCCGGTTGCGCTGCAGCTCATCCGCCGGGGCGCGCAGGGCGGGATTGGAAAAGAAGAGATGGCCGGCCAGCTCCTGGAAGACGGCGGCGTCGGCCGGGGTCAGGTTGAGCTCTCGCAGCTCCACCTGCGTGGAAGTCCAGGCGAGATCGAGTGCGCGCTGCGCCGCATGCGGATCCTGATAGCGGCCGGCGAGCTCGAAGGCGCGCTCGCGGCGGTCGGCCACCAGCGTGGTAAAGGCCACCGTCGACGATTGGCCGGGCCGGAGCCGGACCCTCGCCCGGAGCGCGAAAATCGGGTCGAGCACGGCGCCGGTGGTGCCGCTCAACGGGCCGTCGGATTCGAGCGCGATGGGATCTCGCGTCGATCGCCCGCGGCCGAGAAAGCGGGCGCGGTCCGTCTCGCAGGTCACCGAACCGATCCGCTCCTTGCCCGTGGCCACCACATGTACCAGCCAGAGCGGCTGTTCCGTAGCGGAGCGGGGCCGCCGCGAGGCGGTGACGGCGGTACACCACTCGTGCCATTCGGTTTCGACGAAGAGATTCGCGAACGCCGGGTGTGCCCGATCGGCGTCCGGCGCCGTGAGGACGATCTCGCCGTAGCTCGTCACCTCGACCTCCCGGGTGTTACCGCCGGTATTGGTGACGGTCACGCGGCGCACTTCGGCGGCGTCAGCGGGGACGACCGCGATCTCGGTGCGGGTCTCGATCTCGCCATCGACCCGCTCGAAGGTGACGCGGTCGGTGGCGAGCAGCGCGCGGTAGCGATCGGCCGGGGCGCACATCGGCTGGTGGGCCGCCGACCATGCCGTGCCGGCGGTGATGTCCTTCACATAGCAGAACTGGCCGGTGTGATTGCGCGTGCCGTCGGCCCGCCAGCGCGTGACGGCCAGCTCCTCGTATCGGCTGTAGCCGGCGCCGGCGTTGGTCACCATGATCGTGTAGGGCAGGTGGCCGAGCAGGGCGACCCGAGGCTGGGGGGTGTCGGCGGTGACGTCCCGCACGGACGGGCGTTCGACGTCCGGGTCGGGGAGCGCCTCGTCGGCGCGAGTGGACTGCGGCTCCTGGAGCACCAGCCGACGCGGCAACCGCTCGTGCAGCAGCAATTCGGCGGAGCGCACCACCGGGTCGGCATGGAAGCGCCGCTGCCACCGTTGCTGCAGCGCACCGGCCAGGGCGACGAGCCCCATGCCGACGTGGTGCGCCATGTACGTGCCCACCACGGCGTAGTGCTCCCCCGGCGCCGGCCGGGTGTAGTCGAGCGAATCCCGGAAGCCGTAGGGACCGAGGGCGCCGCGGTCCTCGAGCGCCTTCAGGTTGGCCAGCGCGCGATGGGGCTCGACGAGTGCCGCGAGCGCGGAGGCGTACGGCGCGATGACGAGGTCGCGGCCTAGCCCGCGCTTGAGCGCAAGATCGGGGACGCCGAACGCGCGATACTGATAGGTGAGGTGGCGGTCGCGCACGTTATAGGCGCTCTCGCTCACGCCCCACGGCACGCCGTGCTCGGCGCCATGGGCAATGTGGCGGCGGACGGCGCCGCGGTACGTCTGGTCGAGGAGGGTGTAGGGAAACGACTGCATGACGAGCGTCGGCATCAGGTACTCGAACATGCTTCCGCTCCACGACACGAGCGCCGTCTCGCCGGACGCGTGCGTGAGGGTGCGGCCGAGCCGGAACCAGTGATCCACCGGCACATCGCCCTTGGCCGCGGCAACAAAGCTCGCGAGGCGGGCTTCGGAAGCGAGCAGGTCATAGTACGAAACGTCGAGCGAGTGGCTGTTCTGCTGGTAGCCGATCGCGAAGAGCTTGCGGCTCTCATCGAAGAGAAAGCGAAAGTCCATTTCCATCGCGTAGGCGTACGCGCGCTCGGCGATGGCCTCGAGACGACGACTGAGGTCGCTGTCGGCCGGCGGCTGTGGGTCGAGCCGCTCATGGGCGGCGATCAGGCCGGCACACCAGTCGATCCACTCCGTCACCGGCGGGGCGTCGCCAGCGAGCGCCTCGCGGGCCAGGTGAAGTGCGCGGTCCACCGGCTCGAAGGAGCCGCGCGGCTCGAGCATCCCGGCGGCGGCGATCGCCGCGCGCGCCTCGCGCAGGTGGGCCCGTGCGGCCGGGACAGCGCGCGCGAGGACGGGAGCGCCCGAGGGTGCGGCGGCGGCAAACGCCGCCAGGCGCTCCGTCGCGATGATCAACCCCGTGTCGAGAGCTCGCCACACCCTGGCGTCCGGCGGCGGCTGCCGCACCAGCTCGAGACACGCCTGTCTCAGCGCGATCAGGTGCCCCGCGAGGTTGCCGCTGTCGACGGTGGAGATGTAGGGCGGCTCGAGGACTTCGAGATCGGTGAGACTGTACCAGTTAAAGAAGTGCCCGCGGAAGCGGCGCATGCGCTCGAGGGCCCTGAACGCGAGGCTCAGGCGCGCGGCCATATCCTCGATGGTGATGAAGCCCAGGTCGCACGCAGTCACCGTGGCGAGCAGCTGAAGCCCGATGTTCGTGGGCGACGTGCGCATCGCCACCACGGGGACCGGGTCCTCCTGCATGTTGTCCGGCACCAGGCCGTTGGTCTCGGCGGTGACGAAGCGATCGAAGTAATGCCAGTGGAGCAGCGCGTACCGCAGTGCGTCGTCCCGGCGCGCGGGCGGGAGGCGGCGCTCTCGCCGTATCGCGGGAGCGCTCAGCGCCCCGGCGATGGCCGGTGAGATCATCCACGCGAGGCTGAGCGGCACGATGGCCACGCCCAGTGCCAGCAGCCGATCGCCGCCGGGGAGGGGCCAGTGCACGCTCGCGACGATCCCGAGAATCGCCGCGACGAGCGCCACGGCGGGCCACATCGTCTTCCAGGCCGCGCCGACCGCGCCGGCCAGGCGCTCCGTCTGCGACGCGGTCTGCCACTCGAGGAGGTACTGCCGTGAGATGAAGAGCCGCCAGAGCGTGCGCAGGATCGCGTCGGCCGATACCCAGGCCTGATGAGGAAGGAAGACGACGGCGAGCGTCACCTGCTCTGCGCTCGTCACCGCGTCCTGGGCAACCGTCGCGTAGTACGCTCTCCACGACTTGTCGAGCGGGGGCCTCACGAGTGCGAGGAGGAGTGAGGTAATCCACGGCGCGGCGATGGCGAGGACGCCGAGCAGCGTCCAGCGGAGCGGCGAGCCCGGCAGCACCGTCCAGCCGGCCACGAGGAAGAGGAGCTGCGCGATCTCGACGGTGCTGCGGCGGAGGTTGTCGAGAATCTTCCAGCGGGAAAGCAGCGAGAGCCGGTTGCGCTCGGGACCGTCGGGGCCCGGCACCCGTCCGCGCAACCAGCCGAGGAGCTGCCAATCGCCGCGAATCCAGCGATGCTTGCGGCGGGTGAAGGTGAGATAGCGCGCGGGATAATCGTCGTAGACGTTGACGTCGGTGACGAGCCCGGCGCGGGCGTAGCTCCCCTCGATCAAGTCATGGGAGAGGAGGGTGTTTTCGGGGAAGCGCCCGGCGGTGGCGCGCTCGAATGCGTCGACGTCGTAAATCCCCTTCCCGGTAAAGCTCCCCTCGCCATACAGGTCCTGGTAGACATCGGAGACCGCGGTGGTGTACGGGTCGACCCCGGGATGGCCGGAGTGGATGGCCGCGAAACGGGAGCGGTTGGCGCTCGGCAGCGAGACGCCCACCCTGGGCTGGAGGATGCCGTAGCCGCGAATGACGCGGCCGTCCACCGGATCGTGCTCGGCGCGATTGAGTGGATGCGCCAGCGTGCCCACGAGCAGCGGCGCCGCGTCGGGAGGGAGGACGGTGTCGGCGTCGAGCGTGATCACGTAGCGCACGTCGCGCAGCGGCTCGAGGTCGCCCACGGTGTGCGAGAAGGCGCCCTTGCCGGCGCCCCGGATGAACCGGTTGAACTCCGCCAGCTTGCCACGCTTTCGCTCCCAACCCATCCACACCGCCTGCTGCGGGTTCCAGCGGCGCGGTCGGTGGAAGAGGTAGAACGCGTCCTGCGTGTCGGCGGCATAGCGCGCGTTGAGCGCGCGGACGCCTTCCATCGCCGCCTCGATGATGGCGTCGTCGGTGTTCCGCGTCTCGGTGGGCGAGTCGGTGAAGTCGCTCAGCACCGCGAAGTGCAGATGCGCTTCCCGGTTGGCCAGGAACTGCACTTCGAGGTTCTCGAGGGCTTCCTGCACCGCCTCGACGCGGCCGAACAGCGTGGGGATGACCACGGCGGTGCGGTAGCCGGAGGGGACGCCGTGGCGCCGGAAGTCGAGCTTGGCCAGGAGCCGTGGCGGCAGGAAGGCCGTGACGAGCTGGTTGAGCACGCTCACGGCAATGTCATTCGCGGGAATGAACGCGAAGAGCAGCACCGCGACCCCGGCGGGACGGGCGGCCGGCCCGGCCAGCCAGAAGAGAATCCCGAGCGCGATCAGCGTGCCGACGACGATTCCGCCCACGAAGACCACGTTGGGATGACGCAGGGTCCACCGGTGCGCCGACTCGCTCGGAGTGGGGCGGTATCCGGTGGCCCGCTCGAGGTCGGCGAGTCCCTCGGCGACGAGGTAGTACCCGATGTGGCTCCGGCGCGTATCGTCGGGGTTGATCTCCTTTGCCGCGCGCGCGAGCTCCACCGCGGCGCCGGCGACCGCATCCTCCCGGCGGTGCGTGCGCTTGGCCGTCCGCTCCACGACATGGCGATACTCGTCGCGGGTGGCGAACGTCATCCGTTCGTAGAATCCCGAGGGGTCGTGGCGCAGCACCGCCTCCATGACGCTCTGGCGCTCGACGAACGTACGCCAGTCGCGCAGCGCGATGGCCCGGAGGCTCGTGATGCTGTTGGCCATGGTGATGTGCGTGAGGGCGAGCCGCTGCGTCGAGCGGGCGGCGGCATCCTCCGCGCTGAGCGCCTCCTCGGCGATCCACCGCTCCAGCCAGACGAGCGGAGGGAAGGCGCCGCGGGAGAGGCGGATCTGGTGCAGGAAGCGGGACACGAAGATGGCAGTGAGCACCGGAGGGTCGGACACGAAATCGTCGAGGGCCCGGCCAAGGGCGCCGGCACCCTGCCCGCTCGCGGTGAGGATCCGCGTGGCCCACATGTCCGCCGATTCCACCTCGCTGAGCCGCTGCACCGTGCGGAGCGCCATCCGGCGCACGTTCTCGATCAGGCCGAGGCGGAGCATCGCGGGGACCGCCCAGAGCTCGCCGATCGACAGCGGCGCCACCCGCTGGAACGCCTCGACGAAGAGATCGACGTTTTCGAGGTCGATGCGCCCTTCGGTGTGCGAGATCAGCGTGATCGCCAGCTCATACACTCTCGGATACCCCGACAGCCCCCCTCCCGCCAGCTCGGGCAGCTCGCTGTAGTAGCCGCCCGGGAGGCTCTCGCGGACTTCGCGGATGTGCTCCTGCACGATATGAAAGTTGTCGAGCAGCCATTCGCCAGCGGGGCCCACGTCGAGGTCGCGAGCCGCGGCGGCGGCCAGGCGCGCGTGCGCGTTGTCGAGGAGCCGGCGCGTTTCATTGAGCCGGGCGAGGAGGGCGGGGCGCCGCCCCTTCCGTCCCGGCGGCGCGAGACGCTGCCCGGCGGCGATCGCGCGCGCGCGATTGCCGAGATGCTCGGCGCCGAGCAGCTCGCCGCGGATCGGGCCGGTGAGCAGCTCCTCGCGTCCGTCACTCGTGCGCTTGAGGAGTCTGGAAAGGAAGCGGTGCGGCGTTGCGGAAGTGATGGTGACGGCCTCGATAGTGGACTGCGCGGGTCTCGATCGTCCGGAAAGGTAATGGTGGTGACTGCCCCTCGTGCCGCGTCCGCCTATATTTCGCCACTTCCAATCATCAGCCCGCTCGCGCCCAAGGAGGGTGGATGCCCGAAGTGCCGTACCGGGTCGACAAGCCATGGGGCCACGAGCTGGTCTGGGCTCGCACCGATCGCTATGTCGGCAAGATTCTCCACGTGAAAGCCGGCCACATCCTGAGCCTGCAGTATCACAACACGAAGGACGAGACGATGCATGTATTGTCGGGCGAGCTGATCCTCCGCACCCGGCCCGGCGCCGAGCTCGTCGAGCGCCGACTCACGGCCGGCGAAGGCGTCCACATTCCACCCACGCTCGTCCATCAGATCGAGGCGGTGGTCGACTGTGACGTCCTCGAGGCCTCCACCCCCGAGTTGGACGATCTCGTCCGTCTTCAGGATCGCTACGGGAGAAGCTGACATGCAAGTGATCATTCCGCTCGCCGGCAAGGGAACCCGGCTGCGGCCGCACACACACCTCGTGCCCAAGCCGATGCTCAAGGTGGCGGGACGCCCGGTGATGGACTGGGTGATGGACCGGCTCGACGGCCTCGACGTGAGCGAGCTCATCTTCATCACCGGTCACCTCAAGGAGCAGGTCGAGGCGTACGCGCGGGCGCGCTACCGGATTCCATCGCGTTTCATCGAGCAGAAGGTGCAGGACGGGACCGCGGGCGCGGTGAATCTCGCGCGGCCCCACGTGCGCGAGCCGGTGCTCATCATCTTCGTGGATACCGTCTTCGAAGCCGACCTGACGCTGATCAACCGCACCGACGCCGACGGGATCATCTGGGCCAAGGAAGTGGAGGACTACCAGCGGTTCGGGGTGGTCGTCACCGACAACCACGGCTACATGACGAAGATCGTCGAGAAGCCGAAAGAGCCGATCTCCCGTCTCGCCAATATCGGCCTCTACTATATCAGGGCGGTGGACAGCCTCTGGGAGGGGATCGACCACGTGCTGGCGCGCCCGATGAATCAGGGCGAATATTTCCTCACCGACGCCTTCCAGTGGATGATCGAACATGGCAGGAAGATTCTCGCCGCCGAAGTCGGAGGCTGGTACGACTGCGGCACGCTCGATGCCCTGCTCGAGACCAATGCGATCCTGCTGCGCAACGGCGCGGCGCGGCGGCCCGACCTCCCCGGCGTGACGATCAACGATCCGGTCTACATCGAAGACGGCGTCACCATCGAGCGGAGCGTCATCGGCCCCAACGTCTCGATTGAGCGCGGCACGCGAATCGCCGACAGCCGCCTGACGAACACGATTGTGGGCAGCGAGGCGACGCTCGACCGCGTGACGCTCGATGGCGCCATGCTGGGCGACGGGGTCGTCGTGCGTGGACTCAAGGGAAGCGCAACGCTCGGCGATCATTCCGAGGTGGTGGCGTCCAGCTGATGACGACCGTCGACGATCTCTGCCGGTCCTACCTGGACCTCAAATACCATTTCGATCCGGCGGCCGCGAGCGCTGCCGGGATGGTGACACACGACGGCCGGCTCGGCACCTTCGATGCGGAGACGGTCCGCACCTACACGGCCGCGCTTCGCGCGGTGGCCGGCGCGGCCGAGGAGCTCGACACCGCGGACCTCGAGGACGAGATCGATCGCACCGCGCTGCTCGGGGAGATGCGGAGCACCATGTTCCGGTGGGAGCATGAGCGTCCCAACGTGCGCAACCCGAGCTACTGGCTCGCGCATCTCTTCCAGGCGTTGTACGCGGTGCTCTCCCGAGGCTCGGCCGCCGCGGCGGGCCGTGCCTCGGCAGTGCTGGAGCGACTCGAGGCCGTCCCCGCCTTTCTCGACTCCGCCCGTGCCACCCTCGACGAGCCGCCTTCGGTGTTCGTCGATTCCGCGCTCATCATGTTCGGCGGCGGTGGACAGCTCATCGCGCAGGTGACGGCGGCAATGGCGGAGGAGGAGCCCGGGCTCGGCGAACGGCTCCGGGCGGCGGGCCGGAACGCGCTCGAGGCGCTGGCGGCGTTCGGTGTCACGCTGCGCGACGACGTGGAGCCGAGCCCTGACCCGCTTGGCTTTGCCATCGGTGAAGCGCAGTTCAGCCGCCGGCTTCATTTCGAGCATGCACTCGTGTCGGGAGCACCGGAGCTGTGGCGCTACGGCCTGCATCTGCAGGAGGAGACGGAAGAGCGCCTCGCGTCGCTGGCTGCCGAGCTCGGCCCCACGCCGTGGCGTGAGGTGGTGGACCGGTTGCGCGGAGACGCCGCGGAGGGGGGCGTGCTCGAGGTCTATCGCCGCGAGCTCGAACGGGTGCACCGCTTCGTGCTCGATCGCGACCTCGTCTCGGTGCCGTCGAGCCCGGTGGACGTCGTCTCGACGCCGGCATTCCTGGTGTCGCTTGTTCCGTTCGCCGCGTACGAGCCGCCTCCCGTCTACCTCGGTGACCAGCACGGCAAGTTCTACGTGACGCCGCCCGATCCGGCGCTGCCGCCGGAGGCATACGCCCAGCAGCTTCGCGGCCACTGCCGCCACTCCGTTCCGGCGATGGTGGCTCACGAAGCGTATCCCGGGCACCATCTGCAGCTCGTGACCGCCCAGGAGCTCGGCTCCGAAGTCCGTCGTCATATCTGGACGCCGGTGATGGTCGAAGGGTGGGCGCTCTACTGCGAACAGCTTATGGAGGAGACGGGGTACTACGACACGGTCGAACAGCGGCTCTTCCGTCTGGTCAATCTGCTCTGGCGGGCGGTGCGCATCGTGCTCGATGTGGGACTTCACACTCGTGGGATGTCGCCCGCCGAGGCGGTGGACTACATGGTGGAGCACCTGCCGATCGAGCGATCGAGCGCCGAGGCCGAAGTGCGGCGATATTGCGCATGGCCCACCTACCAGCTCTGCTACGCCGTCGGTCGGCGGGAAATCCTCCGGCTTCGCGATTCCTACCGCGAGAGCGCGGGTGCGGGCTACTCGCTCAAGCGCTTCCACGACACGTTGCTGAGGTATGGAGGACTGCCGGTCTCTCTCGCCCGCTGGGGCATGGATCTCGCCGATTAGCGCGGAGTCCCTGAAGGAGCGCGCATGAAGATCACGGTTCTGACCTACCTCGACAGCGAAGACGAAAACTCCAAGGAATACGACCCCGTCGTCCCCCAGGTCGCGCGGACGCTCCGCGGACTCGGCCACCGCGTGTCGGTCCTGGGGGTTCACGGCGACGTGAAGCGGTTGATCAGCGGCCTCTCGCGTCGCAAGCCGGAGCTGGTGTTCAACATCATGGAAATGTTCGGCGACAACGTCTTCGGCGACATCGCCGTCACCGGCCTCCTCGATCTGCTCGGCCTCAAGCACACTGGCAGCGGCCCGGGCGAGCTCTACCTGAGCCAGGACAAGGGCCTCACCAAGAAGCTGCTGGCGTTCGAGGAGATCCTGTATCCGCGGTTCGCTGTCTTCTCCCGCGAGGCCGCCTTCGAAACCGGCGGCAACGTGCGCATGCCGCTCTTCGTCAAGCCGCTGCGCTCCGATGCGTCGCTCGGCATCGGAGGCAAGTCGCTGGTGCACGACGCGGTGGCGCTGATGGAGCGGGTGGCGGCCATCCGGAAGGAACTGAACGATTCGGCGCTGGCCGAGGAATACATCGAGGGAAGGGAGTTCTACGTCGGCGTGCTCGGAAACTCCCAGGCCAAGGCGCTCCCGCCGATCGAGGTGGACTTTACCGGCTTTCCCGAGGGCGTTCCCAAGGTCATGGACAGCAAGGCCAAATGGGACGAGCGGAGCAAGGAGTACAAGGGCACCAAGTCGGTGCTGGCCACCCTGCCCGACGAGCTGCGCGCGCGATTGCAGAAGGTGGCCGTGGACGCGTTCCGGGCGCTGCGCGTCCGCGACTATGGCCGCGTGGATCTCCGGCTCACCGATACGGGGGAAATTTACGTCCTCGAGGTCAATGCGAGCTGCTACCTCGAGCGGTCCAGCGAGTTTGCCATGGCGGCCCGCGCCATGGGCCTGGAATACCCGCGGCTCATCGAGCGCATCGTGAGCCTTGCCCTCGAGCGCTACGGCAAGTAGGCGGCAAGCGCATGACGCCGGTACCGGCCACGGTCAAGGGACTTTCACTTGTCTCGCTCTTCAATGACTTCGCGAGCGAGATGGTCTACCCGCTCCTGCCGGCATTCGTCACGGTGTCGCTGGGAGGCGGCGCACTCGCGCTCGGCGCGCTGGACGGCGCGGCGGACCTGACCTCAGCCGTCATCAAACTCGTGAGTGGCCGGCTTGCCGACCGCCCGGGGTGGCGGAAGCCGCTCATCCTCGCCGGGTATCTGACCGCGATTCTCATTCGACCGGTCATCGCGATGTCCGCCGCCGCCTGGCAAGTCGTGGGATTCCGGGTCATCGATCGGGTGGGAAAGGGCCTCCGTACACCACCGAGAGACGCGCTCATCGCCGCCGCCACGTCCGAGGACGCGCGCGGCAGGTCCTTCGGATTCCATCGCGCCGCCGATCACTTCGGCGCCGTGATGGGATCGCTCGCTGCGTGGTACCTGCTCTCGCTCGGCGCCGATGTCCGCCAGGTGATCGGTTGGAGCGTGGTGCCGGGTCTTTGCGCGTTCGCGATTCTCGCGGTCGTGCTCGGGGTCAGGCAGTCGGCCGGAACGGTAGCACCAGGCAGTCATCGTGGTGCCGACGCCGTCGGAAGAATCTTCTGGGGACCGGTCACGGTGCTCGCGGCGATTACGTTCTTTCGACTGCCGGAGACGCTCTTCCTGCTCTACCTGCAGCAGCGCGGCCTGCCGCTGCCGGCGGTTCCACTGGTATGGGCCGGGCTTCACGTCGTACGGAGCGCCAGCTCGTACCCGGGTGGCCGGTTGTCGGACCGCATGGGGTCGAGCACAGGCGTCGCCGCAGGCGGCATGCTCTTCGCGGGCGTCGCGGCCACGATGGCGTCCGTCCACTCGTCCGCGGCGACGGTGGCGATCTTCCTGCTGTCTGGCGTCGCCACCGGCTTGACGGAGTCGGCGGAGCGTTCGTTGATATCGGCGCTCGCCCCGGTGCGGACAGGGCAACGTTTCGGCGTCTACCACGGGCTCACGGGCTTCGCCGCGCTCCCCGCGGGGTTGGCATTCGGCATGGTGTATCAGTCCATGGGCGGTCGCGGCGCCCTGCTCGTCTCGGCGGCCGGCTCGGCCCTGGCCGTCCTCGCCTGGCTTCTCGTCTCTCCGCGCACAAGCGCAGGAGCTCGTGCATGAAGGCAACATCCATTCTGGTCGTCGCGTCGCTGATTTCGCTCGCGGCCAGTACGACGGCCGGCGCGCAGGTGCAGATCCGCGTCGGCGATCCCGGCCGCGCCACGTACTCCGAGCTCCATGAGGCGCTGCGCGAGGGAACGCCGGCAGCCGATTCGGTCGCGAGCATCATGCGCATGCGGCGGCCCGGCCCGCTCTGGCGCCGGATGATCGCGGCGATCGACGGCTCGGGAGACTGGAACAGCGGGCTCATTGCCCTCACCCGGTTGGCGGAGCTGAGGGACCGCGCGTTTGCCGACAGTGCGGCGCGTCTCAAGGCGCGGCTGGGCCAGGTCGAGGGCATACCATTTCCTCACAACCCCGGTCTCAAGGCCGATGACGTCGACCCGTCGCTGCAGGCGATCATCCTCGAGCGCCGGCGAGCGGTCAAGGGGGATTCCGCGGTGCTGGCCGATATCCTCTCCCGCATTCCCACCCGCGAATACGACCATGGCGATGCATGGGTGCTCGGCCGCCTCGGCGCCGGCGCCGCCGATTCGGTGTCGGCCCGCTTTCTCTCGGCGCCCGACCAGGAGTTCAAGGTCCGATATCTCACGCTCTTGTCCTACTTTACCGATCCGTCGCTCATCCCGCTCATGGCCCGCGTCTACGCCGCGCCCGACAGCTTCGGAATTCCGCCCCGGATGGGCATCCGCGCTTCCGACGCCCTGCTCTGGATCGGGACCCCGGCAAGTCTACGCGCGCTGCTCGATGCGCGGGATCGCGCGCGCGCCCGTGGCGTCTATGCCGACAAGGCGCTCGATCGGGGCGGATTCGACTTTCTGGCCAACGACAGCTCGTCGGTGATTTCGCGGACGGGAAAGTGGCTCACGGAGTGGGTGCGCGAGCTGGGTCAGCAGCAGCGCGTGGGACTGTCTCCGTAGCGGGTTTTCAGGTAGGCATCGTAGAACTCGCGTTCGGTGGGAACGGGCTGTCCGGGGTGACGACACCGCAGGTGCTCGAGGTAGGCAGGATAGTCGGGCATCCCCGACACCCGGCGGATCACGCGCAACACGGCAGCGAGTCTATCCCGCATAGGCCGTCTCCACGAACGGGGATTCCCGCGCCACCGCCGGCTTGCGGCGAGTGAGCACCAGCACCCATTCGCGGACCGAGGCCAGCACCACGAGCACCGTCGCGATCATGAACACGGCGGACAGCGTGGCATCGAGTCCATCGTTGAACAGGAGTCGTGCCCCGCGCGCCGCTTCCACGGCGCCGGCCGCAATCTGTCCTTCCACCAGCGCCCGATGGGCCAGAAACCCGAGGCGCGGGTCGGCGGCGAAGATCTTTTGCCACCCCGCGGTGAGCGTCGTCGCCAGGACCCAGATCAGCGGCATCACCGTCACCCACGCGTATCTGGCCTTGCGGCTCTTGATGAGGACGGTCGTTCCGACGCTGAGCGCCACGGCCGCGAGAAGCTGGTTGCTGATGCCGAAGAGCGGCCAGAGGGAGTTGATCCCGCCGAGCGGATCGAGCACGCCCTGCACGAGAAACCAGCCCCAGCCGGCCACGACGAGTGCCGACGCCAGCATCGTGCTGGGATACCACGACGTGCGGCCCAGCGGCTGCCAGACATGCCCGGCCAGCTCCTGGAGCATGAAGCGGCCGACGCGCGTACCGGTATCGATCGTGGTCAGGATGAACAGCGCCTCGAACATGATGGCGAAGTGGTACCAGACCGCCATCAATCCCCGTCCGAAGGCGCCGCTTAGAATGTGCGCCATTCCCACCGCCAGGCTGGGCGCTCCGCCCGTGCGTCCCAGCAGCGTCTTCTCCCCCACCTCGGCGGCGAGAGCAGTGATCGTCTCCGGTGTGACGGTAAAGCCCCAGCCGCGGATGACCTCGGCTGCTGACTGGGCGCTCCCGCCGAGCGTGGCGAGCGGCGCGTTGATGGCGAAGTAGACTCCGGGGTCGAGCAGCGCGGCCGCACAGAGGGCCATGATGGCGACGAACGACTCCATCAGCATGCCGCCGTAGCCGATGAATCGGGCGTCGCTCTCCCGCTCGAGCATCTTCGGCGTTGTCCCCGAGGCCACCAGGGCGTGGAACCCGCTGATCGCTCCGCAGGCGATCGTGATGAACGCGAAGGGGAAGAGCTTGCCCGCGAAGATGGGGCCGGTCCCGTCCACGAATCGGGTGAGGGCGGGCATCTGGAGCGGCGGCATCACGATCAGGATGCCGAACGCGAGCAGGAGAATGGTGCCGACCTTCATGAAGGTCGAGAGATAGTCGCGCGGGCAGAGGAGCATCCAGACCGGCAGCACGCTCGCGATGAAGCCGTATGCGATCATTCCGTACGCGATGGTCAGGCCCGAGTAGGTGAAGTACGGCGCGAGCGCCGCCGACTCGGCGACGTGGCGCCCGCCCACCAGCGCGAGCATGAGCAGCACGATGCCGCCCACCGACGCCTCCATCGTCTTTCCCGGCCGCCACACCTTCATCCAGAACCCCATGAGCACGGCGATGGGGATCGTGCAGAGGATCGTGAACACGCCCCATGGGCTGTCCTTGAGCGCGTTCACCACCACAAGCGCGAGCACGGCCAGGAGGATCACCATGATCGCCAGCACCGAGACCATGGCGAGAAAGCCGGCGAACGGCCCGGTCTCCTCCTTGGCCATCTGGCCGAGCGACTTGCCGTCGCGCCGCATGGAGGCGAAGAGGATGACGAAATCCTGCACCGCGCCGGCGAACACGACGCCGAAGACGAGCCAGATCGTCCCCGGCAGATAGCCGAACTGCGCCGCGAGGACCGGACCGACCAGCGGGCCCGCGCCGGCAATGGCCGCGAAATGGTGTCCGAAGAGCACGCCGCGTGACGTTGGAACGAAGTCGCGGCCGTTGGCATACCGCTCGGCAGGGGTGGCGCGCCGGTCGTTGAGTCCGAGCACGCGATCGGCCAGGAAGCGACTGTAGAAGCGATAACCGATGAGGTAGGTGCCGACGGCGGCGAGGACCAGCCACGCGGCGTTGACGGTCTCGCCGCGGTGGAGCGCCAGCACTCCCCAGCCGGCGGCGCCGGCCAGGGCAAGGAGACCCCAGGCGATTCTGGAGAGCATGTTTAACAGTAAGTGGTGAAAGGGGAAGGGAGAAAGGGTAACGGAGAGCGGCGGGTGCTTGCCGACGTTCCGGACGCGCCGTACCTTCGGAGTCCATGCCATTGCCATCCTTCGGTTTCGGCCATCGGCCGTCATGGGAATTCGAGACGGCGGAGGGCTCCGGCGCCACACTGGAAGAGCCACAGCCCCAGCCGGTGCGGAAGGGATGGCGCGGCAAGGTGGTGATCGTGACCGGCGGAGCCACCGGGCTTGGCCGCGCCATCGCGATGGAGTTCGGCCGGCTCGGTTGTCACGTGGCCATCTGCTTCGTCAACATGCCGGGTCGGGATGTGACAGAGCAGGCGTTGTTGACCGAGGCAGCGCTCACCGCCATGGGCGTCGGGGTCTACGCGGCCCGGTGCGACGTCAGAGACCGGCTGGCGGTCGAGCAGTTTGTCGACGAAACCCGCCAGAAGCTCGGTGGCGTCCACTTCCTCATCAACAACGCCGGGATCGCCAGCGACGGTGCGCTCTGGCGGCTGAGCGAAATGGCGTGGAATGACGTGCTGGACACCAACGTCACCGGCGCTTTCAATTGTATGCGCGCGGTGGCGCCCATTTTCCGGCTGCAGCATTTCGGCAAGATCGTGAGCGTCAGCGCGCACCAGGCGGAGCGGCCGGGCTTCGGAGTGGCCAACTACGCCGCCAGCAAAGCCGCGCTCAACGGGCTCACCCGCGCCGCGGCCGTCGAGCTCGGCCCGGCCAATGTCAACGTCAACGCCATCGCGCCGGGATTCATCCGCACGGAGCGGATGGCCATGCTTCCCTCCGAGGTCATCGAGCGGGCGCAGAAGAGCTCGATCCTCGGCCGCGTCGCCGAGCCCGACGACGTGGCGCATGTCATTTCCTTCCTCTGTTCAGAGTCGGCCCGGCACATCACTGGCCAGACGATCGTGGTGGATGGGGGCCTGTCGCTGGAGTAGGTGATGCCCGTGATCGGCAATCTCTTGGCCCGCAAGGGCATCATCTCGAAACGCGAGCAGGAGCTCCGCGCTCGGGAACAGGAGCTCCTCGAGCGGCTGGCGGTGGCGCTCGACCGCGTCGGCACCGACGTCGCGGCGGACGACCTCCGGCGCTTCGCGGAGGCGCGCGCGCAGCTCGCCGGCCTCTTCCTGGTGGTCGTGGCCGGGGAGTTCAATTCCGGCAAATCCAGCTTCATCAACGCGCTCATCGGGGAGCGCGTCCTCCCCGAGGGCGTGACCCCGACGACCGACCGGATCAATCTCCTCCGCCACGGCGCGGAGGTGACGGAAGAGCTTCGCGAGGCCTTTCTCCTCGAGCGGACCCATCCGGCGGAATTGCTTCGCCAGCTCAACATCGTGGACACTCCCGGCACCAACGCCATCATCCGGCGGCACGAGGAGTTGACGCGAGACTTCATCCCGCGCTCCGATCTCGTGCTGTTCGTCACCTCCGCCGACCGGCCCTTCACGGAGAGCGAGCGCACCTTTCTCGAGCAGCTTCGCGAATGGGGCAAGAAGCTCGTGTTCGTGGTCAACAAGTTCGACATCCTCCGCCCGAACGACCGCGAGGAGGTCTTGCGGTACGTCGCGGAAAATGCCGCCGCGCTGCTCGGCGAGAAGCCGCAGTTGTTCGCCGTGTCCGCCCGGCAGGCGATCGATGCCCGGGAGAAGGAGGACGACGCGCTGTGGAAGGAGAGCGGGTTCGGGGAGATGGAGAACTATCTCATCAACACCCTCGATCAGGCGGAACGCGTGCGGCTCAAGCTCCTCAATCCGCTCAACGTGGGTCTCCGGCTCTCGGCGAAATACAAGGAACTGGCGTTCGAGCGCCTCAAGCTGCTGACGCACGACGTCGAGGCGATTCAGAACATCGACCAGCAGCTCGCGCTCTTCCACCAGGAGATGCTGCGCGACTTCGAGCCCAGACTCTCCCGGCTCGAGCTGCTGCTCGGTGAGATGGAGCGGCGGGGCGTGCGCTATTTCGAGGACACGGTCCGCATCGGGCGGATCAGGAGCCTGATGGACAGCGAAGGGGTCAAGCGCGCCTTCGAGCGCGAAGTGATCGCCGATACTCCGCGGCAGGTGGAGGACGAGGTGGGGCGGGTCATCGACTGGATCGTGGAGCGGAACCTCAAGATCTGGCAGGACATCAGCGCCTACATCGACAAGCGGAAGCTCGCCCGGCACACCGAAGGCATGATCGGCGAGGTGGGCTCGAGCTTCACGTACAACCGCCAGGCGCTCCTGGACTCGGTGGGACGCGTCTCGCGCGACGTGATTGCGACGTATGACCGGGAGGTGGAGTCGCGCACCATCGCCAACGAGATCCAGGGCACCTTCGCCACCACCGCCCTGGCGCAGGCCGGCGCGCTTGGCATCGGCACCCTGGTGGCCACCGTGATTACCGGCGTGGCGGCGGACGTGACCGGTCTCCTGCTGGCGGCGGCGCTCGCGATCGGAGGGTTCTACGTCATTCCCCGGAAGCGCCGCCAGGCGCAGGCCGATTTCCGCCGCCGGATCGAGGAGCTGCGCTCCAAACTTATTGAGGCGCTGACGCGGCAGGTGCACCTCGAGCTCGGACAGTCGGGCGGCCGTATCAACGAGGCCATCGCGCCCTACCGGCGCTTCGTCCAGAGCCAGCAGCAGCAACTGACCGAGGCGCGGGGGGAGCTGGTGGCCACCGAGGATGCGCTCCTCCGGCTCAGGGCGGAGATCGAGAAGCGGTAGGGAGCAGGCGCGGCCCCTCCTTCATCCCGCCTGCAGCCCCGCTTATCTTGCCCCTCTGTGATCCCCCGCATCTGCACCTCCTTCGCCGTCTGCCTGGCCCTCGCCGGTCCCCTCGCCGCGCAGGTGCCGATGGCGCTCGTGCCCACGGAGTCGATGGCCGGGCAAACCGTCGCCGTCATCCCCATCACGCTCGTCGCCGCCGACCCGGCGCTTCACGGTGACTCGGTGTACGCGCCCTATCGCGAGCGGCGCCCCACGCTGCTCTGGGCCGACTCGATCATCGGCGAGGCGCTGACCGGCCGCGCGCCCGAGGCCAACTGGGTGCTGCCGCCAAAGCTCCGGAAAATGGCCCGTCGCGCGCCCGGCCTCGTCGGCGATCCCGACCAGATGGGGCAGGCCGTCATGCGGGCGCCAAAGCTCAAGATCATCCCCGATCCGCTGCGCTCGTCGCTTCGAAGCCTCGTAGCCATTTCCGGCGGCCGCATCGTCATGATTCCCGCCTCGCTCGGCTTCAGCCGAGATACCCTGGGCGCCGTGCGCGCCGACCTGAGCCTCGTGCTCGCCGACGCGCGCTCGGGCAAGGTGGTGTGGCGGAGCGTCGCGGTCGGCACCGGCGACACCCCTCCCGCCGCGCTCGACGCGGCGCTCGCCGCCGTGCTGCCGCTCGACTCGGCACAACCATGACGTACGACGTCACCCTCATTGCGGGCGACGGCATCGGTCCAGAGATTACCGCTCAGACAGTGAAGATGCTCGAAGCCACCGGCCTCCGGTTCAACTGGGACGACGAGCTGGCCGGCATGGCGGCCGTCGATGCCACCGGCACGCCCCTCCCCGACGCGACCGTCGACAGCATCCGGAAAAATGCCCTGGCCCTGAAGGGACCGCTCACGACGCCGGTGGGCACCGGGTTCCGCTCGGTGAACGTCGGTCTCCGGAAGGAATTCGAGCTCTTCGCCAACGTCCGCCCCGCCAAGACGATCGTGCCCGGTGGACGCTTCGAGAATGTGGACATCGTGCTGGTGCGGGAGAATCTCGAGGGACTCTACATCGGCGTGGAGCATTTCGTGAAGATCGGCGACGATCCGCGCGCCGTGGCCGAATCGATGGCCATCGTCACCCGCACCGGCTGCGAGCGGATCATCCGCTACGCCTTCGAGTACGCGCTCAAGCACGGGCGGCGGAAGGTCACCATCGTCCACAAGGCGAACATCCTCAAGATGGTGAGTGGCCTCTTCCTCGAGGTGGGCCGCGCCATCGCGTCGGAGTTCGAGGGCCGGGTCGAGGCGAACGACATGATCGTCGACAACACCGCCATGCAGCTCGTCATGAATCCCCAGCAGTTCGACGTGCTGGTGACGACCAACATGTTCGGCGACATCCTGAGCGACGAGGTCTCGGGGCTGGTCGGCGGGCTCGGCCTGGCACCCGGGGCCAATATCGGCACCAGGGCGGCGATTTTCGAGGCGGTGCACGGCAGCGCCCCCGACATCGCCGGCAAGGGCATCGCCAATCCGTCGGCGCAGATGCTGGCCGCGGCCATGATGCTCGATCACATCGGCGAGCTCGACCGCGCCGAGCGGGTCAGGCGCGCCGTGTGCGACACGATTCTGGACGACAACGTGCGGACCCGCGACATCGGCGGCACCGCCTCGACCGAGGAGTTCGGGCGTGCTGTCGCCCGGCGGGTTGCCTGAGGTCCCCTGCGCCAAGTGCCAACGCAGGGTGCGGGGTATCCAATGGGGCGAACTCTGTCCCGAATGCCGGACCGAGCGGGGCGTGCGTGCCTCCCGGCTGGCCAATCGCATCTCCCTGGCGGCGACTGCGCTGACGGCGGCGTACGTCGCCCTTCGTCTGCCACCCGACCCGACGGCGCGCTTCTACGGCGCCGTGGCGGTCGTGGCCACCTATATCATCGTGCGGCGGATCGTGGGCCGCATCGCCATGGAGGTGCTGAAATGAAGCTCGCCGCGATTCTGCTGCTCGCGCTGTGTCTTCCCCACCGCCTCACCGCCCAGACCTCGCTCACCATCTACAACGACGGACGGGTGCTCGTCCGGCGCTCGATACCGGTGGCGGTGCCCAGGGGCAACTCCACTCAACGCGTCACGGTGGGTTCGCTCGATCCCGCGTCGGTCTTCTCGCTCGACTCGACGGTCAACATCACCGGGCTCCGCTACGACGGAGCGGTGGACGAAGCGAGTGCGCTCCGCCGTTCAGTGGGCAAGCGCATCGTCTTCAGGCTTCCCGAGTCGAAGGACACGCTGAGCGCGCTGGTACTGGGGGTCGATCCGCTCCGGCTGCAGTTGCCGGACGGGAGGGTGACGTTCAACCCTCCGGGCGCGGCGCTCTACCCGGGCGATGTGGTCGTCGCCGATCCGACGGCCACGCTCGACCTCCGGAGCGCACGCGCGCAGGACAACCTGCGGCTCGGATACTTCACCAACGGCGCGTCGTGGCAGGCGAGCTACCAGGTGGTGCTCGGCGTCTCGAGCGCACGTGTGACGGGCACCGCGGTGGTCGCATCGCAATCGTTGAGAGCCGAGGATGCCGAGCTGCAGCTTCTGGCGGGGAAAGTCGGCAGGGCCCCGAAATCCGCGGAGGACCGCGCCTTCATGAGGAGAGAGATCACGGTCGTGGCGCAGAGCGCGCCGATGGACGTCGGCGAGCAGCGCGTGGGCGAGTTCCACCTGTACACGCTGCCGGGCAAGACCACGCTCCTTCCCGGCCTCACGACCTCCATCGCGCTGTTCGATCCCGCGCCGGCCGCATACGAACGATCCTACGTGGTGCACGGCCTCATTCCCTACTGGGGATTCATCGTGCAGCAGCGCGATGAGACCGAGGCGCCGGTCGAGGTGATCTACACACTCAAGCGCCCGCGGAAGACCGATTTCGGCGACCGACCGCTGCCTGGCGGAGTCGCCCGGCTCT